>NZ_JARBDD010000004.1:0-35850 GCF_036577665.1 Gulosibacter sp. GYB002 | reverse complement strand
CTAGGTGTACTGACCACGGAGGTTAGGCACGCGCGGCGGGTCGGCTGGACATAGGGGAAGACCTCTGATTGGAGTGTGGGACTTACCACAGCCGCCATCTCGCACATACAGAGGTCTTCCATGTCCCACCGTAATGCCATCTTGACCGAGACCGGACGTCTTCACCTGGCTCAGCTGATCGTGGATCGGGGCTGGCCTCTGCGCCGGGCCGCCGAACGGTTCGGTGTCTCAGCCACCACCGCCCGCCGGTGGGCCCAGCGGTACCGCGATCACGGCCCCGCAGGGATGACCGACCGGTCGTCTCGCCCCAGGAAATGCCACGGGCAACTACCGCAACGCACCGAGCGTCGTGTCGTGGGGCTGCGGGTCACCCGACGGTGGGGACCAGCCCGGATCGCCTACCACCTCGGGTTGAACCCCTCCACCGTCGGCAAGGTCATCAGGCGTTACGGCTGCCCACCCCTGAAATGGACCGATCCCGCCACGGGGACCCGGATCAAGACCTCCCGAGCGCAGCGACGCAGCTACGAACACGCCGCTGCCGGTGACCTCATCCACGTCGACATCAAGAAACTCGGCCGCATCCCTGACGGCGGCGGACACAAGGTCTTGGGCCGCCACGCCGGTGTCCGCAACAAAACCGGCAGCGCGACCAACCGGCGCCCCGGCTACGCCTACATCCACAACGCCGTCGATGACCACTCACGGCTGGCCTACAGCGAGATCCTCACCGATGAGAAGAAGGAAACCGCCGCCGAGTTCTGGAAACGAGCCAACACCTACTTCGCTTCCCTCGGGATCACCGTGAAGCGGGTCCTGACCGACAACGGGGCCTGCTACCGCTCCAACGACTTCAAACAGGCCCTCGGCAACGACATCGTCCACAAACGCACCCGCCCCTACCGGCCCCAGACCAACGGCAAGGTCGAACGCTTCAACCGCATCATGCTCGAGGAATGGGCATACGCCCAGCCCTACAGCTCAGAAACCCAACGCGTCGAGGCCTTCGATTCCTGGCTGCATCACTACAATCACCACCGAGCCCACACAGCACTCAAGGGACAACCCCCATCCGCTCGCGTGACCAACCTCTCCGGTCAGTACAACTAGGCATCAAGCGCACACTGCGGACCATAATTGCGAATTAGTATGCCGGCTCGCAGTAGTGCGTTAGGTCCAGTCATAGAACCCTTTACCGCTCTTGCGGCCAAGCTCTCCGCGCTCGACCATTTCGCGCAGCAACAGCGGCGGCGCGAACCGTTCGCCCAGGTGTTCTGAGAGGTACTCGGCGATACCGAGACGCACGTCGAGGCCGACAATGTCGGTGGTTTTCAGCGGCCCCTGCGGGTGGCGGTAGCCAAGCTCCATGGCCGCGTCGATGTCTTGGGCGCTGGCGACACCTTCTTCAACCATGCGGATCGCTTCCAGCGCTATGGCCACCCCGAGGCGTGAGGATGCAAAGCCCGGCGAGTCTTTCACGACCACGGGGGTTTTGGCGAGCTGCTCCACCCACCGGGGTGCTGCTTCAACAACATCCTGTCTGGTCTTCGGCGCAACCACGACTTCGATGAGTTTCGAGGCCGGCACCGGGTTAAAAAAGTGCAGCCCCAAAAAGCGCTCTGGCCGTTTGAGGGGTTCGGCCAGATCAGCGAGCGAGATCGACGAGGTGTTCGATGCCAATACGGCCTGATCGCCGAGCACAGCTTCTGCCGCGGTGAGCGCCTCAATCTTGACATCGAAGTCTTCGAACACGGCTTCAACCACGAGCCCGCAATCATGCAGCTGGTTGTAATCGAGCACCACCTTCAGCCGCTGCCTGACCTCGTCGAGGTTTGCGTCGACGGCGCCAAGTTCGATCGATTTCGCCACCGATCGTTCAATACGTTCCACTGCCGCCTGCAGCGCAATGGGTTCACGCTCGATGACGGTGACACGACTGCCGGCCATGAGGAAGGCGTGGGCGATGCCCCCACCCATGCGGCCACCGCCGATAACGCCAACGTGGTCGGGAATCTTGGTCAGATCAGACATGGCTCAACTCTCCTGTGCGTTCGATTCGTTTGCGGCGGCTCGCTCCGCCTCGCGCTGTGCTTTGCGGGCAGCGCGCTGGTCGAGAAATCCCTGCATCCGCTCGAATTTTGCTTCCGATTCAAAAAGGATGCCCTGGGCGAGCGTGTCAATAACGGGGTGAGCCTCGCGCGGGGTGTGGAAGACCGCTTTGGTGATGCGCACGGCCAGCGGATCCTGCTTACCGATGCGATCGGCTAGCGCGTGTGCTGCCGGTAGCAATTCGTCGGCCTCGTGCACCTCGGTGATGAGGCCACAGGCGAGTGCCTCACTGGCGGTGAGTTGCCGGCCCGCGAGCAAGATTTCTTTGGCAAGGGGCTCGCCAACTAGCTCACGCAGGCGCCACGTGGCACCGGCAGCCGCAAGAATGCCGAGCGCGGTTTCGGGGTTGCCGATCTTGATGTCGGGTGTGGCGATACGAAAATCAGCCGCGTAGCCGAGTTCTGCGCCGCCACCGAGCGCGTATTTTTGCATCGCGGCGATCACCGGCATTGGTAACCGCGCGATGCGATCAAAAATCGTTGAGTTGATGCCGGCGAGGGCATCGTCTCGACGGCGTTCTTTTAGCTGCGCAATATCCGCGCCCGAGGCGAACAGCCCGTTGGCCCCGGCAAGGATCAGCGTGCACGGATCGCGCTCAAGTTCGGCGCAAACCACATGCAACTCATCGACCATCTGCTGATCGATGGCGTTGCGAGTGGCGGCATGATCGAGAATAACCTCAACACGATCGGCACCGACGGTTACCCGCAGGCGTTCCCACTGGATTTCGTTGAGTGTCTCGACGCTCATTTGACCGCCTCCAGTAGTACTGCCTGCCCCTGGCCCACACCGATACACATGGTGGCAAGGCCCCGCTCGGCGCCCTCCTGCTCCATGCGGTTGAGCAGCGTAATAGCAATACGTGATCCCGAGGATCCCAGTGGGTGACCGAGCGCGATTGCACCACCGTTGCGGTTGACAATTTCCGGCTCGAGACCGAGTTGATCGATGCACACGAGCGACTGGGTGGCAAATGCCTCGTTGAGTTCGACGGCACCGAGGTCGGCCACCGACCAGCCGGCACGATCGAGCACCTTGCGGGTTGCGGGAACGGGCCCGATGCCCATGATCTCGGGTTCAAGACCGGCCGCAGCACCCCGCACGATACGAGCGCGGGGTGTGAGCCCATAATTTTTGACTGCCGCCGCCGACGCAATCACGAGCGCCGAGGCTCCGTCGTTGAGCGACGACGAGTTACCGGCAGTCACGACTCCTCCGGGCTTAACCACCGGGCGCAGACCTGCGAGCACCTCCATCGTGGTTCCTTCCCTCGGCCCTTCATCGGTGTCGACCACGGTCACCTGGCCCTTACGGCCCGGAACCTCAACGGGCACGATTTCATTGTGGAAGCGACCACCGTGAATGGCATCGAAGGCAAGCTCATGTGAACGCACTGCGAAGGCGTCGGCATCCTCGCGACTCACCTGAAAAACTTCGGCGACTTCTTCAGCGGTTTCGGGCATCGAATACAGCATCTTGCCGTTTCGGTTGAGTTCACCCTCGGCAAACTTCGGGTTCGGGAAACGCCAGCCGATAGAGGTATCAAATGATTCACCCGGTTTGGCCCACGCTTTGGCAGGCTTTTCGACAACCCACGGCGCTCGACTCATCGACTCGACGCCGCCGACAACCACAAGATCTGCGTCGCCGGCCTTAATCGCCTGAGCGGCCGAAACGATCGCGGTCATACCGGATGCACAGAGCCGGTTGACGGTATAACCAGGGACGTTCAGCGGCATTCCGGCCAGCAACCACGCCATTCGTGCCACGTTGCGGTTTTCTTCGCCGGCACCGTTGGCATTTCCGAAAATCACCTCATCGACGTGCTCTGGGTTGATCTTTGCGCGTTCAATAACTTCGCGAATGACCAGCGCCGCCAGATCGTCGGGGCGCACCGGTGCGAGCGCACCGCCGTATCGACCCACCGGAGTGCGAACACCATCGATGATGTATGCCTCGGCCACTTAAACTCCTTTGTTGTGAACCATGCCTACTGACACTTTACGCATCCTTGCGCGTAATCCTGACCGCAGCGTCAGTATTTTTTAGTTCAGATGACCGTGTCATTGAGACGACATGAACGAATAGTCCCGCGTGTGGCGCAAGGGCCACCACGCGGGACATTACCGGCACGCAGACTACCTAGCGTTTTTGCCGCTTCCCAGCGGCACCGACGAGTGCCATCACAATGACCGCACCGAGCGTCGAGAAGATCCACATGAAGGGGTTCCAGAATCCCCAATTTGCATCACCCGGCAGCAGCAGCCCGGCGAGAAACCCGCCGAGTGCAGCACCCAGGATGCCCAGCACAAGCGTGAGCCACCAGGGATAGCTCTGTTTCATAATTGCCGATGCAATGAGCCCGACAATTACACCCACGATGATCCACGACAAAAAACCCAATTCAAACATTCGCACTCCTTCTCGCTGTCACCTCGGTCTCTAGTCACTATTATCATGCACTGCCGCGAGCTGATGCTGAAAGCACGGGTCAATGCCCGCGGGTCTCCGCAATTTCACGCCAGCGGGCGACGTAACGCGGCTGCAGCTGCGAAAACGTGAAACACACACCCACCACCATCACCCAGGTGAAAAACAGGAACAGTTCCGAGACGGTGATTGCGGGCAGAGCGCTAATTACGAGCCCGCCACAGGCGCTAGCAAACGCATCCCCA
Organism: Gulosibacter sp. GYB002; assembly: GCF_036577665.1. Classification (NCBI taxonomy): domain Bacteria; kingdom Bacillati; phylum Actinomycetota; class Actinomycetes; order Micrococcales; family Microbacteriaceae; genus Gulosibacter; species Gulosibacter sp. GYB002. Next base: position 31,066 of record NZ_JARBDD010000004.1, on the reverse strand, counting down.
ATGCTGAGCCTGGTGATCTCGCGTTCACCGAACATCCTGCTACCGGCAGTGAGCGCGAGCATTATTCGATAGCCGAACGCATACCCGGCCGCCATTGCCACCGACATCACTACCCAACCCAGCAGCACCGACACGAAGCCAACCCGCTGCAGCTGAAATTCGAGCATCCCAGTGCCGAAATAAAACAGAAAAAATGACAGCAGCCAGGCGATAAGCGTCACCCAAAAAATAGGCCGCATCAGCTCGCGGGGTTCGCCACGCACCTCATAGGCACGAATGCGATAGATATCATCATCGCGCCGCTCGCGACGTCGAAAAAGCTTCACTAGTTCCCGCTGTAGTTCTGGGTGGCGGCGACGAACCGTTCAAGCTGTGTCAGCGCGCGCCCCGACTCAATCGTGTCGCGGGCCACAGCTATCTTTGCGATCAATCGATCGCGGATGGGTTCTTCCACGCTATCGGGGTTGCGAGCCAGATCAAAGGCGACCATGCCGGCGGCGGCGTTCAACAGCACAATGTCCAAAATTGCGCCCTCAACGTTTCCGGCGAGCGTGTCACGCAATATCTGCGCATTCTCTTCCGGCGTGCCGCCGATGAGTTCTTGCATCCGATAGGTACCCAGGCCAACGTCCCGTGGATGAATATCGTGTTCGGATACATCCCCGCGGCAAACCTCCCAGATGCGCGAGTAGCCCGTGACCGTCAATTCATCCAGCCCATCGTCACCGCGGAATACCAGTGCCGCCGCACCACGAGTGCGGAATACACCCACAACGAGCGGAATCCCCTCGCGCTTGGCACAGCCAACGGCACTGGCTTCGGCGCGGGATGGGTTAGTGAGTGGGCCTAGATAGTTAAAGATGGTCGACACACCCAGCTGTTTGCGCACAGGTGCCACGTGCCGGAATCCGGGGTGAAAAAGCGGAGCGGCGAGGAAGGTCATCCCCGTTTCTTCGAACACCTGGCTGAGCTCAGTCGAATTATTGCCGTGACGAGCGCCGAGCGCGGTGAGTACATCGGTCGCGCCAGATTTGGCCGACGCGGCACCGCCACCGTGTTTAATAACCGGCACACCAGAACCTGCGATCACCATCGCCGACATGGTCGATACGTTCACGGTGCCAACCATGTCGCCACCGGTGCCAACGATGTCGACCGCCCACGGCGTAATGTCAATCGGCGCCGCATTGGCGAGGATGGCATCGCGAAAACCAACAACCTCTTCTACCGTCTCACCCTTGGCGCGCAAGGCGATCAGCCAACCGGCCAGCGAAGCATCCGATACTTCACCGGTCATGATTTGCTCCATAGCCCAGGTTGCCTGGGCTACCGACAGGTCTTCGCCGCGCAGCAGCGATTCGATCATCTCGGGCCAAGTCTGAAGTTGCGTCATGGGCATCAGTGTACGCCGCCTCATTAGCCGCTAAATGCGGTTGATCAGGCAGAACCATCACACGGTTTTCTAACGCGAGTCGCGTCGAAACTTGGCCAAACTGAGAAATCGGTCATAATGGACAGGTGACTTCAGCAACATCCATTTCAGGCGCTCCGCGCGTCCATCGTCCAAATACCCTTGCGATCGGCACGATCGTCTGGCTCGGCTCGGAAGTTATGTTCTTCGCGGGGCTATTCGCGATCTACTTCACGCTCCGCGCGATGGCGCCAGAGCAGTTCGTGGCCGGACACGACGTGATGAACATTCCGTTCTCTACGATCAACACGCTCATCCTGGTGTCCAGCTCAGTCACCTGCCAGTTCGGCGTTGCTGCCGCCGAACGCGGACAGCGTTTCCGTGAGAATGGTCGTCTCGGGGTAATCGAGTGGTTCTACATCACCTTTTTCCTCGGTTCGGTATTCGTTGCTGGACAGATTTTTGAGTACGCCACGCTCGTCTCCGAGGGTTACGTATTCAACCTCAACCCCTTCACCAGTGCCTTCTATATGACCACCGGCTTCCACGGTCTCCACGTGATCGGCGGTCTGTTCGCGTTCCTGCTCACCATCGTGCGCATGTATGCCGTGCGTCGGATGGGCCAGCGCGAGGCATCGATGGCGATCGCGGTCTCGTACTACTGGCACTTCGTTGACGTTGTGTGGGTCGGACTGTTCTTCGTCATTTACATCCTTCCGTTCATTTCTTAGTAGCCAGGAGAGCTCCACATGTCACTCGTCACTAAGAAGGCTGCGAAGAAGTCACGCAAGCGCAGCCGCCGCACACCGCTCGCCTCCGCAGCGCTACTCGGCATCGGCCTCCTGGTTGCCGGCAGTGCGTACGCGGCCGTCGACACCGTCACCGCTGCTGAGGGTGACACCGCTGTCCCCCTAGACAGCGCCCAGACTATTGCCGCCGGTGAGTCGCTGTTCAACGCCAACTGCGCTACCTGTCACGGCATGAACGCCGTCGGCACCGAGAACGGCCCGAGCCTCGTCGGTGTTGGTGCGGCGGCAGTCGACTTCCAGGTTGGTACCGGTCGCATGCCGATGCAGATGCACGGTCCGCAGGCACCGAAGAAGGCTCCGCAGTTTGATGAGGTACAGACTCACCAGATGGCTGCCTACGTCGCATCGCTAGCTCCCGGCCCAACCATCCCCAGCCGTCAGTGGTTGACCGAGTCGGAAGCTGACATCGCCCACGGCGCCGAAATCTTCCGCATCAACTGCGCCATGTGCCACAACGTTGGCGCCGCCGGTGGTGCGCTCACTGAGGGTAAGTTCGCCCCCGAGCTGCAAACCGTCGACCCGGTTCACCTCTACGAGGCCATGGTCACCGGCCCCCAGAACATGCCGGTGTTCAACGACGCGAACCTCAGCCCCGAAGACAAGCGCGACATCATCGCCTCGATCCGTTGGATGACCGACAACACCTCGTCGATCGGTGGCTACAACCTCGGTGGTATCGGCCCGGTTGCTGAGGGTCTGTTCATCTGGATCTTCGGTATTGGCGGCGCTGCCGCTGCCGCCATCTGGCTCACCTCGCGCCCCAACTAGGCAACGCGAACCCATAACTTCTGATTTCTGCTGCACCTCCTTCTAGAAAGGGAATTCCTCATGGCTCAAGACGAACACGGCGGGGAGCTTCGCACCGCCCATTCGTCGGACCGGTCGGTGAGTTCGGGGGCCGCAATCCTGGCGGATAGCGAGTTCACGAACCCCGGACTGCCCGACCACCACGAGCGGGTAACCGACACGGACCCCAAGAAAGAAAAGAACGCTGAGCGCGTAATCACCGTCCTGTTCTGGGTGTCGCTCGCTTCGGCACTCTTTGCGACGGTCGCCTACTTCGCTTGGCCGATCGACCGCAACGACATCACCTCGGTACGCGGTAATAACTTCTTCCTCGGTCTCGGCATCGCCCTGAGCATGCTGACGCTCGGTATCGGCACCGTTGCCTGGGCGAAGTACCTCATGAAGGACAAGGAGATGGCCGAGGCGCGGCACCCGATCGCCGCCAGCCCGGCAACTCGCCAGCGGGTCAGCGAAATCTTTGCGCAGGCCGACGAAGAGTCAGGCTTCTCGCGCCGGAAGATGCTCCGCAACTCGCTCATCGGTGCGCTGGTGGCATTGCCGCTGCCCGGCATCGTGATGCTGCGTGACTTCTACAACGCCAACAACGAAAAGCCGGTGAAACTTCTCCACCAGACCCTCTGGGGCGAGGGCGTGCGCCTCGTGCGTGACCCTTCGGGCACTCCGATCAAGTGGGCAGACGTCACCATCGGTTCGGCCTTCCACGTGATTCCCGAGACGCTCATCGAGCTTGAGGAGAACCACGACCCGAACTTCCTCAACGAGAAGGCCAAGGCCGTTGTGCTGCTCATGCGTCTACCCGAAGAGCGTTTGAAGATCGATCCGGCCCGCAAAGACTGGTCGTTCAAAGGCATCGTCGCCTACTCGAAGGTCTGCACCCACGTTGGCTGCCCCGTGGCGCTCTACGAACAGCAGACGCACCACCTGCTGTGCCCGTGCCACCAGTCGCAGTTCGATGTCACCGAGCACTGCAAGGTGATCTTCGGCCCCGCTGGCCGCCCGCTACCGCAGCTGCCGATCGCGGTCGACGACGAGGGCTACCTCATCGCCACCAGCGACTTCCACGAACCTGTTGGACCGACTTTCTGGGAGCGTCGTCATGACTACAACGTATAGTTCGCCCGTGGCCGAGGGCTCCCGCCTCGCGAAGGCCTCCAACTGGATTGACGAGCGCACCAGCATCTCGGGTGCGGTCAAGGAATTTGGTCGCAAGATCTTCCCTGACCACTGGTCGTTCATGCTCGGTGAGGTGGCGCTCTACAGCTTCATCGCCATCCTCATCTCGGGTACGTTCCTCACCTTCTTCTTCGATCCGTCGATGACCCACATGGTTTACGACGGTCAATATGTGCCGCTCAAGGGTATGGGTATGTCGGCGGCTATGGCCTCGACACTCGACATCTCGTTCGACGTACGCGGTGGCCTGCTCATGCGTCAGGTGCACCACTGGGCGGCACTGCTTTTCGTTGCCTCCACGATGATGCACATGGCCCGCGTGTTTTTCACCGGTGCATTCCGTAAGCCTCGCGAGCTCAACTGGATCATCGGTCTCGTGCTGTGGATCATCGCCATGCTCGAGGGCTTCAGCGGTTACTCGCTCCCCGACGACCTGCTCTCGGGTAACGGTCTGCGCATTGTTGACGGCATGATCAAGGCGATCCCCGGTATCGGCACCTGGATGTCGTTCTGGCTCTTCGGTGGCGAGTTCCCCGGTGACATGATCGTTGGCCGTCTGTACTCACTGCACATCATGATTCTGCCGGCGGCACTCATCGCCTTCCTGGCGATGCACATGCTGCTGATGGTTGTTCACAAGCACACCCAGTGGCCAGGTGCCGGTCACACCGAGCAGAATGTTGTCGGTAACCCGGTGCTCCCGGTGTTTGCCGCTAAGGCCACCGGCTTCCTGTTCATCGTTATCGGCTTTATCTACCTGATCGCCACCTTGTTCCAGATCAACCCGGTTTGGAACTATGGCCCCTACGACCCATCGCCAGTGTCGGCCGGTACCCAGCCTGACTGGTACATCGGTTTCGGTGACGGTGCGCTGCGTCTTATCCCGCCGGGCTGGGAGGTACCGCTTGGTAACTACACGCTGAGCTTCGCCATCCTGGTGCCGTTCTTGATGATGGGCATCTTCGTGATCGGTCTGTTCGTCTATCCCTTCATGGAGTCGTTCATTACCGGTGACAAGCGCGAGCACCACCTGCTCGACCGCCCGCGTAACGCTCCTACTCGCACCGCTCTCGGTGCCGCATGGATCAACTTCTACGCGACCATGTGGGCGGGTGCATCGTCAGACCTCATCGCCACGCACTTCCACATGGCAATGGAGCACGTGATTCACTTCCTGCAGTTCTGGCTCATCGTTGGTTCGGTGATTGTGTTCATCGTCACCAAGCGCTGGTGCCTCGCACTGCAGCGTCGCGACCGCTCGCTGGCACTGCACGGTATTGAGTCGGGCCGCGTGATCCGCCTCCCCCACGGCGAGTTCCAGGAGGTCGAGGTTCCGCTCGAGCCGCACGACCAGTGGCAGCTTGTCTCGTACGAGTCGTACGCGCCGATCATCGCGCAGCCAGACCCCAAGACCGGCAAGGTGCGCGCGGGCCAGAAGCTGCGCGCTACTCTGTCGCGCTGGTTCTACAGTGACCGCGTCGAGGCCCCCACTGCGGCCGAGATCGAAGCGGCACACGCGGCACACCACGGCGAGATCGAGCGCTAGTTCGAATCGCTAAGGCTTGTGGGCGGGATACCTTCGGGTGTTCCGCCCACAATCGTTTCCGTGCAACACGCTCCCCCACATCCTCGTCAATTCGCACTTTTGCTCTGGCGTGCGGTATTGTTTTCGACAGCGGATCTGTAGCTCAGTTGGTAGAGCGCCACGTTTACACCGTGGATGTCGTCGGTTCGAGCCCGGCCGGATCCACCATTTCGTTTCTGGGATGCTTCGCAGTTTCGTTTGCTGCGAGGCATCACTTGTCTGACTCCCCGACTCTCGGCGTTCGCAATTCTTCTCAATTCACCCAAGAGCATGCGGTATTCAGCCTCCCTTGAACGTCACTGTGGTGAACTGGTCGGCAACTACACTTGGACCCGAGGAGACGGCATCGTGAGTTCTTCCTCATTGCCCTACAGCAACGGGCAACCTTCTGACGGCGAGACGCACACTACTCTCCCGGTTTCAGGAGCAAACAATGGGCAGCACCAGCAAGCTCCCGGCAGCGCAGACGGTGTCTGGACCAGCGGTGGTGCGCAGTGGCAATTCGAAGGCACTCAATCTCCGTACGCATCCAGCAATGCATCCACACCGGGGCAGCAGCCACCCCAATACCAGCAACCGTACGGTTCGCCCAGCGGCCCGACGATGTATCCCCAAGAGAATCCCTATCGGATTCAGCCTCCAGCAGCGGGTAACGAAACCTGTCTAGGTTGCGGCTCGATGGGGTGCTTCTTCGGCGTGATCTTGCTCTTGTTCGTAATCCTGATCTTTGTGATGATCTGGATCCTCGGTGGCGCTATGTGGGCAATCCGATAGGCCTGAGCGAGCTACTCCGAAATAGCTCCGCAGGGAAGTTCAATGTCGATTGTGGCCGTGACCGCATAGTCGGTGCCCGAGATCACCTTCCCCGAGATACGGAGTCCATTCTCGTCAAGTTCAATCTTGGTCGCTTGCGTCTCGTCGCCGTACCAAGCCTGGCCCTCTTCGATCAGCAAGAGCAGCGTGCGTTTCCCCGGCACCCCGTGGCCTGCCGTCAAGCTGGGATACTCCTCGCTGTTCTGCGGTGAACTCGCCAATAGCCACGGTTCATCCGTAAGGAAATTACAGCGCACCGACCAGCCGCTGGGTGGCGCATAGCTTTCTCCGTTTACACGGACGTGACCGCTGGTCACCGTTGCGGGAATCGCAGGCTGCGTAGCGTCACCAGCCGGGACGTTCGCGTTCTCCGCGCATCCCGTCAGGAGTGCGGCCAAGGTGACCAGCGAAACGGCGGCACAACGGGATTTGACTCGCATCATTCGGCTTCTTTCTCGTGTCACGGGCCGCAACGCTACGGCGGCAATCGCAGTCTAATGCTCAGCGTTCCAGCCGGATGCGGCCAACCGGATACCCCGCTCGTGATCGCCCTTTGCTCGCGCCACCCCGGCCGGGCTGGCGGCAACCTGCACCCAGGAGCCAGCAGCATCGATGGCAAAGCTCCGGCGATGCGCGGTGCCCGCTCGCTCATCGAACGCAGCAAAGTGACTGGCGAGCGCACCGTGTGGCCAGTGATCGCTGATCCCGATGAATCCGGCCGAGCCATCTGCATCCGCCAACCAGGCCCGCAATGTTGCCGGAGTGTCGCAACTGGCGACCAGTATCCGCACACCGAGTTCCGATGCGAGCCCGGTGAGCTCGACGAGTTCCCCAACTTCGTGGCCGCAAACCGGGGTGAAGGCGGCCGGGACGAACACGAGAAGTGACGACTGGTTCGGCTCAAACACGCTGATGGTGTCGCCTCGGTGTGTACGCACCGGCAATGTGGATGCGGCGCGGGCTGACGCTGTCGGCTCCATATTTGATTCCGCCCACCTTTACTACGAAAAATGCAGGGTTTGTTTGTTGAATGTGGCTAAGCTTGCAGCCGCATACTCTCACAACATTGAGAGTTCCCGTCAACTCTGACTCCGCTTCATGAAAGAGGTCACCAGTGGCTGTACACACGCAGGATCCCTACTCGGAAGATTTTGTCGATACCGATCCGCAAGAAACGGCCGAGTGGAAAGAGTCGCTCGACGCGCTTATCGATGAGCGCGGTCACCAGCGCGGCCGCGACATCATGCTGGCGCTGCTTGAACGGTCGCGCGAACGTCTGCTGGGCGTCCCGATGGTTCCGGTAACCGACTATGTCAACACCATTGCCCCCGGCGACGAACCCGAGTTTCCCGGTGACGAACAGCTCGAACGCACCTACCGCCGCTGGATCCGCTGGAACGCCGCACTAACGGTTCAAAACTCACAGGACCCCGGCATTGCCGTGGGTGGCCACATCTCGTCGTACGCTTCACAGGCGACGCTCTACGAGGTTGGCCTGAACCACTTTTTCAAGGGCTACGACCACCCGGACGGCCCCGACCAGGTCTATTTCCAGGGGCACGCATCCCCCGGTAACTATGCCCGCGCGTTTCTCGAGGGGCGACTGACCGCCGAGCAGCTCAGTGGTTTCCGACAGGAAGCATCGAAGGCCCCGAACGGTCTGCCGTCCTATCCGCACCCGCGCCTGATGCAAGACTTTTGGCAGTTCCCCACCGTGTCGATGGGTATCGGTCCGATGAACGCGATCTGGCAGGCTCATTTCAACAAGTATCTGACCAATCGCGGCATCAAGGATGTTTCGGGTTCGCATGTGTGGGCGTTCCTCGGCGACGGTGAACTTGATGAACCCGAGTCACGCGGCCAACTGCAGTTCGCCGCAAATAACGAACTCGATAACCTCACCTTCGTGATCAACTGCAACCTGCAGCGTCTCGACGGTCCCGTTCGCGGTAACGGCAAGATCATCCAGGAACTCGAATCGTTCTTCCGTGGCGCCGGCTGGAATGTCATCAAGGTGATCTGGGGCCGTGAATGGGATGAACTGCTCGAACGCGACGAGCACGGAGCACTGCGTCGCCTCATGAACGTCACCCCCGATGGTGACTTCCAGACCTACAAGGCCGAATCGGGCAAGTTCGTTCGCGATAATTTCTTCGCCCGAGACCCGCTTGCGCTCAAACTCATCGAAAACTACACCGACGACCAGGTGTGGGGACTCAAGCGTGGCGGTCACGACTACCGGAAGATGTACGCCGCATATAAGGCAGCGGTCGAGCACAAGGGCCAGCCCACGGTTATTCTCGCGCACACCATTAAGGGCTACGGTCTCGGCAGCCACTTCGAGGGTCGTAACGCAACCCACCAGATGAAAAAGCTCACCATCGACGACCTCAAGCGGTTCCGCGATGGCATGCAAATTCCGATCTCGGATGCAGAGCTCGAACGCGACATCTACAACGTGCCGTTCTACCGCCCCGATGACAACGACCCTGCACTCGAGTACATGATCGAGCGCCGTCGTGCACTTGGTGGCCCCGTTCCCGAACGCCGCTCGAAGTACACGCAGATCGACCTGCCCGATGACAAAACGTACGCGATTACCAAGAAGGGATCGGGGCACCAGGAAATCGCCAGCACGATGGGCTTCGTGCGCCTGCTTAAGGATCTCATGCGCTCGGGCGAGTTTGGCCGCCGAATCATTCCGATCATCCCGGATGAGGCGCGTACCTTTGGTCTCGACTCGTTCTTCCCCACGGCGAAGATCTACAACCCGCGTGGCCAGCACTACATTGCCGTCGACCGTGAGCTATTGCTCGCCTACCGTGAGTCGCCGCAGGGCCAGCTCATGCACGTGGGAATTAACGAGGATGGCGCCACCTCGGCAATGATCGCGTCGGGCACCTCGTACTCGTCACACGGCGAGATCACGATCCCGATCTACATGTTCTACTCGATGTTCGGCTTCCAGCGAACCGGTGACGTGTTCTGGGCGGCGGCCGACCAGCTGACTCGCGGTTTTATCATCGGTGCCACCGCAGGGCGCACCACGCTTACCGGTGAGGGCCTGCAGCACATGGACGGACACTCGCACCTGCTGGCTTACACAAACCCCGCCGTTGTCAGCTACGACCCCGCCTATGTGTACGAGATCGGCCACATCATGCGCGCCGGTATCGAGCGGATGTATGGCGGCGAGCACCCCGACCCGAATGTCATGTACTACATCACCATGTACAACGAGCCGATGGTGCAGCCGGCCGAGCCCGAAAACCTCGATGTTGACGGCCTGCTGAAGGGTATTTATTACCTGAACGCACCCGTGCGTAACGATGGCCCCGAGGCGCAGCTGATGGCTTCCGGTGTCGCAGTGCCGTGGGCACAGCACGCTCAGCAGCTGCTGAGTGACGACTGGGGCGTGCGTGCGCATGTCTGGTCGGTTACCAGCTGGAGCGAGCTGCGTCGCGAGGGTCTGGCGGCTGAGGAACACAACTGGACCCACCCGAGCGAGCCCCAGCGCGTGCCGTACCTCACCGACAAGCTCTCTGGTTCAAACGGTGTGTTCCTGGGCGTGAGTGACTACAACCACTCGCTTCCCGATATGGTTCGCCCGTTTGTGCCCGGCGACTATGTCACGCTCGGTGCTGACGGCTTCGGCATTTCCGACACTCGCCCCGCAGCCCGCCGCTTCTACAAGATCGACTCGCATTCGATCGTCGTGCGAGTGCTGGCCGAGCTTGCCCGTCGCGGTGAGATCGACCGCTCGGTCGTCCAGCAGGCGATTGATCGCTACGACCTGCACAGCCCCGCTGCTGGCCAGTCGGGTTCCGCGGGTGGCGACGCCTAAAAAGGCGCTCCCTGCGACCTACTGGTTCGAGGTCGCAGCAGGCTGATCCTCAATTGACGATCTTGCCGGTGGTGGGGATGCTGACCACTTCCCCATCACCGGCTCGGCATATGACTGAACTCACTCAAGAAAAGCACGCAGCCATCACCTGGCTGCGCAGTATTACCGGTGATCTGAGCACCACGGTGCACAAGCGTATGGAGCAGCAGCTCCCGTGGTTTCTCGAGATGCCGCCGGGTCGCCGCTCGGCGGTGGGCCTTGTTGCCCAGGCAGGTATTGCCTCGTTCGTGCAGTGGTTTGAAAATCCGGATGCGGCCACCTGGGTTGCCCGTGACGTGTTCGATTCGGCGCCCCGCGAGCTACTGCGCTCGGTGAGTTTGCAGCAGACCCTGCAGCTGATCCGCGTTGTGGTGGACGTGTTTGAAGAGCGCACTCTCAACGCGCCGCAATCGATTCGCGAAGGTGTGCTGCGCTATTCGCGTGATGTCGCGTTCGCGGCCGCTGACGTGTACGCGCGTGCCGCTGAGGCACGCGGCCTGTGGGATGCGCGACTCGAGGCGCTGGTGGTCGATTCAATCCTCACCGGTGAGCACGACAACGAGCTACCGAGCCGTGTGGCCGCGCTCGGGTGGCACGGACACGGTGAGGTTGCGGTGTTGGTTGGCACCACCCCGCGTCAGATCGAGGTGGATCAGCTGCGCCGCACGGCCCGCCACAACCAGGCCGATCTGCTGGTTGGCGTGCAGGGAAGCCGGCTCGTTGTGGTGATGGGCAGGTCAAAGCCCGCCGCAGACCTCGAAGCCGAGCCGGTGCCGTTTTTACAGATCGCCCGTGCCCTCGAGCCGGGTTTCGGTGAGGGACGCCTCGTGCTCGGGCCAGAAGTGCCTTCGGTGGTGCAGGCGTCCCGGAGCGCTCGGGCAGCGCTTGCCGGCTTTTCGATTGTTGAGGCCTATCGACGCAGTGAGCGCCCGATGCTCGCCGACGATCTGCTTCCCGAGCGGGCGCTCGCCGGAGATTCGCTCGCACGCCAGACACTCGTGCAAAACCTCTATCGTCCGCTGGCCGATCACCAATCGGATCTTTTGCTGACGCTGTGGTGCTATCTCGATAATGGCCGGTCGCTTGAGGCCACAGCCCGCGAACTATTCGTGCATCCCAATACGGTGCGCTATCGACTCAAACGAATCACCGACCTTATTGGCTGGGATGCTACCGGTGCCCGCGAGGCGCTCGTGATGCAGTGCGCGCTCATTCTCGGGCAGATTGCCGACTCGGGTACTGCTGAAACGAACCGCCCGGTGTCTCGCTATCCGCGTCGCGATCGATAGGCCGAAGCGAACAGTTACCGGCGCATTTAGTAGCCACCCACGAAGTTTTTGCGTTTTTCTTGAACAAAACCACCAAGCAATCGGCCAGATTCCTGGAAGGATAGTCATCATGACCATTGCCGTGACATTCCCCGGCCAGGGATCGCAGAAGCCGGGTTTTCTCGAACCCTGGCTCAGCGAATCCAAACACCGCGAAACTCTCGAGCGCGTCAGCGATGCTGTCGGCATCGACCTCATCAAACACGGCACCGAATCGGATGCGGAAACGATCCGCGACACGGCCGTTGCCCAGCCGCTAATCGTTGCCGCTGGCATCCTCGTTTGGGATGCGCTGGTGGCGCGCTCTGCTGATCAGCTCGCAGGAGTCGTGGTAGCCGGGCACTCGGTTGGTGAAATCTCGGCCGCCTACGCCGCCGGTGTTTTTGATGCCCCCACTGCCGTGCGGTTTGTCGCGCGCCGTGCAGAGCTCATGGCGGCAGATGCCGCTGCCACTCCCACCGGCATGGCGGCGGTGCTGGGTGGCGAACCGGATGCGGTTGTCGCACAGCTCGAACAGCTAGGTGCAGCTGCTGCCAACTTCAATGGCGGCGGCCAGATCGTTGCGGCAGGCTCCCCCGAGGCGCTGGCTGCGGTTCAGGCTGAACCACCGGCGGGTAGCCGAGTGATTCCACTCAAGGTCGCCGGAGCATTCCACACGCGCTACATGGACCGCGCACACGAAACCCTGGCTGCCGAGATCGAGCAGTTCGATGTCGCCGATCCCAAACGTCCGCTACTCACCAATTTTGACGGTGCGCGCGTGGATTCTGGCGCCCAGTTCCGTCAGCTTTTGGTTGATCAGGTCAACCGTCCGGTGCGTTGGGACCGCTGCATGGAGGCCCTCACTGAGCTTGGCGTATCCGGTCTGGTAGAGGCTGCGCCCAGCGGCACCCTGGTGGGCCTTGCCAAGCGCGGAATGCGCGGCACTCCAACGATTGCGGTGGCTTCGCCAGACGACCTCGACGCGGTTGCAACACTGCTCGACTCCGCCGCCCAGTGATCGACAGCTTTACGAAAGGAACGTTCCGAATGAGCGCACCAACCCTGAAGCAGGCCGTTGGTCACCCCTACACCCAGATTCTCGGTGTCGGTGCCTATCGCGGTGATACCGCGGTAGACAATCACGAACTTGCCGGACCGATTGACTCGAGTGACGAGTGGATTCAGCAGCGCACCGGCATCATCACTCGTGCGCGTGAACGCGGCGGTAAAAACGTCATCGACATGGGTGTCATCGCCGCCCGCGAAGCAATTGAACGAGCCGGCATCACCCCCGACCAGATCGACGCGGTGATTGTCGCCACGATCACCAATGTGATGCAGACCCCCGCGGCCGCCACTCGAATTTGTGCCGAGGTGGGCGCCGGGGATGCGGCCGCCTACGATATCTCGGCCGGTTGCGCCGGTTATTGCTACGGCATTGCACAGGCTGATGCGCTGGTTCGTTCGGGAGTTGCCGACTACGTGCTCGTGGTGGGCTCTGAAAAACTCAGTGACCTCATCAACCCCACCGATCGATCGATTTCATTCCTGCTCGGTGATGGTGCCGGCGCCGCTGTGGTCGGGCCAGCTGATACGCCCGGTGTTTCGAAGTCGGTGCTCGGCTCGGATGGCAGCAAATGGGATGCCGTGGCGATGAGCGGCGAGCTGATGGCCTACCGGCGTGGTGAGGCTGAGTGGCCCTATTTGCGTCAGGATGGCCGTACAGTCTTCCGCTGGGCCGTGTGGGAGATGGCCAATGTGGCGCGTCAGGCGCTGGATGCGGCGGGCATCTCATCGGCGGATCTTGCTGCGTTCATTCCGCACCAGGCCAATATGCGCATTATTGATGAGTTTGCCAAGCAGCTCGAGGTGCCCGAAAACGTGGTGATTGCCCGCGATATTGCCACCACCGGTAATACTTCAGCCGCCTCCATCCCGCTGGCAACGCACGCGCTGCTGCAAGAGCATCCCGAACTTTCCGGTGGTCTCGCACTGCAGATCGGTTTTGGTGCTGGTCTTGCCTATGCTGCCCAGGTGGTGCGACTCCCCTAAGGCGGGCGGTTTTGCGCCGCTTTCAGACAACACGCTTAGTTTCTATCTAAATCCCTATCCCCCGGCCGCGTCCGCATAAACTGGCACGGCCACAATTCCATCAAGTAAGGAGAACCCCATGGCCTTCTCGAACGAAGAGATCCTCGCTGGCCTCGCCGAGCTCGTTAACGAAGAAACCGGTATTGCAGCCGACACTGTGACCGCCGACAAGTCGTTCACCGACGACCTCGACATCGACTCGATCTCGATGATGACCATTGTTGTGAACGCCGAAGAGAAGTTCGACGTGAAAATCCCCGACGCCGAGGTAGAAAACCTCAAGACCGTCCAGGACGCTGTCGACTTCATCGCTGGCGCACAGGCGAAGTAATTTTTGCTCGGATGTGGTCGACCACTACCAAATGGTCGACCACATCCCGCACCAGCGGGCAGCAGCCCGCTGCCAACAAGTCCGGCTTCCATTGGGTGTGGCACGGCTGCTGCATCGTTCAACGAGTGAAAGCAACAAATGAGTAAGAAGATCGTCATTACTGGCCTCGGTGCCTTCTCACCGCTCGGTGCCACCGCTCCAGATAGCTGGGAGGCGCTGCTCCGTGGCGGTTCAGGTGCCCGGCCCATCGAACCCAAGGGCGTATTCGAATCAATTGAGCTTCCCGTAACCTTCGCTGCCAGCGTCGCAGTCGACCCCAGCGAAAAACTCGAGCGCGTCGTTGCCCGTCGCCTCGACCCCTCAAGCCAGTACGCGCTCATTGCCGGCCGCGAAGCATTCGCTGATGCTGGCCTCACCGAAGATTCTGTCGACCCCGAGCGCCTGCTCGTCGACTGGGCAACCGGTATCGGCGGCGTGTGGTCGCTGCTTGACGCCTGGGACACGCTTCGTGAACGCGGTGCGCGCCGTGTGATGCCGCTGACCGTGCCTATGCTCATGCCGAATGCGGCTGGCGCTGCCATCGGTATGCATCTCAATGCTCGCGCCGGTATCCGCACTGCGGTTTCGGCCTGCGCTTCGAGCACCGAATCGATCATTCAGGCCTATGAACACCTGCAGCAGGGGCTGGCGGATGTGGTCATCGCCGGTGGTTCCGAAGCGGCAATTCACCCGCTGCCGGTCGCCGCATTCGCCGCCATGCAGGCGCTGTCAAAACGTAACGACAACCCGGAGGCGGCTTCGCGCCCCTACGATGTCGACCGTGACGGGTTTGTGCTTGGTGAGGGCGCGGCGGCGCTCATCCTCGAAACCGAAGAACACGCGCGGGCCCGTGGCGCCAAGATTTATGCCGAGGTTGCCGGCGGTGGTATTACCGCTGATGCCTACCACATCACCGCGCCTGAGCCCGAGGGCCTGGGTGCGTCGCGAGCAATTGAGCAGGCGCTGCGCGTGGCGGATGCAAGCCCCGAGGATGTTGCGCACATTAACGCCCACGCCACCTCCACCCCCGTCGGCGATATTGCCGAGTACAACGCGTTTAAGCGGGTGCTCGGTGCCCGCGTTGATGAGGTGCCGGTGTCAGCCACTAAGGCCGCGACCGGACACCTCCTCGGTGGTGCCGGCGCGATTGAGGCTCTATTCACGGCTCGGGCGCTGTCGGAGAACTTGCTGCCACCGACCATCAACCTCGAAAACCAAGACCCCGAAATTGGGCTTGACGTGGTGACGACCCCCCGCGAGGTGAATCTCACAAGCGGTTCGCTGGCGGTTTCGACCTCGTTCGGATTCGGTGGTCACAACGCCGTTCTGGCGCTGCGAAAGATCTAGCATCACTTCGTAATACATAAGGCAGTGGGCTCCCACCGTATTCGGCGGGAGCCCACTGAGCTTTTATGCGGGTCTTGACCACTCGTTGAGACGAAACCAGTCGCCGACAAGACCTCTTGCCTAAGGCCGAGCCCTCCTCAGCTCCTGGCTGCGGTTAGCCAACGCGATGCATCCACGTCACCGGGCTGTCGTCACCGGCGAGTCGGAAGGGCTCGAGTTCTTCATCCCATGCCTGCCCCATTGCCAGGCGCAGTTCGCGGTGCAGCTCGGTAGCGTTACCGCCGGCTACCTCCAGTGCATAGCGGATACGCTCTTCTGGCACCACAACATTGCCGGCAGCGTCGGTCTGCACAAAGAAGATTCCGAGACCGGGTGTGTGCATCCAACGGCCGCCATCGGCCCCGTCGCTGGGGTCTTCGGTGACTTCGAAGCGCAGGTGTTCCCAGCCTCGCAGTTCGGAGGCGATTTTTGCCCCGGTGCCCACCGGGCCTTCCCAGGCGTATTCGGCACGCAGCGTGCCGGGAATTACCGGCTGTGCAATCCACGGCATGGTCGTGGGCACACCGGTTGCACGCCCGAGCCCCCATTCGACGTGTTGGCACAGCGCGCGCGGCGCGGAATGCACGTAGAGCACACCGCGAGTGTTCGGTGCAGTCATTTTTCCTCCAGTTTCACGGGTGGTACGTCTTCCCCTACGACCATTCCGTGACTGCAAGCTCTCGATCAGCACCTGTATCAAGTTATCGACGCGGTCACGTGAAAACGTTTCTGCTGTCACCGGAATTATGCCTGACGCTACCCGTGAATGACAAGGGTGTAATCCATTCGTTCGGCGTGTTGCCAGGCAATAGTAAAAGGTGACCGGATGCATCCAATTCCCGATGCATCCGGTCACCTTAACGGTGTGATTGCGCTATGAGCGCGGGAATTGCACGAGCCCCATTTCAGCGGGCGAGCGCAGCAGCGAGTGTTGTGGAACCGCGCGCACGGTAAAGCCGAACTTGCCCGGCACATCGAACGGCACCTGCGCGACCCAGCGGCCGGCCTCGGCATCGTCGCGTCTCATGGGCAGGGCCCGCGGTTTTTCGAGGTCGCCGAACTCGTTTACTTCGCCGATCAGCGCTTCAACGCGAACGTCCTGCTCTTGCAGGTCACCGAGCTCGACGTGGGCGCTCAGCTGCACGTCGTTGCCGGTGGTGGGCTGGGCGGTCTCGTTGCGTACATCACGCACCACCACCTGCGACCAGGCCTGACGCACCCGCTGCTGCCATTCGGCGAATTCGCGCGGAGCCGACAGGTCGCGCACGGCGCGCGATGAACGGCCGGCGGGGATGTATAGCTCGGTGCAGTAGTCGCGCACCATACGTTCGGCGGTCACCTGCGGGCCAACTTCCGACATTGACGTGCGAACTCGGCTGACCCACTCCTTGGGCAGGCCGGTCGCGTCGCGGTCGAAGAACATCGGCGCAATCTCGAACTCGATGAGGTCGTAGAGCGCTTCCGATTCGAGCAGGTCGCGCTGGCGCTGGTCATCGGTAGGCACATCGGGGATGGTCCAACCGTAGCGATCGTCGCGCAGCTCATCCCACCAGCCGTCCGAGGTCGACAGGCTGAGGCAGCCGTTCATGACGGCTTTCATACCCGAGGTGCCCGAGGCTTCCTGCGGGCGGATGGGGTTGTTGAGCCAGATGTCGCTACCGGCGACCAAGAACTTGGCCATCGTCACGTCATAGTCGGGCAGGAACACCAGACGGTCGCGGACACCGGCCTCGTCGGCAAAGCGGATGAGCTCTTGCAGCAGCTGCTTACCGCCCATGTCGGCCGGGTGGGCTTTACCGGCGATGATGATCTGCACCGGGCGGTCGGGGTTGGTGAGGATGCGGCGCAGACGCTCGGGGTTCTGCAGCATCAGGGTGAGCCGCTTGTAGGTTGACACGCGGCGGGCAAACCCGATGGTGAGCGCGTTGGGGTCGAGCATCGACCGAGTCCAGCCGAGCTCTGCTTCTTCGGCGCCGCGGTCGAGCCACGACTGGCGCACCAGGCGGCGCGCGCGGGTAACCAGGTCGGCACGCAGTTCGTTGCGGATGCGCCACAGTTCTTGGTCACCTACGGCATCGGCTTCGTGCCAGTGGTTGGCGGTGGCGAGTTCACGGCCGCCGCTCATGGCTGCAACCACCGATTTCATCGCACCGCGCGTCCAGGTTTGCGAGTGCACGCCGTTAGTGATTGACGTGATCGGCACCTCGTCGATGTCGAAGTTCGGGTAGAGGTTGCGGAACATGCTGCGCGACACGGCACCGTGCAGTTTTGCCACACCGTTGGCGTACTGCACCATGCGCAGGCCGAGGTGCGCCATGTTGAAGCGCGACGGGTCTTCATCCGAACCAAGTTCGAGGATGCGCTGCACCGGCACTCCCCCGGCAACCAGTTCGCTGTGGCCCTGATCGTTGCCCTGCAGGTAGCGCTGCACGAGGTGCAGGTCGAAGCGGTCAATACCGGCAGGAACGGGGGTGTGCGTGGTGAAAATTGTCGAAGCGCGAACCACCGCCAGCGCGGTTTCAAACGATTCGCCCTGCGCCATGATCTGCCCGATTCGCTCCACTCCGAGGAAGCCGGCGTGGCCCTCGTTCATGTGGTAAACGTCAGGGTGCGGCTGACCCGAGATTTCGCAGAAGCGCTGCACCGCACGCACACCGCCAACGCCGAGCACGAGCTCTTGTTTGATGCGGTGCTCAACATCGCCGCCGTAGAGACGGTCGGTGATTGAGCGGAAGTCTTCGGGGTTCGAGTCGATATTGGTGTCGAGTAGCAGCAGGGTGGCGTTACCCACCACTACCTTCCACACGGCAACGTCGACGGTGCGGTTTTCGGGGAATTGGATGCCGACGTGCAGCTGCTCCCCCTGCTCGTCGAGCACGGGTGCCACGGCGAGACTGTCGGTGGGGTGGGTGGTGTAGTTCTCTTGCTGCCAGCCCTCGCGTGAAAGGGTCTGCGAAAAGTAGCCGTAGGTGTAAAGCAGACCGATGCCGATGACCGGGGCGCCCAGGTCGGAGGCCGACTTCATGTGGTCGCCCGAGAGCACGCCGAGGCCGCCCGAGTAAATCGGCAGCGACTGGGCGATACCGAACTCCATCGAGAAGTAGGCAACGGTGGTGTTGGCGTCTTCAGTGCCACGGGTCTGTTTGGCATACCAGCGGTCTTGTTCGAGGTAGCTTTCGAGCTCTTCGAGTTCCTGTTCCATCCGGTGCAAAAAATCGGCGTCGGTGGAAAGTTCACGAAGGCGCGACGCGGGCAGCTGCTGCAGCAGCTGGATGGGGTTGTGCCCGGTCTCACGCCACAGGTGGTCGTCGATTGAACGGAACAGTCGTTCTGACTGCGGCCGCCAAGTCCACCGGAGGTTCATGGCGATGGTTTCGAGGGGCTTGAGCGCTTCGGGAAGTACGCTCTGGACGTCAAGAGAATTGAATGCCTTCACACCTGTCAGGGTAGCCAATCAAGTAAACGGCATATGGGCACCTGGCAGATAGATGCCGAACATTCAACGGTTGATGCGGACGCTGCCCACTGCGCATCCCGAAACAGCGGCCGACGCGACCGTGGCGGTTGGCAGTCCTTGATGGCCGCTGAAGTGTCAAGACGCACTCACGAGTTGGTGGGGTGGACGGGACTTGAACCCGTGACCGATGGATTATGAGTCCACTGCTCTGACCTGCTGAGCTACCACCCCATGGACGTGACCATATTACGCGGTCGCGTCGCTGTCGGTGCAATGAAGGCCGACCGCTGCGCCGGCTACGGGCGCACGTTGCCGTCGCCGTGCACGAGCCACTTCGTGGTGGTGAGTTCGGCGAGCCCCATCGGGCCACGGGCGTGAAGCTTCTGGGTTGAAATTCCCAGCTCAGCTCCCAGCCCGAACATGCCACCATCCGTGAATCGCGTGGATGCGTTCACCATCACGACCGCGGCATCCACCTCGGCAGTGAATCGTTCGCTCGCGGCAAGCGACTCGGTGATGATGCACTCGGTGTGCCCGGATGAATAGCTGCGAATATGTTCGATTGCCTCGTCAATAGTGTCGACCGCACGCACGGCAAGTTCGTAGTCGAGGTATTCAGTTTCCCAATCGGTTTCGGTGGCCGCTGCAACTTTCCCGCCGCCGGGAATGAGATTGCGGATGCGATCATCGGCGTGCAGGGTGACGTTCCGTTCGGCGAGTGCCGCATACATGCGCGGCACAAACGCCTCCACCACATCCGCGTGCACCAGCAGGGTTTCAACCGCGTTGCACACGCCAACTCGCTGGGTTTTGGCGTTGATCACGATCCCTAACGCATGATCGAGGTCGGCGTCCGCATCCACATAGATGTGCACGTTTCCGGTGCCGGTTTCGATTGTGGGCACGGTCGACTGTTCCACAACGGTGCGGATGAGCCCCGCTCCCCCTCGCGGCACCAGCACATCCACGAACCCGCGGGCGCGCATCAGCGCCACCCCGCCCTCGCGACCATAATCATCCACGCTCTGCACGAGCTCGCGCGGCAGCTTCACCTGTTCGAGAGCATCCCCAAGCACGCGCACGATCACCCGGTTTGATTCCAGCGCCGCTGAACCGCCGCGCAGCACCACGGCGTTACCCGACTTCAATGCCAGCCCGGCCGCGTCGACCGTGACATTCGGGCGGGCCTCGTAAATCATGCCGACCACACCCATCGGCACTCGCTGCTGACGCAGCCGGATTCCATTCGCGAGTGTCGAACCGCGCACGATTTCACCAACCGGGTCGGGCAATGCCGCCACCTCTCGTAGCGCAGCGGCGATGCTCGCCACGCGCTCGGTGGTGAGTTCGAGTCGATCGAGCAGGCCGGCACTCATCCCGCTGTCGCGACCGCGCTGCAGATCGAGCGCATTCGCGGCGATAATTTCGTCGCTGGCGGCAATCAGCGCGTCGGCGCAGGCAAGAAGCGCGGCGTCTTTGGTAGCGCGGGTGGCGGTGGCGAGCGATCGAGCGGCAATCTTTGCCTGCTTGGCGATTTCGAGCACCTGTTGCTCGATTTCGTTGGCGGTCAGATCGGTTTCGGATACGGCGGCGTTGGCGTTCATATCAGGAGTCTAGCCATACCGGCCGCAGCCGAGGCAGCTATTGCCCCGGCAAAGCTATTGCGTTGTGTGCTGGTTCCGGCCGACGATGACCATATCGTCACGGTGCACAATGGCACGCACCTTGCGCACGCCACGTTGCTGGCTCAGCTCACCGCTTGACCGGCCGAGCATTTCGGGCAGTTCGTCGGCATCGTAGGCGATGATGCCGTGTGCTACAGGTTCACGGTCTTCGGTAATCACTTCGATGGGGTCGCCAGCGACGAACGTGCCCTCGACCTCCCGAATACCAGCCGCGAGCAGCGATGCACCCCGCTCACGCAGTGCTTCGGCAGCGCCCCGGTCGATAATGATCCGCCCGTTGAGTCCGGCCGCGTGCTCAAGCCAGGCCTTACGGCGGCTAGAACGCCCCGCCTGCGGCACAAACCAGGTGCCCACATCCTCGCCATCAATGAGCGCGCGATGCGCATTGGCGGCGGTGGTGAGCATCACGCCAATACCCGAGCTCGTGGCGATCTCGGCCGATTGCAATTTGGTGATCATACCGCCGGTACCGAAGGTCGAACCGCGGCCGGTAACTGTCACGTCGGTGAGCGCGCTCAGATCGGTAACGAGCGGGATGCGTTTTGCCCCGGCCGTCACCGGCGGCGCGTTATACAGGCCGTCGACGTCGGTGAGCAGCACCAGCGCATCCGCGTGCACAATCTGTGCGACGAGCGCCGCAAGTCGGTCATTGTCACCAAACCGCAGTTCGCTCGTGGCCAGCGCGTCATTTTCGTTGACAATCGGCACCGCGCCAAGTTCGAGCAGCCGCTCCATTACCTGCACCACATTGCGGTGCCGGTCGCGACTGACGGTGTCGCCGGCGGTCATGAGAATCTGCCCCACCGTGATGTCGTAGGCCGCGAACGCATCGGTGTAGTGCGCCATGAGCGCTGATTGGCCAACAGCCGAGGCTGCCTGCGCGGTCGCAACCTCAGTTGGCCGAGCATCCAACCCGAGCGGCATGAACCCAGCGGAAATACCGCCGGAGGTGACCAGCACCACCTGGGTGCCGCGTTCCCACACCTGCGCCAACACATCCACGAGCTTGCGCAGCGCCGGGATATTGAGTCTGCCGTCAGTGCGAGTCAGCGATGATGATCCGATTTTGACGACCACCCGCTGTGCCCGCTGCAAAAGCGAGCGATCAGCCGCCACAGTGTCGGTTGCGGCTACGGTCTGGGGGTACGAACGCGGATCGGTCACCCCTCTATTGTGCCGTGTCTGGCCGCACCGTCGGAATCGATCCGGTTACCGCCTCGACCACGTTATCGAGCGAGTGGTCTTGTTCATTGGCCGAGTCTTTGGCCACATCATCGGCGCTCTCACCCCGATAAAGACGCTCAAAAAGCGTCATAGTGGCATCAATATCGTGCATATCAACCATGTCGTATCCGGCACGGCCCATTTTGACGCGCTGCTGGTGTGATGCATCCAACACCCGCTGCAGCGCCTCGGCGCAGGCATCAACGTCGTTCGGCGGGAAAAGATAGCCGTTCACTCCGTCGTGCACGAGGTGCGGCAGCGCCATTGCGTTTGCGGCCACCACCGGCAGCCCGGATGCCATTGCTTCCATAGTTGCGATTGATTGCAGCTCGGCAGTTGAGGCGATCGCGAACACTGTGGCGTCACGGTAGATACCGCGCAGCTGTTCGTCGGACACCCGCCCGTGAAACACCACTTGCTCGGCAACACCCTGTTCTTTGGCTAGCCGTTCGAGCGAGCCGCGCAGATCACCATCACCCACAATGTCGAACCGCAGTTCGGCGTGATTTGGCAGTTTGGCAAACGCTTTGATGAGCACATCGATGCGTTTTTCGCCGGTCACTCGACCAACAAAGGCGATGCGTTTGACCGGTTTCTCGTTCCAATCGGCGGTGTAGTCACTCTTACGCAGCCCGCACGAGATCGCCAGCACATGACCGATCCCGCCGTTTGATTCGAGAAAGTCTGCCGCCCGGCGTGTTGGGGTTGTGAGCGCATCGGTGACCGCAAAAGTTTTGCGTGCATCCGCCCACCAAATCTTTGATCCGAGTCGCTGCAGCGGTTTGATCAGCATAGTGTGCTCGAGCAGGTTTTCGAGCATGAGGTGATTGGTGCCGATGACGCGCAGCTCGGGGTAGGCGCGCGCCTCACGCACGACGGCACGTCCGAGCACAACTGCCGACTGATAGTGCACGACATCGGGTTTGATCTCGGCGAGTTTTTTGCGCATCCAGTGCCGTGCCCGCCACGGCTTTACATAGCGCAGCCAGTCGTGAGGCCACCAGCGGTCAGATGGCAGGCGGTGCACGGTGAACGTCTGCCCGTCGTAGGTTTCCTGCGCTGTGCCGTGGTAGCGGTCGGCTGAGGGCACAACCACGTGCACGTCGTGCCCGCGCGCCGCCATTGATGAAGCGAGGTTGACCGTGAATTTTGCCGCTCCATTGATGTTGGGCGGAAAGGTGTCTGCGGCGATGAGTAGCCGCAGCGGCTTGCTGTCGTGGTCCCGATGCTCGCGCTGCTGGTTGGCCACGCGGTTATCTGGAGTTTCGGGACTGGTTGACGCTTCGGGGCTGGTAGGCACTGGGTCGGTCCTTGTCTGATTACGGTCGACAGACGATCTTAGTTGAACCCCGGCTCGAAACGGCATCACCCCGGGGTAGCAAAGTAGGGTGTTTCTATGACGATTTTGCCCATCCAAATTTATGGCGAACCGGTGCTGCACGATGTTGCCGAACCCATCAGCGAAATCAATGATGGGGTGCGACAGTTGGTTGCCGACATGTTCGAGACCATGGATGCGGCACCGGGAGTTGGTCTTGCCGGCCCGCAGGTGGGCGTCAACAAGCGACTATTTGTGTATGCCTGGGAAGAGCCGGGCCTGTCGGTGCGGGATGTGGCGATCAACCCCGAGCTATGGCTCGCCCCTGTCGTGCCCGAATCGATCGACGAGGTTGATCCCGACGAAGAAACCGAGGGGTGCCTTTCGTTCCCCGGTGAACGGTTCCCGCTGCGTCGCTCGCATCGGGTGCTGATGCGCGCAACGAATCTGGACGGCGAACGGTACGAACTCGAGGCTGAGGGCTGGCTGGCGCGCATCCTGCAGCATGAGAACGACCATCTCGACGGCGTGATCTATATCGACCGGCTGGCGAGCAATGACTGGCGAATGGCGCAAAAAATTCTTCGTAAACGCCGCTGGGGCGTGCCGGGATGCTCATGGCTGCCGGGCACTGACGACCTCGAGGGGTAGCTTGGGCGGTGCTTTGACCGCTATCCGAACCATTCGCGTTTTTCTGTGAATACGCTTGGCATCGGGGAGTTTTTAGGCTTGTTTTTGCATCCCTCGCTGCTATGGTGACCGCAACCTCGACGACGTTGTCGCCGGTTACCGCAGACGAAGGAGTGCGCATGCCGCTCTACGAATTTAAATGTCCCGAGCGCCACGTGTCCGTGGCCTTGATGCCAATCTCAACCGCTACGCGTGAGCGGGAGTGCCCCGATTGCGGTGCGACCGCTCACCGCCGCATCAGCGCGCCGACGGTGTTCACTGCAAACCGCGCCGCGGTTGCTGCCATTGACGCTACAGAACGCAGCGCACATGAGCCCCAGCTGGTATCGGGCCTGCCCACGAGCGGTGCAAAGTCACCGACCCGCGTGACACACGATCCGGCGCACCGAGGCCTTCCTCGCCCCTAGCTCCAGTTCCAACAGATACCCATCGCTCAAAGGAGAGACATGCCGAAAAATCTGTTCCCCCTCGACTCGTCCAAGAGTTTCCCCGAACAAGAGATTGTTGGACACAACCGCTGGCACCCGGATATTCCCGCAGCGGTCACTGTGAACCCCGGAGACTCATTCCGCATCGATTGTCGAGAGTGGTTTGACGGTTACATCAAAAATGATGACAGCGCCGAAGATATCCTGACCGCGCCGGTTAGTAAGGTGCACGCACTTTCGGGCCCGTTCCACGTCAAGGGCGCCAAGCCCGGAGACCTGCTCATTGTCGATATTCTCGACATTGGCGCGATTCCTCAGGAGGAGGGCCCGCTGGCCGGCCAGGGCTGGGGCTACACGGGAATTTTTGCAAAAAACAACGGCGGTAGCTTCCTGGTCGACCAGTTCCCCGACGCGTACAAGGCAGTGTGGGATTTCAATGGCCAAACGGCAACCTCGCGACACATTCCCGGGGTCTCGTTCACCGGCATCATCCACCCGGGGCTGATGGGCACGGCGCCATCTCATGAACTGCTCGCGAAGTGGAATCAGCGTGAGGGCGACCTGATCGCCACTGACCCCAACCGGCTGCCGCCGCTGGCACTGCCGCCGGAGCCGCAGGACGCAATTCTCGGTAGCCTCACCGGCGCAGACTACGAGCGCGTCGCTGCCGAGGGCGCCCGCACCGCTCCTCCACGTGAAAACGGCGGTAACCAAGACATCAAAAACCTGTCAAAGGGCACGCGCGTGTTCTATCCCGTGTTCGTTGACGGGGCGAATTTTTCGGTCGGTGACCTGCACTTCTCGCAGGGCGATGGTGAAATCACCTTCTGCGGTGGCATCGAGATGGGCGGCTACATTGACGTGCACGTGGATGTGATCCCCGGCGGTATGGATAAGTACAACGTTAAAGAAAACGCCATCTTCATGCCCGGTAACGTTGAGCCACGCTACAGCGAGTGGCTTTCGTTCTCTGGCACTTCAGTGACGCTGGATGGTCAGCAGCGCTATCTCGACTCGCAGCTCGCCTACCAGCGCGCCTGCCTGCACGCGATCGACTACCTGAGCACCTTTGGTTGGACGCCCGAGCAGGTGTACCTGCTGCTGGGTGCCGCGCCGATCGAGGGCCGCCTGTCTGGCGTTGTCGACATTCCGAACTCGTGCGCAACCGTGTACATTCCCACCGCGATCTTCGATATTGATGTGCGCCCGAGCGCCGGCGAAGTTCCGCGGATCGATCCCGGTATCGGCGCGCCCCGCGCGGCGAACCGCTAACCGTATTCCCCATTCAAACGCCGGGGCGGTGTCGAGCTCTTAAGCTCGGCCCCGCCCCGGCGTTTTTGTTGTGTTGGATACCCGGCTGCTGAGCAGTACACACATCTATCAAGACAGTCGGTACGTCGCCCAGCTCTGGGTTTTAATTTTCGGCTTCCGCCCCCTGCTTACGGCGAATCATCAATAGCCACAGGCCCAGCCCGGTGATCATCACCGTCAGCGCGATCAGGGTGTGTTGCCCCTCAGCACCGGTACCGGCGAGCCCGTTGTTGTCAGTCTGATTGTCTGCTGCGTTGCTGGATTCTTCGCCGCTGGTTCCTGTCTCCCCCGGTGGAATCGGAGCGCCGGTGGCATCGTCTCCGGGTTGCTCATTGTCACCAGGGTTCTGACCGTCGCTCGGCGGGGTCGACGAGTCTTTCTCGCTTACCTCGACCTTGATCTCGGCCGTGATACCGCCGGTGGTCACGCTGATGGTCGTGGCACCCTTCGCAATGGCCGTAACCTCGCCAGTAACCGGATCAACGGTGGCAACCTGTGGGTTGGAGCTCGACCACACATGCGAGAGCGGTGCCTGCACGGGCATGACCGGCGGATTATCGTCACCCTTACCCGCAGTGTTGATTGCGGTCGCTGTGTATTGACGGGCGTCGCCGACAGGCAGCGGCTCGGGATCGGTGTTCGTCGATCGACCGTCAACCGGGCCCTGCTTATCTCCCTGATCGATCTCCACCGATTGCAGCAGCGGTTCAACCGTGTACTGCACGGTACCGTCCGGGTTTACGTGAAAGAGAGCGAAGTGGTAGAAGCCGCCCTTGTCTGGCGCAGTGTAGGGTGGCGTGCCAATATCTGCCACCGTGAACTGCGGGATACCCGTTTCAGCGGTGCCGGGTCGGCCCATCGGGTCGATGAACTGGCTGGCGAACCCTCGAGAATGGCCGTAGAACACCACTACTCGTTTGTCGGGGTGCGCCTGCTTGTAGTTATCGATGATTTGCAGGAACTGCTGCGCTTCCCAACGGTTCTGGAACTGGTTCGATTTGTTTGGGAGCGGGTCATACGCGGGCCAGTGCGTGGAAATAAACACCGTCTTGGTCGATGCTGACTCGAGTTCATTGACAAACCAGTCGTACTGATACTCATCCGGTACCTGCTGGCTCTGGCTGGCCGTCACTCCACCGCGCGAGCTGTCAACAGAGATAAACGTTGAGTCACCTTCAACAAAGCTGAAGTGTGTGTCTTGCCCGAATACGTCGTAGAAATTACCGTCGGCCGGAAGCGCGCCCTGGCTTACCTCGTGATTTCCGACGACGTCATACAGCGGTACGCCAAAGCCTTCCCACTTGTCCTTTGCAAACTGCAGGTTGTCAACATCCCCGGTGTCGGAGATATCTCCGAGGCTCACGGCAATTTCGGGCCGACCCTCTTCCGCGAGCGGTGCGACAGTCTGCCCGGCTTGGCTGGTGTAAGTCTCCCCCTTGGTGCGCTTGACCATATTGTCGACGTTGACCGCGCTGGATGATTCGGGCTGAGCAGCAATCAGGTGACCGTCATCACCCATGATGTACGTGGTGCCGCCAGGTTTGAACGCCTCGGCACTATTTTCATACTGCAGCCAGTCAGGGTTGCCAGAGGCGATGGGCTCGTAGTCATCCTCGGCTGCGCTCGGCGGGTAACTCAGTTCGGCTTTGGCAAGTTTGAAAGTGCCCGAACTCGCTTCTTTAGCGTTTTGTCCCACCCAGCGAATATTGCTGAAGTGCAACGGGTATTCGGTCAGCTTCCCCCAGCGCACCTTTTTGCGGATGGTGATCCACTTGTTGTACTGGTCAGGACCGATTTCTGACCAGAGAGCCTGCACCTGACCGTTCGCATCCACGAGATTGTTTACGAGCCAAGCCGGTTGCGGATTCTCGGCATCGTTTTCAATTTTCACAGTGAAGTACACGTAGGTTGGCGCGATACCGTTTCGCTGTGGCACCTCAAAACTCGTGTCGCCATCTGGCAAAATCGTTACTGAGTGCTGTTTCGGGTCATTGGGGAACGAAAAGTCGAAACTCACCGAACTCGACTGGTCGGAGCCTTCCGGCACATCATCGGATGCAACAAACCCGCTTTCGGGTTGAGTCGTCGCGCCGTCCTTGGGCTCGGTCTTGAACTTCGCAGGGTCATCCGCAACGAAGATCGTCTCGTAGTTAGAGCCCGAGCTGATTTGTGTGCTTGTTTTCTGTTCGCCGAGCGCGGCAGTCACCGTCACAACGCCTGCTCCAGCCTCCGCTGCACTGTAACGGCCATCCTTGCTGATCTCGCCGAGCTCTGCATTGTCAATCGACCACTCGACCGACCCGGCGGGCAGCGCGACTTCCTGACCGTCCTTGATGCCGACGAGTGTCAATTGCTGTTCATCGCCATTGTCGACACGTGGACTATCAGGACTGATAGCGAGGCTGTCGAAGTCGCTGATGACCTCCACGTCAATCGTCTGTACGATGCCGTTGACGCTGGCGGTGAGGGTCCCGGTTCCTGCCTCCTTAGCGGTGAAGGTACCGTTCTCCCAGCTGCCGAGTGACTCCGGAGCAACCGAAACGTCCACCGTGTCCCCGGTGGGATTGCCATTGCTATCGGCGGCAAATGCACTCACCGAGGCTTTGGCACCGGCGGCCACCTGTAGCGGTTCGTTTCCGTTCAAATGTACTGATGTGGCAGAGCCGATCTCAGTGGCGGTGCTGTAAAGGAAGATTCCGTCCGAGACTGGACGTTCGGGGCCGCCTCCGGTTGCCGGAGTGTTCGCGACGGTGGTTTGGGTGTCTCCCGGCACGCGGGTAACCATCGTGCTGGATCCGCCACCGTCAAGCAGCACTGCATCCGTGATGCCGAGTGATTTCAGATAGTTGGCAACGTACTTCCAGTTGACGCCCAACGCAGTGTCGGCAGGCTGACCACCGTCAAAGGTGATCAGCACGAGCTTGCCGTTGCGATCAATACCCGCGGCGGTTTCGGGATGCACTTTTTTGAGTGACGGCATTTGATGATGAGGGTCGTCAAACACCTCACCGTCCTGCAAGATTCGTCCCGGCCCCTGCACCATCTCGGCGATGTCATTGTTGGGTGCGATCTTCGATTCTGTGGTGATGGTAGAACCAGCCGCTGCGTTGTCGTGCAACCACTTGGCGCCCGAGCTGTCTGGTCCACCCGCGAGCAACCCGTAGGTTCCCTCAGGTAACTGGTCGAGTGCAGCGACGGTTTTCACTTCGCTAACCTGGATGGTCTTGCCGCCATCGGTGGAGGCACCGACGGCGAGAGTCTTCTCACCTTCAAGCCAGGTGCTGGCGACCTCGCCGAGACGCGGAGTGACCAGCGTAATCTGGTCTTCGCTCGCTCGGTCGATCCAGTTGATTGAGTCGAGCGCGTGTGTCCCTTGAGTTCCGGTGATTGTGCCGGAAAATTCTTGTTTGCCGATCTTGATCGAGCCGTCTTCAAGTACCGAGAAGGTGCCTTCCTGGTCGTGAGCCGGGCTCTTCCAGATTTCACCACCTGAGATATAGCCGAGGTTCGGTTGCCCGGACGCGTTGATGCGGAAATAACCGCCATTCACGCCAGCAATCGCTCCGGTGCGGTTAGCCATAGACGAAACCGCTTCGTTTTCGGGATCAATGATTCGATCATGTGAGCTGACGGTTCGCACCGCAACGTTGGGGTCGTTCGTGTCAGCGGTGACTATGTTGATGGGCTGGTGCCCTTCTACCGAGTCAATGATTTCCTCGGAGTATTCCACTCCATTGGTGAGCTGTAGCGGGGCGGTTGAGGTTCTTTTCGTGATCGTCGCCCAGCCCTCAATCTGTTCAGGCATCCAGGTGTCAGCGGTCGACGCGGCCTGAACTGGGCTGACTCCAGTCAGCAGCAAGGCGAATGCCGCAATGGTGGAGGCAACCAAAGATCGGCTGCGGTTCGAGCGAGTGGCAGTACGTTTCGCGGGCATGCTGGCTCCAAATAATCGGACAGTCGCTGCGATGCGACCAAAACACAGACGCCTCTTGGTTAATGATCGCGTGTTAATTAAACGCACACGCGGAATGAACGATGAACCACAGCAAAGTGTCGACCGGGTAAGAACCGCCGATCAGCGAGAAGAAGAGGAAGACGATCCAAGCGCTCGCTTAGAAACACTCCACGGAAAAATGCGCTGTGCGGGAGGCCTCTTCAGTGGCCCTCCCGCACTTTTGCTTTGATGTTCAGCTCCCCGAGTTGGACTCGAACCAACAACCTGCCGGTTAACAGCCGGCTGCTCTGCCATTGAGCTATCGGGGAAGGCAACTACGCCAGACTAGCACGCCCCGCAAGACAAGTGAAATCGCTTCCGTCCGGCGTGTCGAACCCCACTACTGGGCATAGAGCTCTGGTCGCCGTTGACCGATCTGCATCGACGGATGTGCACTGCGATCCGCACACTCCAGCTCGACTACAACCGAAACCTCACCGCTGTCGGCAAGCTGCACAAGCACCGAACCATCAGCGGCTACCGCACGGCTGCCGCCGCAAAAATCGAAGCCCGATTCGGCACCGCAACGGTTGCTGTACGCCAGCGGCAGTGCGTTTTCAAACGCGCGAGCCCTACACGCGAGCAGATGGTCTTCGTAATACGGATGCATATTGGCACTCCCCGCGAGAATTACCTCGGCTCCGCGCAGCGCCAGTGTGCGCGATACCTCGGGGAACTCGAGCTCGAAGCAGTTCACGATCCCGGCGCGCAGCCCGCCAATCTCCACCGGCTGCAACTCGTCACCGACACTGAATGCCTCGGTCTCCCCACCGAACAGGTGGGTTTTGCGCACGCTCGCCGCCTGGCGGCCGTGTTCGTCGATAACGAGCATCGAGTTGAACACCCGCTCACCGTCGCCCTCGATATAGCCAAACACCGCCCCACACCTGGCGGCGCGGCACGCATCCGCAATTGCCGCCAGGCGGGCGTCCGTGCGCGGCAGCGCAAGCTCAGCGACGTTCGTGAACGTATAGCCGGTGAGGAAGAGCTCGGGCAGTAGCACCACCTCGGCGCTGCTGCCGTGCACGAGCTCAATCACGCGCCGCACATTGTCATCAATAGCTCCCGGTACCGGGGCTGCCAGCACGATTTCAACGCTCAACTGCTGTTTCATCATCCCTCGCACCTATCGCTAGTAGCCCAGCACCGGGTCGGCAATACCCACAAACTCACCAGTGCGCAAAAACGCTGCCACGTTCAATCGCACGCGCTCGGCAAATAGCGGCGCAACCTGCTCGGGAGTGTCAGCGGTGTGCGGCGTGATCAAACAGCGATCGTTCTGCCACAGCGGATGCTCGGCAGGCAGCGGCTCGGGATCGGT
>NZ_JARBDD010000003.1:0-312267 GCF_036577665.1 Gulosibacter sp. GYB002 | reverse complement strand
CGCCGTGTGCCACGAGACACCCAGTTTGGGTGCCACGATCTTGCAGGCTGCCTGCATGGACATGTTCTCCGCCAGGATGCGATCTTCCACGAGGCGGACCACACGGTCCTTAGCATCCTGATCAAATGTTCTAGGCATGTTCCAGATTTTCCCATCTACTCAAACGGAACAAAACCTGGGGCACTTCATAGTGAAGGACATCTACGGTGATTAATATCCAGCCGGCAAGCATCCCGGTGCGGCGATAACAAAAAGGAGCCAAAAATGAGCGACCCGATCGACGAGACAGTTCCGGCACTCAATGTGACCGGCGCAAAAGCACGGTCGCTCGCCCTCATCCAGCAGCTGCTTGACCGCATCCCCGTAACCGAACTGGCACCAGCCGAAGCACAACCGGCCGCCGTGGGAGCGGTGCCGCGCACCCTGCATCCGGGGCGAGGGCCGGGAACAAAACGCTATCCCGGCACCGCCGCGAGAAGTCTGCGCGATGTTCCCTCGGCCCAGCGGTGCGCGGCCGAGCTCGTGAACTGGCTCGACGAACAGCCCGACTGGACCGCCCTCGACCGCTACCTCGACGAAGACTTCCCACGTTTCCACAGCCCCGACGGCTACGAGGTGAGCGTGAGCGTGCTGCGTCCCGCCGAAGGATTTCCGATGGTGTGCGTCAATGTGGTGAGCCCCGATTTTGTGCCACCGCGTTCGCATCACCAGGCCATTGACCGCTACTAGCCACCCGCAACCGCCCAACGACAGCGACGTAGTGCGCAGATCATCTCCAACCGTTACACTCCGCCCAACTAACCCGTTTCGAGCTGCCAAGGAGCGAGCCAAATGCTGGAATCACGTGCCGGTGATCTGAGCCGTCTCGCCTCGAATCTCGACGCTGCGGCTGCCGAACTCGGTGCCGCCATCAAACTGGATGCATCGGCACCGCTGGTCGAGCAAGCAATGCCGGGTGCCCGGTCAATATCGGCGGCGCTCGCGGCCGCCCGCGCCGTGGATGCAAAAGCCCGGGGGATCGTGCAGCAGCTGGGCGAATCGGCAACCGCCGCTATCGAAACCGAACGCCAATTCAATCAGACCGACAGCCGGCAGGCGCAGGGAATGTCGAGCGTGTGGCTTCCCGCCGGCACCTATGGCTACGGAGCCGGCTCATGACCGGGTGGGCGCAGCTAAGGTTGTGGCAGGCAGAGCCGCTCGATGAGCTGCTCGCCGAAATCGACCACGACGAGCGGGTGGCGCAGGAGCAGAGCGAAGCGCTCGACGATAGCGTTGCCGCGATTGACTCATCGGGGCTCGCGGCCGATGCGGCACGCGCAAAGGTCACCGCACTGCGTGACAAAACCGACCACCTCGAAGCGCTCCTCACCGACTTCCAAACGGCCACGCAGACGGCGGCCGCCGGGGCTCGCGCCATCGTCGAGCGGGTGAAAGCCTGCTATGACTACGCGCAAACGCACGATCTGGTGCTCACCGATGATGGAACCGTGCTGCTCGGGCAAGAAATATTCGTGCGCGCCCAATTCGAACTCGAGATCGCGCGTAAGCTGAATCCTGCGGCAACGCTCGAACAGCAGGCGTCGTATGTGGCCGGCAAGAGCGCGCAGGCAGAACTCGAACGCACGATTGCGGAAGTCATCAACACCGCCGAATCGGTTGATCGCGCTTTTGCCCGCGCGCTCGAGCACATCAATGACGACAATGTGAGCGATGCGGCGCAGCTGATGGCGAGCGCGAACGGTGAGGCAATCGATCCGAAGGCGCTGTGGGGCGACGACACCCCGGCTGCCGAGGTGCGTGCGCAGTGGGAGACGCTCAGCCCGGCCGAACAGGCCGCGCTCATCCAGCAGCATCCCGAGTTCATCGGTCAGCTCAATGGCATTCCGTTCGACCGTCGGGTGGAGGCCAACGACATCAATATTGCGCACACGCGCGAGCTGACCGCATCCGAACTCAATAACCTGCGCGAAGAACTTGCCGACACGAAGTTTTGGCAGTTCGACAAGCGCAAAGAACTCGGCGAACAGATTGCCGGGCTCGAACGTGAAATTGCCTACTATGACGCGCTCATCGACAGGCCCGGCGCGGTGCTGTTCGACCGGGCGAATGACCGCATCATCGAGGTGGTTGGTGATCTCAGCGACCCGAACCTCAAAGATGTGCTCACCTATGTGGCACCCACCGGCGGCCAGTGGAGCAACTTTGTTGATGGCGAAATCCAGCTCGTCACCCGCGATCAGGTGGAGCGCGGCGCCCAGCTCAACAACCCAACCGCCGGGTTCGTCTACAAGGACGGGCCGTGGGTGGAATGGTTGTTTAGCGAGCGCGGCAACGCCAACAATGAGTTTCTCAGCAAAACTGGTTCCGATCTCGCTGACTTTCAGGCGGCGATGGCGCTTGAAGACTTTGCGCAGCGTGCCGATATCAATATCGCCGGACACAGCGCCGGACACTCGGTGGTTGCCGCATCCGAAACCCATGGCGCCCAGTACGACCAGGTGTTTTCGCTCGCGGGCTCGTATATGCCCGCCGGTTGGGAACCGAATATCGGTACGCAATACGACCATATGACCTACGGCTATGACGCGATCCACACGCTCGATAGCTATCGCGATTTCGCCCGCGACCATGACGGCCTGCTCAACGATCTCGGTTCGGCAAGCTCCACTGCCGGTAGCGGGTTATCGACCGCGGGTGGCTGGCTGTCAGACCGCGGTAAGAGCTTCGACGCCTGGTTTATTGACGATGCGATGCGCTCGGCCGGCGACTGGCTGCATGGCAAGGGTACGTATCTCGAAAACATGGGTAGGGGCCTCGACGCTGGCGCCGATCTGATGGCCGACACCCCGAATCAGAGCACGTCGTACGAGAAGCACTCGTTTGAAGCGCAGTACCGCAGTGATGACGACTACCGCTTCCGGCCTTTCGGGCAGTATGGCTGGAGCACCGAGGTCGGCCCGATCGATAGCCACTGGCGGGTATCGCAGGGCGCTGAACGAAACGGACCGGTGCTCGAGGCGATGTTCGCCGAGCTGATCGCCAAATAGTTGCCGCCCAGTGAACACCCGGGCTGTACCGGCCGCGGAGCGGGGCTGTTCAATGGTTGTGTGGTGAGGATAGCCCCCGGGCGAGCTAAAAGTACCTAGATCTTAAAAGTAGACGGATCGGCATCCTCGGGCAGTGCCACGCCACAGGGACTGTCCACTCTGATCATCACCTTTGGTGCGTCAACATCAATCGATTTGATGGACACGACGTAACCAGCGTTGTTTTCGAAGATGAAGCTGTTGGGTTGTGGACCGGCGGGTGTGTCGAGCTCTTCCCATCCGTCGTCGCGGAGACGTTTTTCGAGGAGCTGGACCGTAGCCGTAGCGTCTGTTCCTTCAACTAAGAAGATGGCTGCAAGATCGAAGTAGCCATATTCGTCTTGTCCGCAGGCTGTCGGAGCCCTTTTCTCTTCGCTCGGGCCGAGCAGTCCGTCTTCGGCCCATTTGTCTTTGGGAATCTCCGCCGCGAGCATTTCGATAATGCGAGTTGATTCACGTTTGGCCTCTTGAATGGTTAGCGGCACCGGGGATCCATCTCTGGAATCGGTTCCTTCTTCTGATGATGCTGCGCAAGCGGTCAGTGCTAACGAGAGCACGCTCACGATGGCGAAGACGAATGATCGTTGCATATCCACTCCGTAAGGGGCCTGGCGACACTGGTAGGCGTCGTTCAGCATGCTACTTGCCGTGCGACTGGGATATCTACGGAGGGTCGCAGCCACCGAGGCAACAGATTGGCTACCGAGTTGCGATAGGGTGCATCTGTTTCGCACAAGAGTGGAGACGGAGAGAATGTCGTCAACGAGTTCGGCGCGCGCGGCCACCACGGTTCCACTGACGTTCGCCCACGAAGAGACGACGTTCGACCTTGCCGTTCCGCTACACCTACCGCTGGCCGAAGTGGTGCCCGTGGTCATCGACGAAATGGGTTTGCTCACCCCGCAGGCCGCCTCCTCCGGGTTTCGTCTGCGCAATGACCACGGCAGCGATATCCCGCTCGACCAGACCTCGATGGATGCGGGGCTGGTAGCCGGTGACGTTGTGACCGTCGAGCCGATTGGCTCGGGTGAACTCGACCAGCGCTATGACGACCTCGTTGAGGCGCTCGCGTCGGTCGTCGAATCTGACAGCACCGCCTGGACCCCGCAGCACTCGCTACACACCTCGGTTGCCGCCGCGGTGGCGCTGTGGTCGGTGCTGGCTGCGGTGCTGTGGTCAACAGCCGGGCTGCTCGCGCTCACGGCCGGCCTCGGCTCGGCGGTGCTTGCGATCGCCGCATCGGTGGTGCTCACCCGCATGCAGCATCACGTCAGCGCCGTGGTCGTGTATTGCATCGGCACACTCATGGCTGCCGTCGGTGTGGCCGGACAGTTCACCGAAATGGGGATGCGGCTGGTCGCTGGCGGCGGCACCGGAATTGTGCTCGGGATGCTTGGCCTCGCCCTGCTGCGACCATTCGCCGGGCGCGGCAAACAGTTCCCCGAACTCGCAGCAATGGCCGGGCCGATCTATGCCGGCACGATGGCGCTGTGGAGCGGCAGCGCGCTCGCATTTTTGGATCAGACGCCCATGTTTGCGGCGCTCACCACGATTGCCGTCACGGGGCTGACGGTGCTGATGGCGCCGTGGATCGCACTGGCACAGACGCCCATCCGCAGCTACATCCCGCGAACTGATGAAGAGCGGGCCGCCGACACCCAGGTGCATTTTGAATCGGTGGTGCGCAAACACGAGGCATTCGGGCGCGTGCTCGCGATCACGCTGCGTATTTCGGGCGGGTTGGTGCTGCTGGCCGCCACGCCGTTTGTGATTGACGGTTCCATCCCAGCGCTGGTGGTGGTGGGCGCTGTCGGTGTTGCGCTGCTGTTGAGCACCCGACAGCAATATGACCGCAACGAAGTGCTGATTGGCATTATTTCGGGTTCGCTGGTGCTGGTTGAAGCGACCCTGCTGCTGGCGCGCGCCTTCCCGCATCTGGCCGAATGGGTGGTGTGGTTCATCATCGCGGTGGCCGCGCTCGTGCTGGCACTCGGTGCACTACGACGCCTGGCGCCGCCGCTGGTGGCGCGCTGGTCAGACAGCCTTTCGGTGATCGCGCTGCTGGTGATCGTGCCGGCAACCGCAATTCAGCTCGGGTTTGTGTAGGGCGCGCGGGTAGGAACACGTGGCAAGCAGCAAAGATATTCTCGACGCCCAGCGGTTCAACAAGCGTCGGCTCGTCTCGGCATTCACATCGGGCACCCCCGGCGGGCGCGAAATCGAACTGAAATCTCCCATCGGCCCGCTCATCGTCGGCGTCATCCTCACCATCATCATCCTGGTGGCCGCATGGATTTGGGGACGGTTCGCACCCGCGCTGCCAAACGACTGGCAAAACGGGATGCTCGTCACCGAAAAAGATACGGGCGCGCGCTACTACTCGATCGACGGCAAACTGCATCCGATTCGCAACACCACGAGCGCCCGGCTGTTGTCACAGTCGGGAGATCTGTCGCGCACCTCGGTTGAGGCGAGCGCACTGGCCGGAATTCCTCGGGGTCCTGAAGTGGGCATCACGGGCGCGCCCGACACCGTGCCAACAACAGCCCAATTGCAAAATGACGGCTGGCTGGCCTGCCCGGTTGCAGACGGAGCCGAGGTGCAGATTGGTGGTGACCCGCAGTATTCCACCAGTGCCACCGGCGGGCTCGTGCAGCACGGCGAAGACATTTATCTGCTGGCTGAGGGCCGGCGCTATCTCATCGATCCCGAAGAGGTCACAGCGGTTCGGCTGGCGTTCGGTTGGGAGGGCGTGGAACCGGTCGAGGTGGGTTCGGCGTGGCTCGACCTGTTCGACGAGGGCACCGTGCTGCGGCCGTGGCAGTTCGACAATGCCGGTGCCAGCGCCGGAAACCTGCGCGGCCCACTCGCCGATGCCAAACTCGGCAC
Source organism: Gulosibacter sp. GYB002 (assembly GCF_036577665.1). NCBI lineage: Bacteria > Bacillati > Actinomycetota > Actinomycetes > Micrococcales > Microbacteriaceae > Gulosibacter > Gulosibacter sp. GYB002. The sequence continues at coordinate 306,292 of NZ_JARBDD010000003.1, read as the reverse complement.
CGTGGTGGAAGTGCCCGACGGTCAGGGAATTCGCCAATATTTGATCACCGGCGACCGTGAACTGGTGCCGCTGACGCCGGTGGAATACCGCCTGTATCTTGTGGGCGGCGGCGCCCAGTATGGCAACCCGATTCGAGCTTCGCTCGCGGATATTGCCGATCTGACGAGCCATGAGCGTCGCCTCGGCCCCGGCGATTGGCCGGTGGCCGTGCCCGAGATGCCGGTGGCGGGGGCGGCTCCGTGTGCGCTCCTCACCTCGCGCGGCGGCAAAGTGTTCACCACTGTGGTGCAGGCTGCGCCTCCTGAGGCGGCAGGGGTGGAGGTCGAGGGCGGCACCGGTGCGCTCGTGCGCATCACCTCGGGCGGTACGCTCGGCGCCGTGTACCTCGTGGGCGACAGCGGCAAGGCATACGGTATTGAGGGCCCGGCCGATGAGGTGGTCACCTGGTTTGGCTACCAGCCCGGCGATATCACCAATATTCCGGCGGCCTGGCTGCAGCTGCTGCCCGCGGGCCCGGTGCTCTCAGCTGAGGCCGCTTGGGCGACGGTGCCGCAGGACGGGGCAGAGTAGTGCTGCGGCGACGCGCTTTATCGGTGGCCGCAGCGCTGCTGATTACCTCGCTCAGTGCCGGTGCGTCGCTGCCGGCCCCCGTGCATCCGCTGCCGGATGATGCGCTCGAGAGCGTCACCGCTGACGCCAACGGTGGTGAGCTCGCCCCCGACACCTGTGAGCGTGGCAACCCGCAGTACCTACCCGACACCCCGCAGGCGTATGAGCTGCTCGGGCTCGACCGGGCCAAAGAACTCGCCACCGGCAAGGGTGTGCTCGTCGCCGTTGTTGATTCGGGTGTGGATGCACGCAATGCGCACCTCGGCTCGGTGGTGCGGGCCGGTCATGATTTTGCGGCGTCGGGGGATGGGCGCACCGATATTGAGGGGCACGGCACCGCGGTTGCGGGTATCATTGCCGCGCAGCCCGTGGAGGGATCCGGGCTGATCGGTGTGGCTCACGACGCCGAAATTTTGCCGGTGCGCGTGTACGAGGCCAGCGAAAAGCAGCAATCGGGTCAAGACCCGGTGCTCCCAAACCTGCCGATGACCAGTAGCGGTATTCGCTGGGCCGCTGATAATGGCGCAAAAATTATTGCCGTAGCGCTTTCATCCGCCAGTGATGACCCGGAGCTTGCCGCCGCAGTGCAATATGCAACCGACCGCGGGGCACTCGTGGTTGCCAGCGCCGGCAACCGTCAGACCGCGGCCGAAAACGAACGCGGCGATAGCATCCGCTACCCGGCCGGATACGACCAGGTGCTTTCGGTGACCTCGATTAGCGACCAGGGTGAACCCACGGACGCCGCGATTCACGGGGTGCACGTGGGCGTTGCGGCTCCCGGACAGAATGTGCCGGTGAGCTGGTTCAACGATGGCGACTGTCGAGTTTCGCCCGACTATCCATCCACGAGTTTCGCAACCGGTTATACGGCCGGTGTTGCCGCACTGGTGGCGTCGGCGCATCCCGATGAGGGGCCGGCGATGTGGAAGTGGCGGCTTGAATCGACGGCCCTGCGCGCCAGCCCGAGCGATCGTGAAGATTTGCTTGGTTGGGGAGTGTTGGCCCCCTATGACGCAATCACCGTCACCCCGGATGCGCAGCGTCCGGGACCGCTGCTTCCGGGTGGGCAGCGCACTGCTCCGCCGGCGCAGGCTGGGCAGCTGCCGCCCCGCCCCGAAGACGACCCGGTGGCGGTGCGGGCTGCTGTCGGCACCGTGGTCACCGGTGCCGGTGCGCTCGGTGGTGCGCTGCTGTGGCTGCGTGCCCGGCGGCAGCAGGCGGCGCCAAAGACGGTTCGGCGCTAGCGGATGCGGCTAGTCGATCCAGAAGGTGGCGCCGTCACCAAGGTCGATAATGTCGCCGTGCGCGATGGGCACCGTCACCATTGGGCTGAGCTGCTCGGGGATGCTGCCGCCGCGCAGCACCCGGGTGCCGTTGGCCGAGCCGAGATCCCACACCAGCACGCTGCCGTGTTCGTAGGTGACCACACAGTGCGAGCGTGATATTTCGTCGTTGGGTGAGGGCACCACGATCAGTCGCGCATTTTGCGGTTCGGGTGCGCGGTCGACGCTCGGTTTGCGGCCGATGACCTGCGGGTATTCAAGCGGCACGGTGTGGCCGTGGTTTGAGATGAGGCGTGGGATGAACGAGGGGTCGTCAGCCGCTTCGGACGCGGGAGGTTGCGGGGCGGCGTGCCGCGGTGGATTCGAGCTCGGTTCGGGCGCCGGCGATGCGGCCGCCTGCGCTGCCGCGATTTGTGCGGCCGCCGAACCTGGCACATAGTGTGCATCGGGTTCTGATACCGCGGCCGGAGCGGGAGGCTGCGGCTGATCGGGTGCGGTCGGCGGCGCAAAAGCCCGGGATACATCCGGTTCGGGTTGCGCGGGCAGCGGCGGTAGCGGTGGCAGCTCGGGCAGCTCGGCCGGGGCTTCGGGAGCTTCTGATGCGAGCGAGGATGCTTCGGGTTCCGGTTGCGACGCTGGCTGCGGGGCTGGTTGGGGATCAAGGATGGTGTCGTCATCGACCTCGGAGAGCGATTCATCTGGCAGTGATTCAAAGGTGGCGACCTCGCCAAACCAGGCTTCACTGCAGGGTGAGGTGCCGCCCGCGCTCACGAATTCGTCGCTGATCTCATCGACTGCGTCCTGCGCCTCGAGTGCGATGCGCCAGCCGTGAATCGCCAACAGTTTGCCACCTGACCAGCCACTGAGCTGGTCGGGGTTGGTGGGCAGCTCGGGCAGCTCGCTGAGCGATCCCCGCCCGGTGGCGACCACCACGCGCGCTTTGCCGCGCAGCATGAAGCTCGTGTCTTCGGGGGTTACCAGCACCGCGGCTGCCGAAGCGTCGGGATCGGTGGCGCAAATTTCATCCAGTAGCTGCCGGGCAGATTGGCCCGAGAGCAATCCGCGCAGCAGCTGCTGGCCCGAGTCGGCAAGACTCGGGCTCAGCAGTATCTGCGCCCCCGCGGCAACGATCAGTGTGCCCGGTCCGGGACGGTATGAAATGCCGAGGGGTGGTTGTTGTGCGCTCACAGTTTCTGGATGCTATCCCACCTGGGCGAGCGGCAGCCAAGACCCGGATGGGAAGTACTGCTGTGCGCTCAACATGGCGTCCTTGATCTGCTGTGTTTCGGCCTTCATGGTGTTTGAAAGATCCATGAGGTTTTGAATAACACCCATCACTTCGGTGATGAGGCCCGGAATCGCCACCGCCGCCTCGACGACAGCGGCCGGAATACCGACGATGGTGCCGGTAGCCGTCGCCACCGCCACGATGGTCGTGATGATGGTTGCGATCAGCCCGCCGATGCTGATGTAGAGCGCCTGACCTTTTTGTGACAGATCATTGAGTCGGTCGCCGTGGCTGCTGGCCGTTTCGCTGGCGAAGCTGGCGGCCTGCGAATAGGTGGCGGAGACTTTTTGATATTGGGTTGCTGCCTGCCCGGTCCAGTCGCCATTGCCCGGCGCGCGCAGCCCCTGCGGGCCGACACCAGCCGAGATCTCCCGGTAGTTGTCGGAGATGCTGTACCAGCGGTCGGCGTAGCTCGGCAGAATCCATGGCATAAAGATGCCGCGCATGATTTCAACCAGCTTGCTCACCAGCTCCTGGAGCTTGTTCACCAGATCGACGAACTTTTGGATCGCATCCATGATCTTCTGCAGCATGCCGCCGATGGGGGTTGAGCCGAAGATCGAGTTGATGAGCTGGAATCCCTTTGACATCCAACTCTTCACTGTGCTGAGGACACCGTTGAGGCGGCCCAGTACGTCGTTGGCGTTCGGCATGATGTCGTCGCGCCGCTTAATAAGCAGGCTTGGAGTTTGCATATTCATAGCTATGAGACCTCTTTGTTTGGGTGCCTACTTGGTCCGTGTAGCGGTGCCGCCGGGGTACGCGTAGTTGGGGTCGGGGTCGACGCCGCCGAAGCCCTGAGCGCCGGCCTCGTCGGTTGATTCGAGGTTGTCGACGAACTCTTCGATTGCGTCGATGACGTTCTGGAACTCGTTGCGGCCGGTGTTTGAAACATTTTCAAACAGTTCCGCGAGCTCGTTGTTGATGTCGCGGATGGGGGTAAAGATGCCGGCTTCGGCGCCGTTCAGGACGCACTGGGAGGCGAGCTCTGCCGAGTTTGAAAGCAGCTCGAGCAGCGGTTCCCAAGCGGCGGTTTCACCACTGACCTGTTCAGGACGAGCCTGGGTCTTGGGTTCGCCGGGTGTGCCAGGGCCGTTCGGGCAGCCTGGGGTGCCGGGTTCGTTGTTCGGAGCGCCGGTCGGGCCACCGGTGGGACCGCCCGTCGGGCCGCCGGTAGGGCCGCCGGTGGGGCCACCTGTTGGGCCGCCACTGGGTCCGCCGGTGGGTGCGCCAGTCGGGCCACCGGTGGGTGCTGTCGGTGCGCCGGTGGGTGCGGGTGCGCTGGGCCCGCCGGGCATACCGGGAGCGCTCGGCATGCCGGGTGTCTCGGGGCTACCAGGCGTGGACGGGTCGCAGGCAGCGCCATCCGGCATGGGGGTCGCGGCGGGCGCTCCAGCAGGGTTGGCCGAGATGGTTTTGTCTTTGACGCTGTCGAGGTAGGCCTGCAGCTCGGGCGGGACGGTGTCATTGGGGTCGATCGAGATGATGGTGTTGCCGTTGTCGTCAACGAACACCTGCGGTTCGGTCGCGCCCGCCGGCTGTGCGGTGGGCAACGAAGAGCCGCTCGGCATGGCACCGTAACCGGGCATCCCGCCGGGCATCCCGCCGTGCATCGCACCGTAGCCGGGCATGCCGCCGGGCATGGCGCCGTAACCTGGCATGCCGCCGGGCATGGCGCTGTAGCCGGGCATGCCGCCCATGCCGGGAAAGGCTCCCGAACCGAATCCATAGCCGGGTATCATCGGGAAGGCGCCAAAATCACCGGGCATACCGCCGGCCGGGGGCATCGGGTAGTCGCTCAGTGAAAAATCGATATCCGAGCGGTCCATGCCGCCGTCCGCATCGGTGCCGGCTTCTTTGTCGGCCGGCTCGGCGCTGATGGTCTTGTCTTTGACGCTGTCGAGGTAGGCCTGCAGTTCGGGTGGGACGGTGTCGTCGGGGTCGATCGAGATGATGGTGTTGCCGTTGTCGTCAACGAACACCTGCGGTTCGGTGTCGGCATCGACCTCATCCTGCTTGGGTTCACCACCGACCACGGTCTTGTTGGCGATCCCCTCGGTTGTTGTTCCGGCAGCAGGGGCGGCACCACCGGCTCCAGCGCCACCGCCGCCACCAGCAGCTCCGGAACCGGCACCTTCACCGGCTCCCGGCACTTTGCCGTCGACGCTCATCGTGGCGCCCGAGTTCACGTCGTGAGACTCGGCCGGAACGCCGGTGGTTGGTGGCAGACCGATCTCGGCATCAACTGACTGGTTTTGTTCTGATGCGGTACCACCCGGAACCACAGCTCCGGGTGCCCCGGCAGCGGGTGCTGCTGCGGCGCGGCGGTTTTGCTCTTGCGACATGTCGTTAGGCTCCTTACAACCTGACTGCTGGGGCTACTTGTTCGGGTTTTGCACCGACGAGAGCAGCAGCTGTGCTGCTGCCAGCGACCGTGCCGAAAACGCGTCGAGTTTGGCCTTCGTGGTCTGCTCGCCGGTTGGTTCGTCTTCGCTGGGGTTGTTGTGGTCGTACACGGCCTGTGCAAGCGCCGCATTCAGTTGCACGTTGGTAGCACGTTCGATGAACGCTGGGGAAACTTGAATCGTGCCGAGCATTCCCGAGACGGCAATGATCTGCACCGGATTTTCAAGATCTGGTTCGGCGAATGCCTGCGAGTCGATCTCGGCGAATGCCTCGTCAGTGACATCGGGCAGGCGCTCGAGCATGTTGATGATGGTTTCGGCCGGGTCGTTGATTTCACCCGGAGCCGCCGCCGGGCCGCTGTCGAGGGCGGCCTGCACATCCGCGTCGGTGATCTCATCGATCGCTTCGGGGTGCTTCTCGAGATAGTCGCGGGCCTGCAGCTGACGCGCCTCATCGGTGGCCTGCGCGCAGCCGGCGATTACCTGGGCAAGCTCTTCGGCGCTGTAGTAGTCGCGCCACGCGCCGTCGACCTGCACGCGCTCCGGGGCTCCCGCAGCATCCACCGCCACAACAACGACCTGTTCCGGGTCGATCACCTCGGCACTACCGCCAAAGCGCTGTACGGCGATGATCTGCCGGATCGACTCTTGCGCCGCGCGGGCCGACTCATCGAACTCGCGCTGCAATTGCGCCATTTCCGACATCATCTTTTCGAGATCAATGTTGTCGTTCATGCTGTTCCTGTCTCTCCGCTTCTTTCGAGGCGGGCACGATGTGTTGAGGGCGCAACCGTTCGAAAGCTGTGCTGTCGCAATGCTTCGACGCGATACCGCCGTGAATCGCCAGACAGGGTAAAGCATTGAATACCGAGGAGAGTTTCCCTAGATGATTCCGGCTGTTAACTTTTGGCCGCCGCTGCACATGACCGCACGAAGAGCGGCATCATCAAAGCGGTTGTCGAACGGAACTCACGCCACCGAAGCGCACTGAATAGCAATTGCTCGTTCACCTCGGGCGACACCTACGACTGCTAATTTGTGCGTTCGTGTGCGCAGTGCACAAAGTTTGTCGGCCGTCATCTGGGGAGTTTTGACAGTGGTTGCTCAATCGTTCACGCGACTGCGCAACTTCATCGCTATGGCAACGCAGCCGCTCACCCGCAGGTTTCGCGCGACGGCTGCGCAGCAACGCAATCGTTGGCAAAAGCGCGGTCCGATCGCGGCAGGATTGGTGGGCGCACTCACGATCGGTGGTTTCGCATTCGCCAACCCCGGCATCCCCGAAGCCCGCGTTGACCTGAACGAGGGCGGCGTGTGGGTAACCAACGGCGATGCCGGGCTAATCGGACACCTCAACTACCCCGCCCGCACACTGGAATCGTGGCTGCAGGTCGAGGCGAGCGACTTCAACATCACGCAGGCCGAGCGGGATGTGCTGCTCGACGACCAAACATCGAACTCGGTTGCGGCAATTGACATTGCCAATACCGCCTTGGGCACCGCGAACACACCAGACTTTGAATTCCGTACCGCGCAGGGCGCCAACGAGTCAGTGCTGCTCAACGTTGAAACCGGCCAGTTGTGGGCTGCACCAGTGGCAGAACTCGGATCGACACAGCTGAACTCACAGACCGCACTGCCTGCCACCTCGAGCGGCGGTGTCGTTGCCGGTGGTGTTGATGGCACCCTCTACGCAGCCTCCGCTCAAGACCAGACCATTGTGCGAATCGCCCGCGAGGGCATCGGTTATGTTGTCGAAACTGAACGCGTCGAGGCACTGTCACCCGGCCACGACATCCAGCTCACCGTGGTCGGTGACAAACCGGTGGTGTTCGACACGACCGCCGGCACGGTCATCCTGCCGAACGGTCGCACCGCCGAATTGCCGAGTGCACAAGTCGAAGTGCAACTACCCGGCCCCGAACACGATGACGTAGTGGTCGTCGATGCCACAGCGCTCTACCGCATCAATCTCAACAATGGCGATACTGCATCCATGGTGCCGAGCGAGCAACAAACCGGCACCGCCGCGCGCCCCGCGGTGGTTGGTGATTGCGCCTACGGAGCCTGGTCGAGCAGCGGCAATTTTTTGCGCTGGTGCGATGACGAAAGCCGCACCAAAAACCAGCGCATCGAAACTCTCGCCGCAGCGGAACAGCCTGAGTTTCGAGTCAACCGCAATGTGATCGTGCTGAACGACATCGGCAAGGGATCGGTGTGGTTGCCCGACGACAATATGGTGCTCATCGACAACTGGGACGAGATCGAAAATGAGCTCAACCAGCAGGAGGAGCAGGAAGACTCGCCACAGCTCAACGATGAGGTGGCCGAACCCGACCGCAAGGCAGAAAACAAACCGCCGATCGCGCAGGATGACGAGTTCGGGGTGCGTCCCGGTTCGAGCGCCCAGCTGCCGGTGCTGATGAACGACTCTGACCCCGACGGCGACCTGCTCACCGCATCCGTGACCGAACAACCCGCCGCGGTGCGGGTGCAGCAATCGCGCGGTGGCGCAGCGCTACAGGTTTCGGTGCCGGCGGATGCATCGGGCGAGCACACCTTCACCTATCAGGCTGCTGACGGTCGCGGTGGTACGGCATCCGCAAAAGTAAAACTGACCGTGCGGCCATTCAACGAAAACGCCGCCCCCGAACAGCGGCGGGTGCCAAATGTGGTGGTCGCGGCTGGGGCCACGGTTGAGTACAACGTGACCCCCGACTGGGTAGATCCCGACGGCGATATGTTCTATCTCGAGGCGGTCAAAGCACCCGAACAGCTGCAGGTGCAGTTCCGCGAGGATGGCAACCTCTCGATTACCGAGCTGAGCGGCAAATCGGGCACCCACGAGGTGACCGTGGTCATGTCAGACGGTCAGGCAACCCGTGAGGGGCGTGTCAACGTTGAGGTGCGGCCAGCGCAGAACGTGCCACCGGTCGCCCACGGCGACTTCGTGGTGGTGCGCGAACACGCCACCACCACCGTCGCACCGCTCGACAACGATGTTGACCCCAACGGAGACCGGCTCTCGCTCGTGTCAATCTCAGCCGCGCCACCCGGAACCTCGGTGCAGCCGTCGCTCGAGACCGGCACCTTTGATTTTTCAGCCTCGGCGAAGGGGAGCTACTACCTGAGCTATGTCATCACCGACGGGCCCTCATCCACCACCGGTGTGATTCGTATCGATGTGGTGTCGGCAGACAGCGACGCACCTCCGGTGGCACAGGATGACCTGGCGCTGTTGCCGGCCGGTGGCTCGACGCTCGTGGCCCCGCTCAATAATGACTTTGATCCGGGCGGTGGTGTGCTCGTCGTGCAATCGGTATCGGTGCCCGATGGCAGTCCCGTGGTGGTGTCGCTGGTTGATCACCATCTGCTGCGCGTGAAATCGAGCGCAACCCTCACCGGCCCCGTTTCGGTGCGCTACACGGTGTCGAACGGGCAAGACACGGCCACCGCTGAAGTGCACGTGGTGCCGACGAGCGACCGCGACATAAGCGTGCCACCCGAACCCGAGAACGATCGCCTGCGAGTGCGCGTTGGTGATGTGGGAGCGGTGGATGTGCTGAGCAATGACCGCTCTGTCAACGGTCTGCGGCTTCGAGTTGATCCGGAGCTGATACACGATATTCCCGAAACCGCTGGGCAGGCTTTTGTCACCGGCAGTGAGGTGCGCTTTCATGCCGGGATGGAAGCCGGTAGCTATCGGCTGACATATAACGCGGTGGATGAGGTCGGGAACTTTGCTTCGGCATCGGTGCTGATCGAGGTGGTCGCCGATGATCTGGCCGCGAACTCGGCCCCGCAGCCACGCGATCTAACCGCCTGGTCGGTTGCCGGCGGCGCCACGCGCATCCCGGTGCCGCTGACCGGTATTGATCCCGACGGTGATTCGGTATCACTGGTCGGGGTGCAGCAGGTGCCGTCGATGGGCAGCGTGTCGGTGGGTGCGGGCTGGTTCAATTACACGCCCAATGAGGGGGCTGCCGGCACCGATACTTTCACCTACATCGTCGAAGACCGCTTCGGTAAGCAGGCCATCGCGCGCGTGCGGGTGGGGGTGGCGCCACCCACCACGGTGAACCAGCCACCGGTGGCGGTGGAAGACAGTGTGCGGGTGCGTCCCTCGCGGTCGATCGGTGTGGATGTGCTGGCCAACGACAGCGACCCCGATGGCGATCCGATCGCAATCCTTCCCGAGCAGCTCGATGTGGTTGGGGTTGACCCCGAGCACGTGACGGCGACCGAGCGATTCATTCGCCTCGAAACCCCGCCCGAGGAGGCCACGATCACGGTCGGCTACCGGGTCACTGACGGCCGCGGCGGCGAAAGCTATGCGCGCCTCACCGTGCATGTCACACCGGATGCGCCACTGCGCGCGCCGGAGCCACGGGACGATGTTGTCACGCAAAAAGAAGTGGATGCGGCCGAGCGCGGGGTCGTGCGGGTTTCGGTGCTCGATAACGACATCGACCCCGATGGTGACCGGAACGAACTCGAGCTGTTCACCACGGCTGAAGACGTAGAGGTACAGGGAGACCGGCTTATCATCCCGGTGGCCGAGCAGCGTCGTCTCGTCGTGTATGGCGTGCGGGATGCTGACGGGCTTGAGGGGTACGCCGTGGTGACCGTTCCCGGTACCGGGGTGGAACGCCCTCGCATCAACGAGGCCCTGGTGCCCATGACCATGCGCGCCGGCGAGACCCTCGAAATTGATCTCAAGCGCGTGGTTACGGTTCGTCCGGGGCGTGAAGCCTCGATTCCCGACCCCACAACCGTGCGCGCCGGGCGCGGTTTGACGGTCGCTGAGGTAGCCACCGGTGCCGACAAACTGCGGGTGACCGCCGCTACCGACTTCAACGGCAATTCGGTGGTGTCGTTTGAGGTTGCTGACGGCAATCTTGACTCTGACCGGGGCGCGCGAACTGCAACGCTGAGCGTGCCGATCGTGGTCACCGCCGAGCAGAACAAACCACCCGAGATGCGGCCATCCCCAATTTCTGTGGCGGCCGCCGAGGGCCCAACCGTGGCGAATGTGTGTCAGATGACCACCGACCCGGACGGCACCCCGAGCGAAGACCTCGAGTACCGATTGGGTACGTACCCCGACACTCTGCGGGTGGGGCTTGACGGCTGCAAGCTTTCGGTAGAGCTTGCCGGCCCACAGCCAGCCGGCCCGATTGGGGCGATTGAAATCAAGGTGGATGACGGACACGGCGCTGTATCAGCCTCGATCCCGGTGACCGCTATCGCCTCGAACCGCCCGGTCATCCAGGTGTCTGATGTGGTGATCAATACGGGCCAGCCCGGCAAGACCGAAACTATTGACCTCAATCGGTACCTGATTAACCCATTCCCCGATAAGCCGATTACCGTGATCGGCTCGCCAACGATCACGCGCGGTCAGGGCACGGTGGATGTGCAGGGAACAACCATGAGCGTGACGCCGAGTAAAGACATGCTCGGTACCTTCACGATTCGCTACACCGTGGGGGATGCCACCGGCGATCCCTCGCGGCAGGTCACCGGTGCGGTGCGGGTGACGGTACGGGATAAACCACAACCGCCGAAGAACATCAGTGCCGAAGTGGTGGGCCCCGGAAGTGCGCTCGTAAAGTTCACCGCTGGCGATAGCAACGGCGCACCAATTACCGAGTTTCGAGTCACCTCACGATCGGGGGTGAGTGCCTCGTGCGCCGCCAGTGAGTGCCTCGTTACCGGGCTGCAAAATGGCAGCACGCACGAGTTCAAGGTCACCGCCGTCAACGAGGTAGGTGAATCCGAGGCTTCGGGATGGTCGGCTCCGGTGCTCGTGGATGTGCAGCCGGGGCGTCCGGCACCGCCGCAATTGAAGCCGCGCGACGGTGCTATCGATGTGCGGGTGTTGCCGACCGAGTCGCTCGGCTCGCCGGTGAAAGAATATGTCGTGACCCTGCATCCGGGTGAACAAAAGCTCCGCATCCCGGCAAACGGAACGCTCGAAGGAACGTTCCGCAACCTCAATAATGGTGTGGCGTACCAGGCCTCGGTACAGGCCTTCAATTCGTCCGACAAGCCCTCGGAGTCGTCCGATCTGAGCGCCCAGGCAATTCCATTCGGCAAACCCGGTCGCGTCAGCAACCTGAGCACGACTGTCGTAGAAACCGACTCGAACAACGCAAAAATCAAGGTCGCTTGGAATTACGGCGACGGTAATGGCCGCGATGTGACCGGCGCGCATCTGGTGTTTGGCGATGGGCAGTCGTTTGATGTGCGAGCACCAAAAAATGAGGCCACTATCGAAGCGCCGCTCGGGGTGCCGTTCTGGGTCGAGGTGCAGCAGGTGACCGAGTACGGCGGCTCGAATCCGCTGCGCTCGAAAGAAATCACGCCCTACGCCAAGCCGCCGAAGCCGAACCCGCCGCAGGTTGAGGCGAGTGGCCCCCAGAAGGTCGTGGTTACCGGAGGTTCGGCAAACCCTGGCGGCGGGTTTGACGGTGCCCGGCTCAAATTGCAGCTCTTCGACCCGGCTCGCCAGCAGTGGGTTGAATATAACGGCCACCGTCACGAACTCAGCGGCTTTGAAATTGGTCGTCCCGCCGAGGTGCAGATGCGCTCATATGCCCGAGCCGGCGCTGAGATTTACGAGTCGCAGCCCGTCACCGCGACCTCGCCAACGAATGTGTATGGCAAGCCGAGTGCACCGGCGGTTGAGGTGTCGGCCACCGCTACCGGCGTCGATTTCATTGTCGATCTGCAGTCGGGATCAAACGGGGTGCCGGTGACGGTTTCTTACCGAAGCCTAGGCAGGGGTAAAACCAAGACAGATTTGAATAGCAGCACACTGACCGAGCCGGCCAAGCCAGGGGAGACTGTAGAAATGCAATTCCGCTCCTGTGACGACCAAAACAATTGCTCCGAATGGCAGACCTACTCGGGAACGGTGCCGCCAAAATACGAGTTTGAGCTCGCCCCGTGCCCGGATGCCGCCGACTCCACCCAGCCCACCGAAACCGCTGCCGCGCCCGAACCGTGTAGCGAAATCAAGGTGAGCTACGCCGATGTCACCGCCAAGCTTTACCAAGTGAGTTGCACGTTCACCGACCCCGTTTACGGGCGTCAGGAGGCGAGCAAGTTGCGGCGGGATCACCTCAACGAAAAGACCGGCCTCAAGACCTCCTACACTCGCGTGGAGCAACTGCACTCGGCAGTGACCCGGGGCGACTTTAGCTGTTCATAAACGCGGCGCCCGGCGACGGGACACCGCATAATTTGACTGAGTAGACAGGAAACACCGAAACATGGCACTGAGCGAACAACGCGCACGCGAGTTTGCAACGCTATTTGCCGCGCTGGTCGACAACGTCGGCACCGCGCTGCTGGGGAAATCGCACGTCATCCGGTTGGCGCTGACCAGCCTGTTTGCCGAGGGACACCTGCTGCTCGAGGACGCGCCAGGCACCGGCAAGACCGCACTCGCGCGCGCCATTGCTGCCTCGGTATCGGCGCCGCACAACCGCATCCAATTCACGCCCGACATGCTGCCGAGTGATATCACCGGTGTCACCATCTTCGACCAGTCAAAAAACGAGTGGGAATTTCACCACGGCCCGATTTTTGCGTCGATCGTGCTGGCAGACGAAATCAACCGAGCATCCCCCAAAACCCAGTCGGCGCTGCTCGAAGTGATGGAAGAAGCCCAGGTAACCGTCGACGGGCGCACCTACCTGACACCGCGACCGTTCATGGTGGTCGCCACCCAAAACCCCGTCGAACAGGCTGGCACCTACCGGCTACCCGAAGCCCAGCTCGACCGATTCCTCATGAAAACCACCGTGGGGTACCCGCCGCACGACCAGTTCGTGGAGGTGCTCGAAGGCGCCGCTGCGCCCGACCGATCCCGAATGCTGCAGCCGGTCATCGACGCCAGCTCGGTGATGATGTGGGCCCGCGAAGTTGCCGATGTGCACACCGACCGCGCCGTCACCGACTACATCGCCAACCTCGCTGAAGCAACCCGCGATAGTGAACACACCCGCCTCGGAATCTCCATCCGCGGCGCAATCGGGATGGTGCGCTCGGCGCGAGTGTGGGCAGCAGCCCAGGGCCGCGCCTATGTGCTGCCCGACGATGTAAAAGCCCTGGTCGAACCCGTTTGGGCGCACCGACTCGTGCTCGACCCCGACGCACAATTCGCCGGGGTCACGGCCGCCAAGGTGCTCTCGGATGCGGTCAACCGCGTCACGCCACCCTCGCAGGGAGCGGCGTGACCGACACGCGGATGCGTCCGCCGCAGCAGGGCGTTGGCGGTCGCATCTCGGCAACCACGCGCACCGTGCGGGCGACCACACAGCTGGTGCGCTCGGGGCTATCAACCACCACCCGCACCACGCGGCTCGTTGTGCATCGAGCCGGCTGGTCTGCGCTCGTGCTGTTTTCCGGGATGCTCTTGCTCGCGCTCGCCTGGGGCTGGGTGGAGGCTGCCGCAATCACCTGTTTTGTGGCGGTCGCAGCACTCATCGCACTCACGGTGGTATTCGTGCCGGTGACTTTCCGCGTGCGGGTCGACTTCGAACAGTCGCGCGTGGTGGTGGGAAGGGTCAGCGTCGCCTATCTCACCGTGACCGCCAGCCGCCGCGGCAGCCGCGCCACCGTGGTCAATGTGCCAGTGGGTGAACTGACCGCATCCTTTCTTGTGCCCCCGCTGGGGCCGCGCGAAACCTGGCGTGAACCGTTTATCATCCCCACCGAGCGCCGGCAGGTGCTCACCCTCGGCCCGGCCGCTGCAACCCGAGTCGATCCGCTGGGGCTGCTGAGCCGCGACACCATCCTGTCGAACAAAACCGAACTGTACGTGCATCCCCGCACGCTCGCCCCCGACTACTCGGCAATCGGCTTGCTCCGCGACCTTGAAGGCGAGATATCGCCAACCATTTCACCGTCGGATATTGCCTTCCACTCGCTGCGCGATTATGCCCCCGGAGACGACCGTCGCCACGTGCACTGGCCCACCTCAGCCCGGCTCGGCCGCCTGGTGGTGCGCGAATTTGAACAAACCCGGCGCAGCGAGCACCTCGTAGTGCTCGACCTGCGACAAGACTCATACGACGGTGAAGAGGCCGCCGAACTCGCACTCAGCGCAGCCTGCTCGTACGGTGTGGAGGCCGTTTCACTCGGCCGCTCGGCATCGGTGCGTTTTGGCGAAACCGAGATGCCACTCACCACGGCGATGCGGCTGCTCGATGCGGCCAGCGACACCAAGTTCGTCGCCGAAGGGTCGGCACTCGCTGAGCTCGTCCATGCGGGATTGCGCGAACGCCCGCAGGCATCAGCCGTCACGATCATCACCGGCGAGCGCATCGACAGCGAAGAAATTGCGCGCGCCGTACGCACCGTTCCGCTATCGGCGCGGCCGCTGGTGCTGCGAACCGCAGCCGGCGGTCGGGTGGTGCGTGGCCGAGTCGCCGACGCACCGGCCTTCACTTTTGCCCAGCTCAGCGATCTGCGGCGCATTAGCGGGGTGATGGTGCTGTGAACCAGCAAACCCAACGACCACTCACCCTGTCGCGGCTGGCGGTCATCGTGGTTGCACTCATGCTGTTGCACCTACCGGGTGTGTTCGCACACGAACCGGTGTTTGCGCAGGGGGCCGGGCTGCGGGCTGCGGCGATCGGTGCCGGGCTCGGTGTCGTGCTGGCGGTCGTGGCCGGCCATTGGCGCTGGCACTGGGCAACCACCGCCGGTGTTGCCGTACTCGGCTACTTTGCCTTCGGCGCGGTGGCGGCACTGCCACAAACTTCGCCCGACGGCATCCTGCCAACAATTGACACGCTCACGGCGCTCGTGGTGCAGCCCGCGAACGCGTGGAAAGACCTGCTCACACTGGTGCCGCCGGCATACCCCTTTATTGGCCCGGCCGTGCTGCCCTATTTCACCGGGTTTGTTTCGGCGCTGACCGCCGGTTTTGCCGCGATGCGCCGCCGGGCCGTACTCACCACGGTGCCGCCGGTGATTTGGTACGTGATCGGTGCCGCCTGGTCGGTGCCCTACGCCCCGAACGCGCTATGGCTCGGAATCGGGCTGGTGGCAGCGGTGAGCGGCTGGCTCGCGGTTGTTGCCAGCTGGGAGCGCACTGACCTCGGCACCGACGTTGCAGTGGGTGAAGCCGCCCGCGCGGCAGCTCGCAACGAGGGCGAGAACATCGACAGTTCCGCACCCGGGATGCAAACCACCGTGCATGCCGGACGGCAGCGGCGTCGGGTGGTGGCCAGCCCGCTGCGTCGTGCCGCCGCCGCGCTCGGCACCATCGCAGTGGCCGGGCTGGTCGCCGGGCTGCTCGCTCAGGCCTGGCTTGGGAACGCCCCCCGCACCGTGCTGCGACACTATGTGGCGCCGCCGCTTGTGGTGCAAGATCTACCGACACCGCTCGAACGCTTCCGCCACCTGAGCGCCGATCTCGTTGATGAACCCATCATGACCGTGTCGGGGCTCCCCAAAGACGGGCGCATCCGGTTCGCCGCAATGGACCACTACGACGGCGTGCGCTGGGGTATTTCCGAACCAGATTCGGGACGCGGCTTCCGGCAGGTGGGCGAGGTTGTCTCAACCTCGGATGCAGAAACAAAAATTCCCGCTGCCCGCGACTACGCCATAACGCTCGATCTGCAGCGCCCGGTTTCGCGCTGGGTGCCGAGCCTGGGACATCTCGAACAGGTGTATCTCTCAGACAGCGCGGTGGCGGCCTCACTGTTTTATGACGTCGATCTGCAATCGGCGGTGGCAGCCGAAGCACCCACCGAAAACATGCGCATTGAGCAGCGCGGCTGGGTTGAACCCGGCTGGTCGGAAGCACAGCTGAGCGGACTGGAGTTCGGGAACTCACCGATTCGAGCGCCCGAACAGCTGCCCGAAAACCTCTCGAGCCTTGCCACCTCGGTGACTGCAACCGCATCCTCACCAATCGACCGGGTGCGCTCACTCGAACGCCACTTTCGTGACACCGGCTACTACGCGAACGGTCTCGAATACCCCTCGGCGCCGGGACACAACAAAAACCGCATCTCGCATCTCATCGATGACGAACAAATGATCGGTGACGACGAGCAATACGCCACCGCCATGGCGCTCGCGGCGCAGAGCCTCGGCATCCCCGCGCGAGTGGTGGTCGGTGCCTACCCAGACGGCTATAGCGATACCCAAATGGTGCTGCGCGGCAGCGATGTGCACGTTTGGGTTGAGATCGAGTTCGAAAAAGTCGGCTGGGTACCGTTCGACCCCACCCCACCAAAAGACCACATGCCGCAGACCGAACTTCCCGAACCAAAATCCGTGCCTCGGCCGCAGGTATTGCAGCCGCCGGAGCCACCAAAAGAACCGCCCCAGCTGCCAGCCGAGTTTGAAGATCGCGATATCGAAGACCCGGTGCAATCGGGGGCACCTTTCCCGTGGTTTACCGTGGGCGGTGGCTCACTGCTGCTATTGCTGCTACTGGCGCCGGTGCTCGGTGTGCCTCTGTATAAGGTGTGGCGCCGGCAGCGCCGACGTCGTTACCGCGGCCGGGATGGTGTGCGCGCGGCCTGGTATGAGGCCGAAGACTATGCGATTGATGCGGGCTTTGTGCCGAACAAAACAAGCACCGTGCTCGAGCATGCGCAGCTGCTTGAAACGCAGCGCCAACTCGACGGGACGGCACTTGCGCTCGCTGGTGAGGTGGGAGCCGCTGAATTCTCGGGCCAACCGGTGACCGACACCGAAAAACAACGAGCCTGGGAAGCTGAGCGCCGGTTGCGCCGCGCGCTCACCCCCGAGGGGCTGTGGCAGCGGTACCGCGTACGCATATCGTGGCGTACGCTCAGAACACGACACCGTCGCAACCGTGCCGACAAACCGCGTCGCCACCCCCGGGAGAGTTAGGAGCGCTAGGTGGGTACCGCCAATCCTGAGGGTCCCGAGATCGCCGGATACACGTGGCGAGAATTTCTCGGCCGTGGCGGCAGCGCCGATGTGCACCTGTATCGCCAGCACGTACCCAAACGAGATGTTGCCATCAAGGTGCTGCGCCAGCAGGAAGGCCCCCGGGCAGCCGCCGCAATCCGCCGCGAAGCGAATGTGCTGGCACAGGTGTCATCGCATCCCGGCATCGTTTCGCTCTACGCCACCGGCCGCACCGACTCGGGTGCGCCGTGGATGGCGCTTGAAGCCTGCCGCCCGCCAATTTGGGAGCGTGGCGGTACCGCGCTGAGCCTAGTAGACGCGCTGCGCTACGGCGTCATCATGGCGGGCGCGCTGGCGACGCTGCACTCGGTGGGGATTGTGCATCGCGATGTGAAGCCGGCCAATATCCTGGTCACCGAGTTCGGAGCACCCGTGCTCACCGACTTCGGTATCTCGGGGGCGACCGGATTGCCGATGCGCCCCGGTGAGGGCGGGCTGTCGGTGCCCTGGGCTGCGCCCGAGGTGCACTACGAACACATCACGGTATCGCCAGCGCAGGACGTGTACTCGCTCGCGGCGACAATCTGGACCTGGCTGGCGGGGAACTCACCGTTTGAAATTCCCGGCGGCGACAACTCCCGCAGCGCGCTGGTGGCGCGCGTACTCTCGGCGCCGGTTAGCAGCATCGGGCGGCGCGATGTTCCCGAATCAGTGGCGCAATTGCTGCTGCGGGCGATGTCGAGGGATGCGGCAAGCCGGCCGTCAGCAGCTGATTTTGGTCGGCTGCTGCAGCAGCAACAACGCGAGCTCGGTATTCCCGAAACCGAACTCGAGATCCGCTCGTTCGGCACGGTACGGCAGGGACGCGCCGCAGTCGAGCTGGCAGACGACCCGGATGCCACCCGTATCCGGCCAGTTTCGGTCATCAGCGCGGCGACAACCAGGCAACAGTCCTTCGATTTTTCTGATCCGCCGTTGGTGCGCCACCTCTCGGAATCAATTCATCGCAGCGCCGACACCGATACCGCATCGCGCGAGGTCAAGCCGCGGCGCGCATCCGTAGTGGGTAACGCCATCGCAATTGCTGCCGGGGTGCTCATCGCCGGGGTGCTCATGTTCGCGCTGCTGCGAGGCGGGGGCTGGACCGTAGCTCCGGCAGCGGATGATCGTAACCCGGCTGCCGCTGAGGATGCGGCCCCCACCACAGTGCCCCGGGTGTCGGAGCTCAAACTCACCGTGAACGGTGGGGATGCGGTGGCCACCTGGCAGGCGCCCGATCAGGCCGCCAATATGAGCGGGAAGCCATTCGGTTATCGCGTCGAGCGGGCGGGGCACGACACAATCATCGAGCTGACGGCGCACAACTCGGTGAAGTTTCCGATCGTGAGCGGCTCAAACTGCATCGAGGTGTGGGTGCGCGGCGCGGACGGACAGGTCTCGGCGAGCCAGCGGGCCTGCCTTACGCACTAGCTGGCGGCCAGGTTACAAAAAAGTTTCACCCGATGAAAGTCACTCAGGGTACACTGCCCCCCGTCAGTGACGGTATCGGCAATTGCGGGGGAGCGCACAGTGTCAGAAAACGTTGACGTAGCGCCGGATTCAGTTTCGGCCGCAAAAAATCTCATGACCTCAAGTGGCGATATCACCACTGAAACCGCCTCGAAGATGACCCAGGTTTCGAATCGCCAGACCGCATCCAAGTGGACCGACCTTTCAGAAACCGGCATGGCACTCACCCGCAGCCAGCAATTTGCGGATGCGCTCGCGGCCCGGATGCGTGAGGCGGCTCAGGCGGCCGAGCTGTACACCCAAATGCTCATGCAGACCCACGACGAGTTCCAAACGCTCGATGAGGCTGGTCAGCAGCAGATGACGAACCAGTTCACGCAGCTCGAAGAGCGCAGCGGACTGGGCGAATATGCGCGTTCAGTTGACCCGTATTTGCAGCGTGAGCAGGTCATTGCCCAGCTCGGGATGCTGCCAGAGTTCATGCGCAAGGTGCTTTTGGATAGCGACGAATTTCTCACACAGCTCATGCCCGACTGCTCCACAGCTGAGCGTGACGAGGTGCGTGGCTGGTTCCACAACAGCACGAAAAAATATTTCGCCATCGATGAGTACATCTCCCAACGGATGACCGCCGACACTAACGAGCGACCGGCTCACTAACCATTTGTGCGTGAAATTTGCGAAAGAACACTAAGGACTGACTCGTGGGCTACTACGTTGACCGACTCAGCAAGGTAATGCAGGCAAACCTCGGAGACTTCACCTCCGACTCGAGCGAACTCACCGCCGCCGCTACTGAACTTGATTCGAGCGCGCAAAAGCTTCGCCAGATCATGAAGCTCGACACCATGTTTGGCGGCACCACCGACGTTGCCATCCGCTCGAGCCTCGACAAACTCAGTAACTACATCGACCTCCTGCAGGCCACTGCGCTCAAGGGCAGCTCACTCACCGACGAGATGCAGGGGCACATGCAGACCGCGCAGCACGACTACCAGAACCTCCCCAGCGGCGGCGTGAATTTTTTTGAGTTTGTCTACGGCATGCTGCCGCTGGTGTGGACCCCGAGCACCGGTTTGACCAGCGGTGCCAGCTTCCTCGAGGGCCTGCGCGCACGCCGCGAACAGGAGCGTGAGCGCATTGCTCGCGAAGCGCTGCGGAGGCTGCACTCGAACATGGATGGCAGCTCGAACCAGATGAATGCGAAGGCGATTCGTGAACTGCTGCTCGACGGTTCGAATGACAGCTCATCGTCACCGCACTTCACCGACTACAGCGGTGTGCCCAGCGGCGAGCCCGAGCTCTACACACCCTCGACGAATGTGCCGCCCGTATCAGAATGGCCCATCAAGGTGTACCGTCCCGGCGAAATGAGCCAGGACGGCCCGCTCGACAGCGGTTATTCGCTGACCCTTGACCCGCGTAACGGCATCGCTCCCCGCGACCCGGTCATCCGTGATCTCGCCGAACAAGAAATGCGACGGCAGTTGGCCGGCGGCGCGATGCTCGGCGGGGCCGGTATCGGAGCTCTCGGTCTCGGGGCTGCGGCGCTCGGTGGTCGTGGGGCTGCGGCGCTCGTACCCAATGCCGCGCTGCCAGCGATGCCGGGTGCCGGTGCGCCGGGCGGTGTCGGTGGTATGGGCATGACGCCGATGGCAGGCGGTGCGGCCGGCAGTGCTGCCGCGGGTGCCGCTGGTCGCGGCGGGGCCGCGGGCGGTCGTGGAGCCGGATTTGTGGGAGGTTTCGGCGCTGGTGCCGGTGCTGGTGCTGGTTCAGGTGCCGGACGCGGTGTGAATGCTCCCGGTGTTCGGGGCGCAGGAGTCGCTGCAGTGCCGGCCGGTCGCGGTGTTGGAGCCGCGGGCGTCTCGGGTGTTGCCGGTGCCCCGGGTGGTACCGGTGCTACCGGTGCCGCAGGTGCCCGTGGTGGTGCCGGCGCCGGCATGGGGCGCGGGCCCGGCATGATGCCGATGGTTGGCGGTGGTGCGGCTGGTAGTAGTGCCGGTGCATCCGGTCAGCGCAATAGCGGCGGACGCGGTACCGGTGCTCGCGGTGGTGCTGCGATGGTGAAAGGCGGTGCCGCAGGCGCTGCTGGCTCGGGCGGTGCGCGTGGTCTTGGTGTCGGCGGTGGTGCTGCTGGTGTCGGCGCGGGTGCCGGTCGAGGAGCCGGGGCTGTCGGCGCCGCCGGTGCCGGCCGTGCCGGAATGGGTATGGTTCCGTTTGCCGGTGCTGGTGCCGGAGCGGGCGCCGCTGGCCGCGCCAAAGGCGGCCGCGACGAGCGCAATAACCGTCGCCGCAACAACTTTGGTGCCTCCGGTGTCGAGTTTTACGAGGCACCGCAGCAGGTTGAGGTCGGTGCTGCCGGTGAGGCCGGCTCGGTGACCGACCGCGTGATCGAGGTCGCGGCCCCGGAAGGTGACCGCTGGTGACCCCAATTGCTCGAGTAGGTATTTGGCGACGCTCGCAGATGGCTGCGGGCGTCGCCCTAGTTGCGCTAGCCGGCAGCCTATTTGCCCCGGCAATGCAGTCGGCAGCGGCGGCAGAGACCGCCAGCTGGTTCAATAGCGAACTCGGCTACGACCAGCTTCTCGAACAGGGACATGACGGTTCAGGGGTCACAATCGCGATCGCCGAAACCGGTGTTGACCTCAATTCACCCGACCTGCAGGGCGCAGATATTGAGGTCGTGCCAATGCCAGACGAATGCGCACCGCTGCGCGACCTCGCCGAACAGGGCACAGTCGTCGACCTTGACGGCGGCAACTATCAAGACTCGATCAATCACGGGACCAATGTCGCGGCCATGATCGTGGGGCAGGGTGGCCCGGAACGCATCCAAGGTGTCGCACCCGGCGCGAAACTGCTGGTAATGGAGATTCCGTTCGCGGTCACACCAAGCTCGTCACAGTGGCCCGAAGCCTGCGACCCGATGGCGGTTCTCGGCGGCGGCCGGATGGCAGATGCCGAACAACGCGGAGCCGACATCCTGTCAATCTCGATGCTCGGTCCCATCCAGCCCACCAGCTACCAGAGCGCCTACTGGCAGATGCAGGGCAAGGCACTGGTGACCGGTGCGGGTAACGACGGCAACGTCACTGCAGAATCAGCCGGCCTGCCGGGTGTGGTGACCGTCACCGCAACCAAACCGGGCAATGCAGCCACCGACTGGGCTGCGTCAGGCACCGGGCTCACCGTGGCAGCACCCGGTGAGGGGCTCGCGCTGCGCGAGGTAGACGGCAACCTCACGACCGGCGGTTCGGGCACAAGTTTTTCAGCACCAATCGTTGCCGGCACACTCGCACTGGGGCGCCAACAGTGGCCGGATGCAACGTACAACCAGCTCATCCAATCACTCACGGCAACAGCGACAGGCGGCGGTGCCGTTTCAGACACGCTCGGTTACGGTGCCATCGACCCGGTGAAATTCATCCAGAACGACCCCTCGCAGTACCCCGATGAGCCGCTGACCTACCCAGATTCGGTAAACGCCGACCCCGACTGGGATGTGATCCGAGAGATCTGTGACGGCTTCCCGCTCGATGAAACCATGGGATACGTCAGCAATTACCGGGTGGATGCGGGCATTAATCCCGATGTCGTGAAATGGCTGCCGCAGGTGGCAAAAGACGAGGGCTGGCTTGGAATGGCGCCAGATGCCGGTTCATGGGGTGCTGCCGCGCCGAGCGAGGCGGATGGGGCGGATGCTTCGGATGCATCCAGTGCGGCCCCGGCAGAGCGGGGAGGAATTGACCTTCCCATCCTGATCGTGCTCGGCGTAATCGCTGCGGTGGTGATTATTGCTGTGGTGGTGATTGCGGTGGTCGTTGCGAGTCGCAAAAAAGACCAGCCTGGACAGGTGGTGCCAGCGCACGAGCCGCATGCATCCGGTGGATATCACCGCGGTCACCGCGATGGTTACGCGGCACCGGCTGGCCACCCGAACGGTTACCCGGGGCGGCCGCAGGCGCATCCCGGTGCCCGAAGTGACGCATCCGGGGCGCAGGTACCTCCGCAGGCGCCGAATTGGCAGCATCCGAATCATCGTCCGGGTGAACAATCGGGTGAACAGCACCGTCCGTAGAAGGCGCAATCGGCCACTACTTTTGAGAAAAAGCCCTGGTCAGTGCCGATTCTCAAAAGTAACGGAAAAGCAAATTGTCAAATTACCCGAAATCCGTATACTGCACACGCAATCCGCACGAAGCAGGCACACGTCTGCGAACCAATACCCAGAGGTGAATCATGACTGTAAACGCAGAAGCTGGTGCCATTGATCGTGGTGCCCAGATCGTCAACACGTCGCGCAGCGAGCTGACCCAGACCATTTCGACCCTCCGTGGCCAGATCGAGGCAATCTCGGTGGGTGCTTTCGACGGTCGTACCGCCACCCAGTTCCGTCAGCTCATGACGCGCTGGGACGAAGACGCCAACCGTCTCGTTTCGGCTCTCGACAACTTCGAGTCGGACCTCCGCGGCACCCAGGCAGACTTCGACACCACCGATGAGGAGCGCGCAGCTTCGCTCAACATCGAAACCTCGAACATCAACTTCACCTACGGCGCCTAGTCGGCGGCAACGAATCGAAAACGGAGAAAAATCATGACTGACATTCGTGTTGACTACGGCGTAGTTGCCAGCGCACAGAACGACATCGACACCGGTTCGCGCAACATCTCGAACCAGCTCGACGACATGGAGAACCAGCTCAAGCCGCTCGTTGAGCAGTGGACTGGTGAAGCTGCTAACTCGTACCAGGTCGCCAAGGCTAACTGGAACTCGGCCCTCACCGACATGAGCCAGGTTCTGCAGCAGATCAAGGCCCTGCTCGGCGAATCGGCCTCGAACTTCAACCAGACCGACCGCAGCGGTGCGGCTCGTTTCGGTGGCTAATCACTAGTTCGACGCCGTTCAGGCTAGCGACAAGACCCTGGCTCTCGCCGGGGTCTTGTTGTGTCTGCGGTGCTCGTCCGGTTTCCGCTTCCCCGGCTCCGCCTCCCCGGCTCCGCCTCCCCGGCTCCGCCTCCCCGGCTCCGCCTCCCCGGCTCCGCCTCCCCGGCTCCGCCTCCAGCCCCCACCTACCTGCCCCCACCCCTTTCCACAGCAAGTGACCCTGTAACTGTTAAGTGACCCTGTTGTAGGAGGGTCAGTTGACAGCTAACAGGGTCATTTCGTGTCTGGAGGCGGGGGTAGCACGGTCGCGTGTGTGGGGCACGCTCGTCTCGTGAAATAGTGCCTCGCCTTCGTCGCTCACTCCGGCTGATAAGTGACCCTGTAACTGGCGAATGACCCTGTTATAGGAGGGTCATTTAGCAGTTACAGGGTCATTTCCTGTCGCGGGTGGCGAGGTGTCGGGAGGCGCGGGTGGCGAGGTGTCGGGAGACGGGGGTGGCGAGGTGTCGGGAGGCGGGGTGGCGTGGTGGCGGCCAGCCTCGCCGCGCGTCAGGCTCGCGGCGCGTCAGCGCGGCTAGCGCAGCTGCAGTGTAAACCGGCCGATGCGGATCTCATCGCCCGGCAGCAGCGCGACCGGCGAGTCGGCACTCAGCGTCAGCTCGTGCCCGTCTCGGTGCAGACGAGTGCCGTTCGCCGACCCGAGATCCGTGAGCAGCACCGCGCGCTCAATCACATCAATCGCAAAGTGCGTGCGCGAGATTGAACGCTGGTCATCCGCGATCGTCACCACTTGCTCGCCATTATCGGCCGACGGCTTGCGTCCCACGAGCATCCGGCCAACCAGCTGCTCGCTGCGGCCATCCGGCAGCAGCAGCTGCGTCGGCGCAGCGGGCACCTCAACCTTTTCGGCCATTTGGGTGTCATCGATCGACTCGGGCACAGACTCTGGCTCGAGATGCTGAAACACGGTTGGTGACGGATCGTGAGCGGCCGGAACTTGGGCTGTCGGGCCGGGATGCATCGGGCTCTTTGGTAGCGCCGGTCCGGGATGCATTGAACTCGGTGGCAGCACCGGTACCGGCTGGTTTGCTACCGGATATGCGTGCCGTGATTGCGGGCGCTGCGGCATCTCCGGTGTCGGCGGCACGGATGCCGGCCGAGCAGCCGGCGTCGCGGATGATCGCGCCGCAGCGGTGGGCAGCGAATCTGCGGATGCATCCGGGGCCTGGCCGGCAATTCCCGGACCAACGACACCGGCGCGGGCACCAACACCGGTGCCGGTACCCATACCGGCGCGGGCACGCTCAGCGGGCACCGCATCCGCAGCACCCGTAGGAATATCCGGCCGCGCGCCGGCTGCATCCCGGGACGCTGGAGTCGGCTGGGCAGCGCCGGTCTCGTGCCACGGCTGCACCGATTGATACGCGCCGAAGCCGTGGTCTTCGATCGCCTGCTGTACTTCCGCGCTCGTCTGCGCAGCATCCGAGTCACGGGTGCTGCCAATCCCGAACACCGATGTCAAAATCCAGGTACCAGGGGCCGCTCCAGTTATGCGCCAGATGAACCACCACACCACGAGCAGCTGCCCACCGACGATGATGGTGAGCGGCCACGATTCGTGGCTGAGCCACCAGCAGCATCCGGCCGCTGCGCCAATAAAAACGAGGTCGACGAGCAACCCCAGCCACGATGGGCGCTGTGCCGACCCAGTTGTTTCGAGCGCATCAGCAGACGGTGTTGCCACGGTGGCTGGTCCTCTCGTATTCGTTTGGCGCAAAAAATGCGACCCTTCCGGCGGGCATCATACCGAGGCTCGAATCGCACTAAACAGGCCGCAGGTGACGATGGCGGCGGGTATTGCCAGCCCGAGCGCCACCCGCTCAAACACATCCGCCATGCGGGTAATGAGCGGCGCATACATGCCTTTTTTGATCCAAATTCCCACCGCGCAGCAGCCGGCGGCGCCAAGTGCCGCGCCGATGATCCACACCAGTTCATCGCCTGGCGGCCGCAGCAGAAGAAAGCCGCACAGCAGCGCCACCACGACCATGCGCGGGGTCCAGCGCGCAAAGGCGGTGCGTGAGTCGCGCGGCTGCAGCAAAAAGTGCGCGAAGGCGATGCAGACCAGTGCGAGCGCGGCCCAACCCTCGATGGTTGGCTCGCCGATGTAGCCCATCACGCCCGGCGCCGAGGCGATGAGTACGATGCAAGCGGTGCTGATGGCGACGGTGTGGAGGCCGCTCGCCAGCCGCAGGGTATGACGTACGCGCGCCGAGGTGATGCGGGATGGTGAGTGCGTTTCGGGTGCGTGCACCGAGGGTGCGGTGCTCATTACCGCGGGCATATCGATGAGTTGTTCGTCGGGAACCCGCACCGAAAGCGACGGGGCGAGCCCGAGCATCGCCACGGCCGCGGCTACACCCAGCGGGGCCGCAACGGCGTTATCGGTTTGCGCGATGCTGATAATCGAAAGCCCGACGGCGGGGATAAACCACAGCCGGATCGCCGACTCGTAGTGTTCGTGCCGGTGCAGTGTCGGCACCAGCATGGCCGCGAGCGCGCCGGCCCAGGTAAAAACAAGCGCGTACGACCAGCCGGCGGCGATGGTGGGATGCGGCACCAGCGCGGCCGCTGCGGCTGCGGCGGTGACCGGGGCAACTAGGCCGTGCCAGATTGGCTGTGTGGCGAGTCGCCACAGTAGCGATACTGCGGCCGCGGCGAGTACTGCGGCGAGGGTGATTCGTAGTGGCCAGTTCTCACTCAGCAGCAGGCTGATGATCGGGCTCAGGGCGGCCAGGATGCAGATCGCAGCTAGCGGTGCCAGTGAGGTGCGCTGCTCCACCTGTTCGGCGACCTTCGCGGCGTCGGTGCGTTCGGCCGAGCTGACCTCATGTTTGCTGCGCAAAAAGATAGTTGCGCCGGCAGGGATGGTGGTGCCAAACACCTCGGTTTCGGCGAGTTTGCGGCCAAGTTCGTCGAATGCATCCACGGGGTCGGATGCGGTGCTCACCTGTGCGAGCACACCGGCGACGGTTGAGCGTGCGGGCACCGCAATATCGAGCACCTGGTCGCCCCGGTACAGAGTTGCGGTGGTCTGGCTATCGGGCACGCCCTGCACCTCGTTTCGGCCCGGCGGATTCGAACAGATTCTTAGCGGTCGCAGCGGGTTACACCTTGCGGTTCAGGCAATCTGCCCGCCGCTTTGACGGGCTATAGTCTAGGGCAGCAAAACGGCGATCAGGCCAACTCAAGTCAACTCCCGGGGGTGCGAGTGCCGACTCCACGATCAGGCAATGTCGAGCGGCCGAGGCTTCCGAAGGGAACCATTACGATCCAGCCGCCGCCCGATGTTGTTGAGGGGGCTGGGCCCGGCAACATTTTGGCGATGGTCGTGCCGATGTTCGGGTCGATGGGCATCATGGTGTTCATGGCCTTTTCGGCCAACGCCAATCCGCGCATGCTGTTGATGGGCGGCACGATGGTGGTGTTGATGATCGCGATGGTGGCGTTCACTGTTGCGCGTCAGATTTCGCAGCACCGCACAAAGGTGACCAATCAGCGGCGGGAATATCTGGCCTATCTGGGAGATTTGCGCAGGGATGTGCGGCGCGCGGTGGTCGATCAGCGCGCCTTCGCTACCTGGAATCTGCCGAATCCCGAAGCGCTGCCGATGATTGTGCAGCAGCGCGAGCGGCTCTGGGAGCGGTCTGAGCCCGTGGCAGACACGTTTACTGCCCGCATCGGCACCTCGACGCAGCGGCTCGTGCTCGATCTGCGCGAGCCGGAGCTGTCGCCGCTTTCGACCTCCGATCCGGTTTGTCTTTCGGCGGTGACCCGTTTCGTGTCGACTTTTGATCACATTGACGATCTGCCGGTGGGCTTGAGTGTCGCCTACTACGGGCGTATTGAGGTGGCCGGGCAGCGTGAGCACGCCCGTGATTTGGCGCGCTCGATGGTTACTTCGCTGGCCACCCTGGTGAGTCCGGAACTGCTTCAGGTGGCGCTGATCGCTGACGAGGATGGCCTGCAAGAGTGGGACTGGCTCAAGTGGCTGCCGCACGTTCGCAGTCAGCAGACGGATGCGCTGGGCGGGATGCGCATGATGGGTGGCTCGTTTGCCGAGGTGCGTGATCTGCTGCCCGACGACATTTTTGAACGGGCACGGATGGTTCCCGGTGGCGCGCCGGATGTGGCCCTGCCGCAGGTCATCATCATTGTTGACGGTGTGCAGCTTTCGGTTCACGAACGGGATGCGCTGCTGCGCCAGGGGATTTGCGTGGTCGAGTTGCTCGAGGAGTGGGGCAAGCTCGATGACTACACGACGCTGCGCTTGGTGGTGACGCCGCGCACTGACGGCACTCGCGAGCTGACGGTTGCGACGCTGGCGGATGGTTCGAATACGCTCACCGCCGATGCGATGTCTCGGGCGCTGGCGTTGACGGTTGCGCGCAGGCTCGCTCGCTACGGCGGGGCGGGCGCCGACGAGCTGGCCGAGTCGGCTGCGCCGCGGGGTACCAGCGACCCCACTCGCCAGCGCGACCTCCTCGAACTCTTGCACCTGGGCGATATTCGTGACTTCGATCCGAATGTTGACATTGTCATGCGCCAGGGGCGTGACCGGCTCAATGTGCCGTTCGGTGTGACGCCCGAGGGTGTGCCTGTGAAGCTCGACATTAAAGAGAACGCGCAGCAGGGTATGGGGCCGCACGGTCTGCTGATTGGTGCGACCGGTTCGGGTAAATCGGAGGTGTTGCGCACCATCGTTGCGGCCATGGCGCTGACGCACAGCCCCGAACAGCTCAACTTCGTGCTGGTCGACTTCAAGGGTGGTGCCACGTTTGCCGGGATGGCCGAGATGCCGCACGTGTCAGCCACGATCACGAACCTCGAGAGTGAGCTGTCGCTGGTTGACCGTATGGAGGAGGCTCTGCACGGTGAGATGGTGCGGCGACAGGAAGTGTTGCGCGCGGCCGGTAACTACCCGAACGTGCGGGAGTATGAGCAGGCACGCCGCGAGGGGAAGCACAACTATCCGCCGATGCCGGCACTGTTTATCATCCTGGATGAATTTTCTGAGCTGTTGAGTGCCAAACCGGCCTTTATTGACACCTTCGTGGCAATCGGTCGACTGGGTCGTTCGCTCGAGATCCACCTGCTGCTGGCCACCCAGCGACTGGAGGAATCGAAGCTGCGCGGTTTGGAATCGCACCTGTCATACCGGGTGGGTTTGCGCACCTTCTCGGCGCAAGACTCGCGTGCGGTGATCGGTACACCGGATGCATACGAGCTCCCGGCGGTGCCCGGTGTCGGGTTTTTGAAAACCGCCGGTGAGGGAATGACGCAATTCCGTGCATCCTATGTGGGTGCGCCGCCGAAACCGCGCCGCGCTGAATCGGTAACCGCCGCCCCGAAACGCTCGAGTGCGGCGCGCATCCTGCCATTTACGGCGGCCCCGGTGCTGGAACGTGAACCCGACCCGGCAACCCTCGAACCTGCCGAGCCCGAGACCGTGGTGAAAGAGGGCGACGAGCGCTGGGAGGGGATGTCGATTGCCGATATTGCCATCCAAAAACTGCTCCCGATGCAGCCGAAGGCGCATCAGGTGTGGCTGCCGCCGCTTGATCTTCCCGACACGCTCGATCAGCTCTTTGGTGACCTGGCGATCAACCGTGATTACGGGCTGCATTCGCCCAGCTGGCGGGCGAAGGGTCGGCTCACCGTGCCCATCGGCATTAAGGATGTGCCGCGTGAACAGCGCCGTGAACACATGGTGCTCGAGCTCACCGGCGGTGCCGGTAACGTCGTGGTTTACGGTGGCGCCCAGTCGGGTAAGTCGACGGTGCTGCGTACGCTCGTGATGGCGCTGTCGCTCGTCAATACGCCGCGAGAGGCACAGTTTTACATCCTTGATTTTGGTGGCGGTACCTTTGCCGGTTTCCGCAACGCACCGCATGTGGCCGCGGTGGGAAGCCGCGACCGTCCCGATGTGGTGGCGCGCGTCATTGCCGAGATCACGGCGATTATGGCCGACCGTGAGGCGTATTTCCGCGAGCACGGTATTGATTCGATCGGCACCTATCGGCGCGGTCGGGATGCGGGCCGTTACGACGACGGTTATGGCGATGTTTTCCTGGTGATTGACGGCTGGAACAACATGAAGGCCGATTTTGTCGACCTCGACCGCACTATCCAAGACCTTGCCGGTCGCGCGCTGGCGCTGGGTGTGCACCTGGTGGTTGCCACGGCTCGGCAGGCCGATATGCGTCAGGCGCTGCAGGGCGCGTTCGGTTCGGTGTTTGAGCTGCGGCTTGGTGAGGTGCGCGACTCGACCATCAACGCCAAAAAGGCGGCACTGGTGCCCGAGGGGACTCCGGGCCGCGGTTTGGCTCCCTCGGAGCATCACGTGTTGGCTGGCCTGCCGCGTATCGATGGCAAAAATGAGACCGAAACTCTCGCCGATGGCGTCGCCCATGCCTGGAACGCGATCGGTTCAGCTTGGCAGGGTGAGCCGGGTCCGAAGCTCAAGATGCTGCCCGAAATGCTGCCGCTTGAGCGGGTGCGTGCCGCGGCGAAACCGGAGGTTGCCGGCGGGGTGCTGCTCGGCATTGACGAGGCCCGCCTCGAACCGATTGGTTTTGACCCGGTAGCTTCGCCGCATCTGTTTGTCTTTGGTGATTCGCAGACGGGTAAGACGGGCGTGCTGCGATTGATTGCGCACGAGGTGATGCGCCTGAACCGGCCGCCACAGGCGCAGTTTTTCCTGGTCGATTTCCGTCGCAGTATGTTGCAGGAGATCCCGGATGTGTATCTCGCCGGCTACTACACGAACCACCAGGTGACCACCGCCGCGATGGCCGAAATTGCCGGGCTGCTGAAGCAGCGACTGCCGGGTAAGGATGTGACGCCGCAGCAGCTGCGTGACCGGTCATGGTGGCAGGGACCGGAGTTTTACATCATGGTTGATGACCTCGACCTCGTGAACACTTCGCAGGGTAATCCGCTGGCGCCGATCGTTGAATTGTTGCCGCAGGCGCGGGATGTGGGTCTGCACCTATTCATTACGCGCCGCTCGGGTGGTGTTTCGCGGGCGCTGTTCGATCCCGCGATTCGCGCGCTCACCGACCTGGGCGCCACCGGGCTGCTGCTGCCCGGTAGCCCCGAGGAGGGGCCGGTTATTGGCAAGATTAAGTTCCAGCCCGGGCCAGCGGGCCGCGGTCAGCTGATTTCGCGGGCCAACGGTCGGCAGTTGATTCAGGTGGCGTATGTCGAGCCGCAGCTGGCCGATGAGTGATGTGCGGCGCCGTTCGCCTGGCAATTTGCTGGAGGTCTACATCTTGTCGTTGACCAGGATGCATCCGTGCCGTTAATCTACTACCGCATGTAGTAGTTGCCGATCGCTGCAAAATCAATGGCTGAGTGACCCGTTGAAATTGCAGCACCGCGGTTGCAGCAGACCGTGGTGGCGGCGAAGTGGAGCCCGCCGCTACCAGAGTCGATAACTACCGGATGCAACGCCGTAGGGGGCCGATTGATCGAGCGGCAGCAGCGCCAGATCGTCGGCCCCGGGTGCTTTTCCGAGGGCGGCCGCCTGCTATTGCTGTAGTCGGATGGGGTCGGGTAGGTGCCGCTTACGGCCCATTGGCCAGATGCGCAGCGTCAGCCGCATGGCGCGCGCCTCAAGTGACGCATCCCCGGTCGCATTCCCCATTTTGACGAGCGCATTGGCGAGATTCGCGGCGCCGGCCTGCTTGCCGGCCGTATCGTCGGCGATCAGCTCAATCAACAGCGCGGTGGCGCGTTTAAACTCGCGGCCGGCGGGCAACCAATTCGGAAGCAAGCGTGCTGACACCGAAGCGATTCGCATCAGGCGTGGATGCGAACCGCGCAGGTGCGCGTATTCGTGCGCGACCACCGCCTGTAGTTCGGCCGGGCTGAGCAGCGCTTCGAGGGCCGTCGAATACATGATTTGGGCGCCCCGGCCCGGAACTGCGCAGGCAAAAGGCGAGTCGCTGGCGATTCGTGCCAGGGTGAACCCGCGGCGCTCCTCAAGCTCGAGCGCGGTGCGGGCCAGCGCGATGCGCTCGCGGTCTTGGGCGCGCTGGAGCGGCTCGTCGATCTGTGCGACGATCGCGATCGCGCCGCCGACAATTGCCAGGGCGCCCCACGCTGCCCCGGTGAGGATGAGCGACTCGGTTACCGTCGACATGTTTGCGGTGTCGAGGCTTGGCAGGATGAGCGCGAACAGTGCGTTGAGCACGAGTGCGCAACCGGTGAAAAACGTGGCGAACCACATTGAGAGCGCGAGTTTCGGACGGTGGACCGTCCAGGTTGCGCGACTCAGCAATGGGGGCACTGCCAGGATGCACACGAGTGTGAGTGCGAGCGAAATCGCTGCGGCAATCATTGGTTAGCGGCGCTTGTGCTTTCGGGTCGACTGGTTGAAAGCGGTCATGAGCAGGTCGATATCGGCGTCATCAAGATTTCCCGCGAATTGCAGCAGCGCGGCTTCGCGTTC
Organism: Gulosibacter sp. GYB002; assembly: GCF_036577665.1. Classification (NCBI taxonomy): domain Bacteria; kingdom Bacillati; phylum Actinomycetota; class Actinomycetes; order Micrococcales; family Microbacteriaceae; genus Gulosibacter; species Gulosibacter sp. GYB002. The sequence goes on along the minus strand of NZ_JARBDD010000003.1, from coordinate 273,882 downwards.
GCCGGTGTTGTTGAGTGCGGTGAGCATCCGCTCGCCGGCGTGCTCACCCGCGCTGTGGGTGGGGATGAAGCGCACTTTTCGGGGTGATTCGGCCTGCCGCTGCACCTGGCCCTTGCGTTCAAGCCGGTCGAGCGCGGTCATCAGCGTCGTGTAGGCGGGGGTGTGGCCGCTGAAGCGGTCTTGGATGTCGCGGGCGCTGATTGGTTCGTCGGTGGCCCAGAGAATCTGCATGACCTCGCCCTCGAGTTCACCGCGTTCGCGGGTGCGGTCGCCAGCCATCATGCCTCCCAGAAGATCTACAACGACTCTACATGATGTAGAGCGCCCCGCCGCATCCGCGCCTATATTTGCCTTCTGTGTGTCTTCGCGTCATTTGTATGTGGCAGAGCACGCACAATTAACGCGAACACACACGAATCCCGAGTGTGCAGTGCGGGGTGATGCCGGAAGTGCAGTGCGGGGCGATGCAGGGAGTGCGGTGCGAGGTGATGCCGCGGGTGCGGTGCGGAAGGTGGCCCCGCGGGTGCGGTGCGAGGGGAGGTGCTCGCGAGATGGCAGCGTGCCGTGTGCGAGGAGTGGAGGGGCTGACGGGAATCGAACCCGCGCCGTCTGCTTGGGAAGCAGAAGTTCTGCCATTGAACTACAGCCCCGAACGCTGCATCGCAGCAAAAGGCAAGTATAGCACCGGGCCGCACCGGCATCCCGGCCCGCTACCGCCGCTGCCGTGCCATGCCGGATGCAGAACACCGGGCCCCGAGGTCACCCCGGCGCGCTTGGCACCGGAGGCCGCGGGGCCCAGCCTGACAAACAACCGCCGCTATGGCAGCTGAACGAGTTCAGGGTTTGCAGCAACAACACCGTCGAGTGCCGAGAAGTTGTACTCGCCGCCACCGCCGTGGTTAATAACGGTGATCCACACATCGTCCACGAACATGTAGTACACGTGGGTCTTGGTGTCCGACTTACTATCTTCGGGCACCACGAGTTCGCGGAACACGGTTACATTGCCGAGCTTCGACTCAGCCAGCTCGTCTTTACGCATCTGGTCGATCGCTTCGTCGCGCACCCGCGCATCAACTTCCGAAACGTTCTCTACCACGTGGCCCTCAAAATTGACGGGCCAGAAGCAGATGCGGGATGAGCTCGCTTTGTTGTAGAAGGGCTGGTATTTGTTGAGCGGCTCCATCGTGTCGGGCGACACCCGCTCTGACAGGTCCGGCAGCTCAACTTCGCCAGCCTCATAAGTGAATTGGTCGGGGCCAAAGTCTTCGTGCTCTTGCTGAGCTGTGGCGTTCATCGCATCGCATTCGGGCAGGTTTACGGGCGACGAGCCATTTTCGCTACCAGATTCCATGGTGTTCACCGCATCGGCGGTCTGACCTTGAGAGGGGACCGTCTGCGGGTCGGTGTTCTGAGCGTCAGCGTCACTGCTGCAGCCGGTCAGCGCAAGTCCTGAAACGCATAGCAGGCCGAAGGCTGTAGCTGCGCCTTTAGTTGTGAGGGTTCGCATGTTCAACATCTCCCTTGGGACGTGCTTGCATCAATTGCGCGGCCCACGTTACCGATCCAGATGCAGAGCGCAATACTCGAAAACTTGTGATCAAAACGCAACCGTCCGGATGCAACTACAGACGGATACCGGAACACTCACCGGATTCACAACTTAAAGAAATAGCTTTCAACCATGGAAATTAAAGGCAAGCTCGCATCCGCAATCAACACCCAGATCACTCTCGAGCAGCATTCCGCACTCGCCTATGAGCAGCTCTCGTACGACATGGAAGCGCTGGATCTTCCGGGGATTGCCAGCTGGTTCCGAGCCCAAGCGGAGGAAGAGCGCGTGCACGCAGCCAAATTTGCGCAGCACCTGCTCGACCGCGGCGGCCGACCCCAGCTCGAAAAAATTGATGCGATGACCGAGCAAGCCGAAACGGTGCTCGAAGCATTCGAAGCGTCACTCGCACAGGAAAAGCGCGTCTCAGATGCCATCCGCGACCTCTACCGCATCGCCACTTCCGAGGGCGATATCGATTCGCTGCCGCTACTGCACTGGTTCATTGACGAACAGCTTGAAGAAGAGGCCAGCGTCAGCGAAATCATCGGCCGGGTGAAACTCATCGGCGACGACGGCGCCGGCCTGCTCAAACTCGACCAAGAACTTGGCTCGCGCCCGGGCGGCACCAATCTCGCCGAAGCCGAATAGTCCTCGCCGAGACCGAAAAGGAACTGAATAGCTCGCGCATCCCGGCGCGGATGTGACTACGCTGGCGTTATGCTGCTCAGCGACCGTGACATCCGCGCCGGCATCGATGCCGGCACCATCGTGCTCGACCCGTGGGATCCACAAATGGTGCAGCCCGCGAGCGTCGACGTTCGGCTCGACCGATACTTCCGACTGTTCGACAACCACCGGTATCCGTCGATCGACCCGTCTCAAGAACAGTCTGAACTCACGCATCTCATCGAAACCGCGCCCGACGAGGCATTCATCCTGCATCCGGGTGAATTCGTGCTCGCCGCAACCTACGAGCAGGTCACGCTCGGCAACGGTATCGCCGCGCGCCTCGAAGGAAAATCATCGCTGGGGCGGCTCGGTCTGCTGACCCACTCAACGGCCGGGTTCATCGACCCCGGTTTTCAGGGGCATGTGACCCTCGAACTTTCAAACGTGGCCACGCTACCGATCAAACTGTGGCCCGGTATGAAGATCGGGCAGCTGTGCTTTTTCCAGCTCTCATCGGATGCCGAAGTGCCGTACGGATCAAAGCAGTACCAGTCGCGGTATTTTGGCCAGCGCGGCCCGACCGCATCCCGATCGTTTCAAAATTTCAGCACCGTCGATGTTTCGCAGCGCACCGATGGCGCCCGCGGCGCCTAGTAGCTCGCCACCATGCCCATCCCCGAATTCATTGTCGAGCTGCGCGCCAAAATCGGCCACGCACCACTGTGGCTGATCGGTTGCACGGCAGTGGTGCTGCGTCCCCATGCAAAAGATGCCGCAACGCTCGCCGACGCTGAAACCGCCGAACAATCAACCGGCACGGTGAACGCCGCACAGGCGCCGCGCGTCGGTCGGGGATTGCGAGCCGTCGACCGACAGAGATGGTCGGCGGGCGACGGCACCGAAGACGTGCTGCTGGTGCAGCGCGCAGACGACGGTCTTTGGGCGCCCGTGACCGGCGTGGTCGACCCCGGAGAGCATCCGGCGATCGCTGCCGTTCGGGAAACGTTCGAAGAAACTCGCGTGGATGCACAAATTGAGCGGCTCGCGCAGGTGCACGTCACTGATCAGGTCACACACGCCAACGGCGATATCGCGCAGTACACCGGCCTGGTGTTTCGATGCCGCTATCTTGATGGCATCGCCGGGGTGGGGGATGACGAATCGCGACAGGTGCGCTGGTGGCCCAGCAATCTACTGCCGCCGATGCGTCAGGTGCATCGGGATGCAATCCAGGCGGCGCTCGCATCCGATCCGCTGTGTGAGCTGCGCGATGGCGACAACATAATTCCGGTTCGACCGCCAGCGCAGGACCTAGGCTAGAGAGGTTGTTGACCTCTCTCGTGAAAGGTTCGCATGTCGACCGCCCCCTCACCCCAGCAGATTCGGCGCTGGCGCCGGTACCTCGCCAACGAACGCGCTGAGGCCGCCACGTATCGCGCGCTCGCCGAGCGACGCACCGGCGAAGAACGCGAAATTTTGCTTGAGCTGGCAGAAGCAGAGGGCCGGCACGAAGCGCACTGGATGGCGCTACTCGGTGAACACGCAACCAAACCGCGGCCGCCGAAAGCAGACCTGGCAACCCGCCTATTTGCCCGCTTTAGCCGCCGATTTGGTTCGGTGTTCACACTCGCGCTGATGCAGAATGCCGAGGCGCGCTCACCCTATTCAGCCGACCCCGACGCCACCGCGCAGATGGCGGCAGACGAACGCATCCATGAAGAGGTGGTGCGCTCGCTCGCCACCCGATCGCGGGCCCGGATGAGCGGTACCTTCCGCGCCGCAGTATTCGGGCTCAACGACGGTCTGGTGTCAAACCTTGCGCTCGTGCTCGGTATTGGTGCCACGGGCGCCCCGGCGCCACTCGTGCTGGCAACCGGTATCGCGGGATTGCTGGCTGGCGCGCTCTCGATGGGTGCCGGTGAGTTCGTGTCGGTTTCGTCACAGCGCGAACTGCTGGCCGCATCCGCCCCTCGTGCCGGCACGGCCGACCAGATTCCGCTGCTGGATGTGGATGCCAACGAGCTCGAGCTCGTGTATCGCGCTCGCGGTATGAGCCGGGAGGAAGCGGCCGCACGCGCCAAAAACATGTTCGCGCGACTGGATGCGGCTGAGCGGCTGAGCGAGCACACCGACACGCATGAGGAGATTGGTACGCCGTGGGGCGCAGCGATCTCGAGTTTCCTGTTTTTCGCAGCCGGCGCCATCATTCCGGTGCTGCCATGGTTGTTCGGGATGCACGGGCTGCCGGCGGTGCTGGTGGCTGCGGTTGTCGTGGGCGCAGCGTTGCTACTTACCGGCGGTGTGGTGGGTGTGCTGTCGGGGGCCTCGCCCTGGAAGCGGGCGCTTCGGCAGCTGCTGATCGGATATGGCGCGGCCGCGGTCACGTACCTGCTGGGGCTGGCGTTTGGCGGTGTAGTTGCTGGCTAACAGAGCTTCCCGGTGAGCTGCGAGTGCCGGTTAACTGAGCTTGCCGGCTAACTGAGCTTGCCGGCTAACTGCGTGTGCCGGCGAGCTGGCCGCTAGTGTTCCGGTGCGCCGACGATCAGCTGCCCAGACTGGGACGATTGGGTGACGGTCACGGTTTGGGTGCCCTCGTTGTATTCAAACTCGCACTGGAATGAATTGCCCTGCTCCACCTTCACCCAGGCCGGGCAGTTCACGCGGTCAACATCGGTGAGCCCGAAATCGTCACGCAGCACATTCGTGACCTCTGATTCGAGCTTGTTTTCGTTGTAGCTGAACACCTGGTTGGCGAAGAAAAAACCGGCTGCGGCGCCACCGACAATGCCCAACGGCAGCAGCAGCGAGAGCACCGCGACGGTACGGCGGGCGCCGCGTCCGGGCTTGTGATTTTTGCGGCGGCCTCGTTTTTTGGGTTCTTCCCATTTCATTGGGGCGGGGGTGCCGTAGTTTGCCTGGCCGGTGGTGTACGAGCTCAGCGGTGCGGGCGCGGCGGGGGGAGTGTTCGACGATGCCTTGGGCACCGGCTGCCAGCGCGGCGCCGGTTGGGGTGCGCCGCCGTACGACTGCGGGGATGCGTTGCCCTGCGGCTGCTGCGGGTGGCGTTGCCCAAAGCGCGGGCCCTGCGGCTGATTTGGGGGAGTGGTCATCGGTTTTTCCTCTCAAACCATCACATCGAATTGAGCCGGCGCAGGAAGTCATCGAGCTGCTGCCGATTGGTAATTCGCAGTACATCATTGCCGGGGATGGCATCGTCGGTCACCGGCTTCATCGAGCCCGAGGGTGCCGTTGCGGTCATCTCGAAACCGATCTGCAGTCGCAGGGAGTGATCGTCATCGCCGGTGAGCGTGCCGTTCACTTCGATTTTGGTGACGGCGCCATCGCCATTCACCCACAGGTGCAGCGGCAGTTTTTTGGCGCGGGCTTTGTCGGTGAGAAAGCCGTCGAACTTTCCGTCGGCGGGAATCAGCCCCACATCTGACAGCGACTGATAGCTCACCGCTGTGGTGAAGTGCTGATCGCCGCTGGCGCTGCGTGACAGCTGCACCGGAACGTTTTCGTCTTGCTCTCTGGTGTTGTTCCACGCATCAACCAGATAACACATATAGGCCACCGAGTAGAGCGTGCAATTCGACTCTGGATTGCGCATCCGGTCGAGATCACCCATCGGCAGCTGCACCCAGGTTTTACCCTCGGAAACCTGCTTCTTGTAGCGGTCGCCCAGCAAGAAGTAGGTGTACGCCGATCCGGCCTGATGCGACTGGTCGAACGAGTCGCCTTCGATCGACGAAACGCGACGCGAAACATAGCTTTCGCCCTCAACCGAGGTGACGTATTCGAAGTGTGCCGAACCATTCGAATCAGATTCGAGATGCAGGTAGCCGGTGGCCTGGAACGAATCAATCTTGGTGAGGCTGGCGGTCGCATCCAGGTTGAGGAGCTTTTCACCTGCATCCGCGTGATAGGCGACCTTCTCGTCGTGATCAGCTACCGCCCACGGTTTGATTTCAAATTCCGGGGTGCATCCAGTCAACAGGGATGCGGCCAGTACCGAACTGAGCGCGGTCACGGTGCCGCGACGCCAGGATGCGCGCATCATGATTGGCCATCCAGGTCGCGGTAGAGATTCAAGGCGGTCTGCCCCAACACTGCAGCATTAGCGGTGGAGTTGTTAAGCGTCACGGTTGAGGTGACGCCCACCACATAGCCCGTGCCCGATTCGGCATCGTATTTGGTGAGCCAGCCGCCGCCCGATGACCCCTGCGTCATATCGCAGGTGTGCGCATAGCCGCCCTGCCAGTTCGACGCGTAATCGGTTGAAGCGCAGACGTACTCATCGAGACCGTCAAATGGTGGTGCTGACGGGTATCCCACCTGCGTCAGGGTATCGGTGGGGATGCCGAAGGCGATGCCCTGCGCCCCGGTCACTTCCTGGATGGAGCGGCCATCCTGCTTCTCCATCTTGAGGAACGCGAAGTCGTAGTTCCAGCCCTCTTCTGAAGTCAGCACGCCGCTGTCGTCGGTGATTGCCTTGTCGACAAACTCCTGCGGCACCGAGACACTCACTGCGGCCCACTTGCCGTAGGGAGCTTCCTGAGCGTTATTGCGATCTCCGGGCACAAAAATCATTGACTCGGCGAGCGTGCCCTTGCCGTCGGTCGACACCACACAGTGCGCGGCTGTGACGACGATGTCGCCCGAGTCAGAGTTCACGACGGTGGCAGAGCAGACGTTCAGGCCGACACCGTCAAACGAAAAGTAGAGGCGCCCGAAAGCACTCGCACCGAGCCCCGCGCGGTCGTAAATTTCTGCATCCGAAATCACTCCCAGTCCCTTCGGCGAGGCTGGCATCGGCGAGGTCGCGGCACGGCTCGCACCGGTTGCCGGATCACCGGGTCCCGACGGCAAACCGTTGTCTGGAGCTTGGAAGTCCATCCCCTCGGCATCGCGAAGCTTGTTCGGGTCGCTCCAAAACTCGTGCGATTCCTGTGGCGACAGTTTGAACTCTTCACGCAGACCCGAATCGGTGCTCTTCGGCACCGGCAAGAACGGCTGATAGCCACCCGGTGAAGCCTGCACCGAAAAACTGGTGGAGCAGCCGGTAAGGGTTAGGGCCAGGAGCGAAGCTACGGCGGCAAGCGCGGTGCGCAGGTGGCGAGCGCCCATACATCCTCCGAAAACCTATTCACGGGGCGGTATCCCCGCTTCACTACTCCATCGTAGGCGCGTTAGGTTGCGCATCGATCTCGAGATGCAATCAGCAATTCATGATGTGCTCTCAAGCATGCCTCGAATCTCACTGCTTGACCTCATCCCGCTGACACAAGACCAAACCCCGCACGACGCGATACGCGACGCGCGTGAGCTGGTGCGCGCTGCTGATCGGCTGGGGTATCACCGGTACTGGGTTGCCGAACACCACAACACACGGGCGATTGCCTCAACCTCGCCCGCGGTGACGCTTGCCTGGCTCGGTGCCGATACCGAGCGCATCCGCCTCGGCTCGGGTGGGGTGATGCTGCCGAACCACGCCCCGTTTGTGGTGGCCGAGCAATTCGCGCTGCTTGAGGCGATGTATCCCAACCGAATTGATCTGGGCTTGGGGCGCGCGCCCGGCACCGACCCGGTTACCGCGGCTGCGCTTCGCCGGGACACCTCGCAAGAGGCCGTGGAGCGCTACCCGAGCGATGTGGCCGAAATCATGCACTATCTCGACCCTGCCAACAGCATTGTGACGGCGAACTCACGCCACCGGTTGCGCGCAGCTGCAGATGTTCCCCACGCACCAGAATTTTGGCTGCTGGGCTCGAGTCTTTATTCGGCGGAGCTGGCCGGGGCGATGGGGCTGCCGTATGCGTACGCCAACCATTTCAATATGGGAGGGGATGCGGTGAGTGCCGCCAACCACTACCGCCGGCATTTCCGTGCCTCGGCGCGGTACGAGCAGCCGCAGTTCATGGTGAGTGCATCGGTGGTGGTTGCGGGCACTGAAGCTGAGTCGCAGCGTCTCGACATAACCCAGCGGGTGTCTCGTTTTCAGCTGCTTGCCGGCAAGCTTGACAAGCTGCTTTCGCCTGGGGCCGCTGCCGAGTTTGCCACCGAGGTCGAGCACACCGAGCTGTGGCAGCGGTCGAAAGGGAACCAGTATGTCGGCACCGCCGAAACTGTGCGCCGCGGGCTTGCTGAGCTTGTTGAGCGCACCGGTGCGGATGAGTTGCTGCTGGCGATTAACGCCTACTCGCTTGTCGACCGGCTCGAAACCCTCTCGGCGCTCGCGCCCCTGCAGTCGTAGCCCGGCTGCGGCCCGCCGCATCCTGCGCTGGCCGCGCCGTGCCTGCCTGGTCGCGCTGCGTATCCCTGCCGCATCCCTGCCCGGATCCTGCACTGCATCCCTGCCTGGTCCTGCACTGCATCCCTGCCTGGTCCTGCACTGCATCCCTGCCTGCATCCCTGCTGTGCCGCCGCAGCGTGCAGATTTTTGTTTCCTGGCCTCAAAATTTTGTTTCCTGATTTTTGTTTCCTGGCTGCATCCTGCGGATTTTTGGCGATTTTTGGCTGAAATTGGCGCGGATCCGGCCGATCTGCAGTCAGGAAACAAATTTCAGCAAGGCGGATGCAGTCAGGAAACAAATTTCAGCAAGGCGGATGCAGTCAGGAAACAAAAATCTTCAAGGTGGCGGGGCGCGGCGGACTGCCAGAATGGCAGGGTGACCGAATCAACCAACATGTTTGACGACCCCAACGACGCTCCCGACGCCAGCGACCTCGACCAGCTGGCCCGCATCCACAGCGCGCTGCAAGAGGCGGGATACACCGTCGACGGGGTGCGTGAACGTCTCGGCGACGAACCCACCGCGGCACTCCACCGCGACCTGCTGGTGCCCGCCGAAGTGGCGGTTGATCGCGGCCCGGCGGATGCGCTCGCCGCGCTGATACGCGTTTACCTGCTGGCGCAGTCGGTGCCAGCCGACCAGCTACCGGCTGCTGCAGATCAGCTCGCGACGGGGCTGCTCGAACCCGCAGCCGACGGCCGGGTGCGGGCGCGCATTGATATTCGCCCCTACGCGGTTACGGGCGCCGAGGGCGATATCAACCTGTGGGTTGCTTCCGACCTGGGCGGCCTGCAGATTGCTGCCGACCGGGCCCTGCGTCGCGACCATGTTGTTGGTATCGGCCCCGCAACCACGAACCTGGCACAGATCACGCCGCGCGAGCCGGTCGAAAAAGCGCTCGACCTCGGCGTCGGGATGGGCGTGCAGACCCTCCACCTGCTGGGTCACGCTCGCCGTGTCGTGGCCACTGACATTTCCGAACGCGCGATTGCGTTCGCGCGGTTCAATCTGCTGTTCAATGCGCACACGCTCGGCATTGACCCCGAGCGGCTCGAAGATCGGGTAGAGCTGCGCATCGGCGACCTGCTTGAACCGGTCAAGGGCGAAACTTTTGACCTGGTGGTGTCGAATCCGCCGTTTGTCATCACGCCGCGCACCGATGGCGAACAGCATCACGACCAGTACACCTATCGCGATGGTGGCCGTCCCGGCGACCGGCTCGTTGAAGAGTTGATGCGTGGTCTCGGCGCGCAGCTGCGCCCGGGCGGTATTGCGGTGATGCTCGGTAATTGGGAAATTCATCGCGGTGATGACACCTGGCACTCGCGAATCGAGAGTTGGCTGCCCGCCGATATCGACTGCTGGGTGGTGCAGCGTGAGCGCGCCACCGGCATTGAGTATGCCGATATGTGGCTCAAGGATGCGCAAGAAAATCGCGAATTGAAATCGTGGCGCGAGCAATTTTTGCGCTACCTCGATGATTTTGCGGCGCGCGAGGTTGAGTCGGTGGGGATGGGGATGCTCATGCTGCATCGACCGGATGCGGCGGTTGCTGAGCCGGTGCGCCGCTTTGAGTCGCTTGAACATCAGCTGGCGCAGCCGCTTGGTCCGAGCGTGCGGGTGGCGTTCACTGCCGATGATTGGTTGCGGCAGCGCGATCAGCAGGACCTATTTGACGAAACTTTTGTGGTGGCGGCCGATGTGACCGAAGAGCGGCACCGTCTGCCCGATTCTGAGCATCCCAATGCCATGTTGCTGCGGCAGGGCGGATCGTTTCGGCGCACCTATCCGCTTTCAACCGAACTGGCCGCGTTTGTTTCGGTGTGTGACGGCGAATTGACCGGTGCACAGATTGTTGCCGCGCTTTCGGGGCTGCTTGAGATCTCGGATGCGCAGCTGCGCGATCAGCTTGAGCGCAATGTTCGCGAGCTGGTGGCGTTTGGGTTCCTCACCCCGCTGTATTGGTAATTGGGATGCATCCATCGTTGTAAATCTCGGCTGAGTTTCGGTTTGTTTATATCCCAACCGGTAGGCTCCAACTGACTCCCCCAACAGGGCTGCCAATAGTGCGAAGGAGACTCAGCCGTGTCAAACGATTTCCCGAATTACCAGCAGGGCCAGCCGCCCTATGGTCAACAGCCGCAGCCTGGCTACGGCCAGCAGCCGCAATTTGCGGGTCAGGGTGGTGGCGACGGCCAGTACCCTGGCTACGGCCAGCAGCCGCAGCAGGCAGGCCCTAATCAGCAGGCAGGCCCTGATCAGCAGCAGTACGGCCAGCAACAGTACGGCCAGCAGCAGTACGGTCAGCAGGGGCAGTACGGTCAGCAGGCGCCGCAGCGCCCGCAGGCACAGCCGATGCAGGGTGCAACCTGGCTTGACTGGGTGCGCGACATTGGTGGTCCGGCACTGCTGCTGATCGCGCTCGTCATGGTGTGGAACATCAGCGAGAACCGATTTGGCGTGGTGCTCACTGCAACCTCGATCGCCGGTGTGCTCACCGCGATTGTGGCCGCGGCAGGTGGCGGATTCATGATGCTTGTCCGTTTCGGCATGGTGCCGGTGGCGCCGAAACTTGCGCATCTGATTCGACTGGCTTCGCAGGCCCCGTTCATCATCGCGGCGCTTGTCTACCTGATTCTTGAAATCATCACCGCGTTTATCGTTAGCGGCGGCAACGGTTCTGGCCCGGGCCAGCTGGGTATCGGTGCGGGTATGGCGATCGGCTTGGCCGGTTGTGCGCTCATCATCCAGCCGCGTGACTACGAGATGCTCGCGCTGGGTGGTATCCAGTCGCCCGCGGCAAGCCTGCACCGCCTGGTGAACAAGATCGGCACCTTTGCCGTGGTGGCTGTTACCGGCCTGGGTATTCTGCTGAGCATCGTGGTGAATGTCATCCTGATGAACGCCGCCGTCCCGTATGCCGACAGTGCCACCGGCTACTTGCTTTTGAACCTGATCGCCGGCGTGGTGCTGGTGGCGGCTATTGTCGGATTCCCGCTGATTCTGATGGTGATGGGATCCGAAGCCGGTCGTCTTGCAATGCTCTCGGTCGGTGCAGCTGCGGGCCTCGCGCTGCTACTCGACGGCACCTTCGGGCTGCTGTTCTCGGCTGACGGTATTGATTCGGTGCTGGGCTCGGGCTACTCGCTCACCATGGCCGCGGTTGCTGGTGCAATTGCGCTCAGCCCCGCGACCATCGCCACTCGCAAACCGATGGACCAGACCGCTCGCTGGTTCTCGGGTGCCAGCCTCGCGCTGCTCGCCGGTGCCGGTGTGGCCGCGTCGGTGCTGCTCTCGGCAGTCGGCTTTTTGACTTCGGGCGCTCAGGAGCCGGCACTCATGATTGTGCTGCTGGTATTCGCACTGCTCGCGGGTGGTGCTGCTGTGTTCGGCAACATTTTGCTGGGGCAGCGCCGTGAAAGCACTAAGCAGATGATGCTGCTTATCGTGCTCGGCGCCACCGCTGTGCTTGGTCTGGTGGCGGTCATTATCGGCACCATTCAGCTTCACGACTTCAAGGGGCTGATGTTTGGTACGCCCGCAGCGGCTCCGGTGCACCTGCTCGCAGCACTCGTGCTGCTGCCGCTGATCGTGCTGGCTGGTGTGTTCTTCCAGCCGCAGATGAAGGAGTTTTTCCAGTCGCGTGGCCTGGCGCTGCAGCTGCAGAACGCCGGTGGTCAGCAGCAGGGCCAGTTCGGTCAGGGCAACTTCGGCCAGCAGGGTCAGCCCGGCCAGTTCGGTCAGCAGCAGGGCCAGTACGGCCAGGGTGACTTTGGTCAGCAGAACCAGTTCGGTCAGCAGCAGGGCTATGGCCAGCATGGCCAGTCGGCTTCCGGCCAGCAGAACTGGGGCCAGTCGAGCTCGCAGCAGTACGGCTCGCCCGATCAGCAGAGCCAGTACGGCCAGCAAGACCAGTACGGTCAGCAGGGTCAGCAGGCCGCCGATCAGCAGGGCTGGGGCCAGCAGAGCTCGCAGCAGTATGGTCAGCAGGATGCGGCTCAGCAGAACCAGCACGGCCAGCAGGGTCAGCCCGGCCAGTTCGGTCAGCAGCACCAGTCTGCGCAGGCTAACTTCGGTCAGCAGCAGAACCAGTACGGTCAGCAAGCGGCTGATCAGCAGGGCTGGGGGCAGCAGAGCCAGTTCGGCGAGGCGGGCCAGCACGGTCACCAGGATGCGGGCCAGCAGAACCAGTACGGCAACGGCGACTCGACCCAGCAGTCAACTGGCTACACCCAGTCGAGCACCAACGAACAGCAGCCTGCCGAACAGCAGCCCGCTGAACAGGGTGCTGGCCAGAGCGATAGCGAAGCGCAGCAGCCGACCGCCGGCGGTAGCGCCGCAGAACAGGATGCTTCGCAGCAGCCAGAGCCCGCTGCATCCGAATCGGTAACTTCGGTTGCGCAGCCGGAGGCCGAGGCACAGCCCGCCGCCCAGCCGAACGGCAATGTTGATCTTGCCGCGATGGCCCGGCGCGCACTCGACCCAAACACGCCCGCGGCAGAGCTGCACCCGATGGCAAACCACCGTGAACTGTGGCCCTACCTGGCTGCAGCTCCCTCGGCCTCGCCCGAACTGCTCGCCTGGCTCGAGCAGACCGGTGACCCGACGGTCAAGCAGTACCTCGACGCTCGTAAAAACCAGCAATAAAAGCCGGTAGCACGCGGCTCGGGCCCAGCCTCCAAGCGGAGCTGGGCCCGAGCTCGCTTTCCGGCGGGCATCGCTACAGTAGAAACAATGTCAGCCACCAATAAGCGACGCAGCCAACAACTGGCCACTGCCTTTCGCGTCAAACGTCGCGGCCCACTGCTTCAGGTGCTGAAAACCGCGATCGCGGTAATCGCCGCCTGGTATGCGGCACAGTGGCTGGTGGGCACCGACACACCGGTGTTCGCAGCCATCGCCGCGATGCTGATTGTGGCCCCGAGCGTCAACCAGTCGCTCACCAGGGGAATCGAACGCACTATTGGAGTGGTGCTCGGGGTGCTGATCTCGAGCGTATTGGGTGCGGTGTTCGGCGTTAGCGGCATCACCATTCTCGCGGCCTGTGTGCTGGCGCTGTGTGTCGGTTGGGCGATTCGCGCCACCCCGCCCACGAGCAACCAGATCGCCATCAGTGCCCTGCTGGTGTTGGCACTCGGCGCAACCAGTGCAAACTATGCGCTCGACCGCATCCTCGAAACCGTACTCGGTGCCATCATCGGGCTGGCGATCAACGCCCTACTGGTGCCGCCGCTGCAGACCGAAGCCGCGCGCGACCAATTGCGAATACTCGGCGGCGAAGTTGCCCGGGCACTCAACCGTCTGGCAGATGCGCTCACCGCCGAGCAGAGCCAAGCGCAGCTGCAGCGGCTCATGATCGAGGCGCGACTATTGCGGCCAATGCGCGACAAGGCAATTGAACGTATCGCGGACGCTGATGAGTCGCTCACCATGAACCCGCGACGCTCCATACACCACCGCGACCTCAAGCAGATGCGCGAGCTGCTCAATGATCAGCTCAGCCCCATCGTGAACCGCGTGGTGGGCATGACTCGCGCGGTATTCGACCACTACAGTGACTCGCTCATCGACGAACCCGCCTCCGCGCAGATCGCCGAGCAGCTGCGCCGGCAAGCACACGATGTGCGCCTGGCTGTGTTCGAAGCGGATGTGAACCCCGAACCGATCACCTCCGCCATCCCGGCCCTCACCGCGCCCCTGCAAATTCGGCCACCGAAATCAGAAAACTGGATTCTGATCGGTTCGCTCATGGAAGACCAGCGTCGCATCCGTGAAATTTTGCTCGGTGAACAGCTGTAACGGCCGCGCTAAGCGTTAGGGATATAATCGCGCCGCAGCGCCGAGAAGGGGAGAGCAAATGGCGGACGTCGAGATTATTGCGGGCGAGTTGCCCCGGCTTGCTGGCCAGCTTGAGTCAGCGTGCACGGCGATCCGCAAGGCCGCCGACGCCGCCACGCTGCTCGGATCGGTAGCCACTGCCATGCCCGGTGCAAAATCTGGTGGCAAAGCAGTAGCTGCCGGCAGATCGGTGGATGACCGCTGCGAGGCTATTGCAGACCGGCTCAGCAACGACGGCGTCTCGTGTCGGGCTGCCGACAACGATTTCACCACGGCTGACGAAGCGTTTGGTGGCAAATTTGCCGCCGTGTGCACGGCACCCGGTTACCAGTACTAGCGCGGACACCAGAACTCGGAGACATAGCGATGGTCAGCTGGCACGACATTCTTGGATGGCATCCCGCCGCCCTCGACACAACCGTCGGTGATCTCAATGAGCGCGGCAACGGCTTGCGTGACGCGGCCGATCACCTTGACGATGCCCGCACCGCGCTGCAGTCGCGCGGTGAAACGGTGAGCGCAGCGCAGCGGGCAACCGAAAAAAACTCGGCCGATACAAACGTTTCGGTGTCGCTGCTGAGCGAGTTGAGTATGGCAACGGCCCAAGCATCCAGCGGCGTCGCAGATGTCGAAACCCGCGTGCACGAGTGCAAGAGCCTGGAAGCGATCAAGGAGCTGGTGATTCACACGGCCGGAATCGTCTCGATCGCAGCCCCTCGCCAGCAGCGAATCAACGAGATGTTCCGGATTGACGCGACGGCCGGGTTCGTGATGCAAAACCAGGCCATACGTGATCGCGACCATCTCAGCGGCGAGGTAACCGACTCGGTGCGCCGTGCCGTCGAAGTGGACAACACCTACCACGGCCGGCTCTCGGCGGTTGAACGTGGCGATGTGACGGCCGAGCGCGCCGATGCGTTTGCGCAGGGGCTGCCTGATCTACCGCAACCGGGGTGGAGTGACCGGGAGGTTGCGGCCTGGTGGAACTCGCTCACGGTCGAAGAGCAGCAGCAGATCATTGACAAGCATCCCGACGCCATCGGCAACCTCGACGGTATCGATGGTCGTTCGCGTGACAAAGCCAACATGAACCGGCTATCGAAACTCATCGAAGAGGCCGAAAAAGAGCTGGCCGAGGCGAAAAAGGGGCGGAGCGTCGCGTATCCGGGGCTTTCGGCCGCAAACAGCGCGGTTCAGGACGCTCAGGACCGGCTCAACGATCTCTACACAATTCGGGATACGCGCGCGGCGGGCGGGCAATTGCTGCTGCTTGACGCCTCGGGCCCCGAAGGTGTGCGTGCGGCGATCGCCACCGGCGATGTCGATTCGGCCAAGTATGTGGCCACGCTCGTGCCGGGGATGACAACAAACGTCCACGATTCAATGGCGGGGATGGTGTCTGATACGACGCGCCTGCGAAACATCACCTCGATCGAACAGGGCATCCCCGCTGAAGACATCGCGATGGTCTCGTGGATCGGTTATGACGCACCCCAGACGGTGGGGGAGGTCGCCTTTACCGGCCGGGCTCACGACGGCGCCGGCAACCTGAACCGGTTCGTTGAGGGGATGCACGCCTCTCGCGCCTATGGTGACCACGGCGATCCCCGGATGACCGTTTTCGGGCACTCATATGGTTCGACCACCGCGGGTATGGGGATGCGTGACGTCAATGTCGGGGTCGTGGACGATCTGGTGATGTTCGGGTCGCCGGGGTCGGGCGTGCAGGATGTGCGGGAATATAACGTTGCCGGTCAGACCTATGTGTCGGCCGTTGACAGCCACGACTGGGTTCAGGGAGTGGGGCCCGACGCCACATTCGGGAAAAACCCGACAAAGGTTGATGGGATTGAGCATCTGTCGAATGATGACGGGATCCGTAACCACTGGTCGCTCAACCCGTTTTCACGCCACTCCACCTACTTGAGGGTTCCCGAGGGGCAAGATTCCACGGGCATCCTGTCAGACTTCGCAGCCGTGATTGCAGGGAATAAATAGGCGATGTCAACTCTTCACAACGATCTTTTTGGTGACTTTGGCGACGATATTGATCTCGCCAACCGGCAGTGCGCTGAGGAGTATTTCGAGCAGATTGTGCCCCGCATCGAGAGCTTCCAAAAGCGCGTGAGTGCCAGCGGTGCGGGCGAGTGGCTGCGTGATATCACCCAACCGCCGCAATATCTGACCCCCACACGAGTTGAGGATGGGCGCATGGCTGTTGTGGTGCACACGAGCCCGGTACGCGGCCAACCAATGCCGATCGAGACGATCATTCAAATCGGTAACCGAATCTTCCCGCCGCTCGGTTTTTCGCGGGCGCAGCGCAGCGGGTTCGGTGTTGGTGATATTGAACGCGCCGTGTGGGTGGATGAACGCAACGGCGGCTATGTGTGGGCCACGGTGAAGGCGGATAGCCACACCGGTATCACCGCGAGCTCGGCACCGCTGCTGCCGCGCGAACAGACCGGGCACGAGGGCTAGGACGTCGGCTGTGGCGCGCTGATATCGCCGCGGCCAGGCCCCTTAGGTCGCGGGCGCTTGGCTCGGCAGCGTCACAGTGACGCGCAAACCGCCGCCGTCGTTCGCGGCCAGGTCGAGCGAACCGTTCGAGCGCTCAACGATTGCCGAAACAATCGATAGCCCGAGACCGCGGTTCGTGCCACCGGTGCGGCCCTTCGTGGTTTTGAACGGCTCGGTCAACTGGCCCAGCTGCGCCGAATCAATTTCCTCGCCGGTATTTTGCACCGTGAGCTCGGCGCGGGTACCGCCATCACGCATCCGGGTGCTCACCGTCACGCTGCCACCATCAATATTGTGCTGAATCGCATTTTGAATCAGGTTTTGCGCGAGCTGGTGAAACAATCGCTCGTCACCGAACGCGGTCGTCGGTGCCAGCTCACGCTCGACAGTCAGCTCGCGTCCGGCAAACTCCGGCTGACACTCACGCAGTACAGCGGCAACCGTGCTTGAAAGATCACACGCGGTTGGTTCGACCCTGCCCACCTCAAGCTCGGCGAGATCGAGCAGCGATTCAACGGTGCGGATGCTGCGCTCGTTTACCCGCTGCAACTTCTGCAACACCTTGCGGTCGACCGCACCGGGTTTCGACAGCTGCACATCGAGAATCGCCCGCGTCGTGGCAAGTGGCGTGCGCAGTTCGTGTGAGGCGTTCGCTGTGAAGCGGCGCTGCGCGGCAGTGGAACGCTCAAGATTTTCGAGCATCTCGTCAAAGGTTTGTGCCAGCTCGGTGATCTCATCGTGCGGGCCGGTGAGCCCGATGCGGTGGTCGAGTCGCCCATCCGCGGCCAGTTTGGCGGCCTCGTTCACGGCCGCGAGCGGTTTCAGCATCCTGCCCGCCAAAAGCCACGCAGCCACCGAACTCAGTACGACCAAGCCGATTAGCGCAATGATCGACACCTGCAGCAAAAGCGTCAGCAAATCGGCCTGGCTCTCGACCGCGATTTTGATATCGCCGGTAACAATTTCCGGGTCATCGACGGCAATTACCAGCGGCCCCTGGGTGCTGTCGACGGAACCAGAATTGAACCCGTAGTCGGGCACATAGCCGATAAAAAGCATGATCAGCGTCAGCAGTGCACCACCGCACAGAATCATCAGCAGCGCATACCAAAACGCCAAGCGAGTGCGGGCGGTGAAGCGCTGCTGGCGGTGACCGAGCGATGAAAGCGACTTAATCATCGTCGGCCGCTTCGATCGTGTAGCCGACACCGGGTTTGGTGCGAATCACCCACGGCTCGCCAAGTTTGCGGCGTAGCGAGCTGATGGTGACCTTGACCGACTGCGTAAACGGGTTGGCGTTTTCATCCCACGCCTCTTCGAGGAGCGTTTCGGCACTGACCACGCGACCAGGTTCACGCATCAGCGACTCGAGCACCGCGAACTCCTTGCGGCTGAGGCGAATGTAGCGGCCGTCGCGAGTGACCTCGTGGCGAAACGGGTCGAGCGTGACACCGGCGGCTTCATAACGGGTTGGTCGAGTCGTGAACTGGCGCCGAGCGAGCGCCCGCACCCGAGCCACGAGCTCGGCAAATTCAAAGGGCTTCGCCAGATAATCATCCGCGCCGAGCTGGAACCCGTCCACTTTTTCCTGGGTGCGTCGGGCAGCCGTGACCATCAAAATCGCTGGTCGCTGTTCGCGCAAATTCAAGAGCCGGCACACCTCATCGCCACTCATCCCGGGAATATCGCGGTCGAGCAACACGACCTCGTAGTCGTTGATGTCGATGGCGGCAAGCGCATCCCGGCCATCGGCGACAGTGTCAGCCGAGATGGAGTGCAGTGCGAGCCCGTCGTGAATTGCCTCGGCGAGGTACGGCTCGTCTTCAACGATGAGTACGCGAATGATTCCTCCCGGGGCTGGCTGCGTGGCTGGATGCGGGCCGCTCAGATTGTGGCCAGTGGTCGCTAGCAGCCCCAGCGGTCGCTGACAGCCTCAGTTTGGCACGCAGCGGGTAAAAGAAACGTAAGTGTTTTCTTTTACGCTGCCGCAACCCTCACTCGCGTGAACTGGGACATGTCCTGAACGGGCCGTCATCTTGACGCCCACAACATAATTCAGAAATCGAAGGGTATCTCACTATGTTCCGCACACGCACTTCACGCACTGCTGTCACCGCGCTCATGATCGGTGCGAGCGCAATGCTCGCGCTCACCGGATGTTCGGCAAACGAACCCGAGCTGCAGCAGAATGAGGCCGCGAGCATGGAGCAGTGGCAGCACGACTTCGACCGCTGCCTGAAAGAGAACGGTCTCGACTCGGCGAACGCGGGTATTCCGGTCAACCCCGATGGCTCACCCATCGAAACGAACGAGGACGGCGTCGACGTAGCGGCGGTGCTGCAGAACTGCGCCGACCAGGTGGGGCCGGCTCCTCAGAGCGCCGACTCGGTGACCGATGAGCAGCTGAACGAGCAGCTGCTCGCCTACGCGAAGTGCATGCGTGAAGCCGGCTATGACGTACCCGACCCGCAGGCGGATGCAAACGGTTTCGTTGTGCAGCAGAACGGCGGACCCGAAGCCGACCCGGCTGATGTTGAGCGCTGCAGCCAGCAGGCTGGTCTCATCAGCCAGGGCGAGTAGGGGCTGTTGATGCCAAAAAAGCGAATTGTTATCGCCGCAACCGCAGCGGCAGTTGCGATTGCGCTCGGTGTCACTGGCTTCACTCTGATGAACAACGCCAACACCGACGAATCCACAAACACCGTTTCACCGGCCGCCGAAACCGCCACCGTTACCAAAACCGACCTTGTTGAACGGGTCGAAACAAAAGGCACCCTCAATCACGGCAAAGCGGCCACCTACGGCACCCAGTTGACGGGCACCATCACTTCGCTAGCCGCGCCCGGAACCAAACTGTCGGTCGGCACCGAGATGATGCGTGTGAATGAGCGTCCCGTGTTCACGATGCACGGCAAGGTGCCCGCCTGGCGCAACTTTGAAGAGGGAATGTCAGACGGTCACGATGTGATGCAGCTTGAACAAAACCTGCAGGCGCTCGGCTACTTCGAAGACGAACCCGATGAGCACTATGGCTGGGCAACCGCATCCGCCGTCGCCCAGTGGCAAAAAGACAACGGATTCGAATGGAGCACCACGCTCGAACTTGGCCGCGTCGTGTTTGTCCCCGGTGATGTGCAGGTGAGTGCACAGCAGGCCAAGGTCGGTGACGCGGCAAGCACCTCGGTGCTGGAGGTTACGGGCACTTCAAAGGTGGTGACCGCCGAAGTGCCTTCGAGCATGCGCAGTCTGCTGCCGGTGGGAGCCAAGGTTGATGTGAAACTGCCCGATGGCACAACCACCCAGGCGGTTGTGGAATCGGTTGATCCGCCGGTTGAAAAAGAAGACAAATCGGGGCAGAAAACTGTGAAGGTGCCGGTGCAGCTTTCGCTCACCGACCCGGCTGCCGCAGAGGCCTACGCTGATGTGACCGTCAACGTGGTAACCACACGTACCATCGCCACCGGCGTGCTCGCGGTGCCGGTGCGGGCGCTGCTTGCCGAACCCGGCGGTAAATACGCTGTCGAGGTGATCAAAAACGGCGTGCCCACCCGCGTGCAGGTAGAGCTCGGTGCGTTTGCCGACGACCTCGTTGAGATCACCAGTGGCAATCTGCACGAGGGCGACAAAGTGGTGGTGGGCGAATGAGCCCCACCGACCCACTTTTGACACTGAGCGGGGTGTCGCGAAAATACGGCTCGCCACCAACAACGGCGCTCGACGATGTGAGTTTCACCGTCGATGCCGGTGAAATGGTGGCGATTACCGGGCCGAGCGGTTCTGGTAAATCAACGCTGCTGAACCTCATCGGCACACTCGACCGAGCCAGCGAGGGCGAGATCACCATCGCCGGCCACCTGGTTTCGGAAGCGAGCGATGCAAAACTTTCGGCGCTGCGGGCGCACCTGATCGGTTTTGTTTTTCAGCAATATCATCTCGAGGATGCGCAGACCGCTACCGATAACGTGGCCACCGGTCTGCTCTACACGGGTATGCCGCTAAAAGATCGACGTGAACGCGCGCGCAAGGCGCTGGAACGAGTGGGTCTGGGTGACCGTGCCGACCACACTCCGCGACAGCTCTCGGGTGGGCAGCGACAGCGCGTGGCGATTGCTCGCGCTGTTGTGGGTGACCCGCCGCTGCTGCTCGCCGATGAACCCACCGGCGCGCTCGACACCCGCTCTGGTGCCCAGGTGGTGGAGATTTTGAAAGACCTCAACCGCACCGGCACGACGGTGTTGGTGATCACTCATGACCGCGAATTGGCGGCCGGGTTTCGGCGACAGATCAGTATCCGCGACGGTGTGCTCGAGTCTGATATCCGCCAGCAGGAGGAGGGAGTCGCATGACATTCGATCGGGAAGAATCTCGCTCACACCTTCGCCAGGATGATCTACTGCGCCTGGGCTGGCAGGGGTTGCGCGCGCATCCCGTGCGGGCAACGCTATCGGCGCTCGGAATTGCGATCGGTATTGCCGCGATGATTGCTGTGATCGGCATCTCGCTGTCGAGCCAGGCAAAAATTCAGGAGCGACTGGCATCGCTGGGCACGAACCTGCTGACCGTAACGGCGGGCAAGACGTTCAGTGGCGAATCGACCAGGTTGCCGGCCGACTCGGCCGAGCGGCTTAAGCGCATCGAGGGTGTGGAGCAGGTCGGTTGGGTGGCGAACCTGTCTGGTGTTGCCGCCTACCGCAGCAGCTACATCGATCCGGCAGCCACCAACAGCTTGACAGTGGCGGCAACCGACACCGGGCTGCTTTCGGCTACGTCAAGTGAGCTGCAAACCGGCAGTTGGTTCAACGATGCGACCGAGCAGTATCCGACCACGGTGCTCGGGGCAACCGCAGCCAAGCGGCTGGGCATTGTTTCGCCCGGTTCGATGGTGAATATTGACGGCCAGAATCACACGGTGCTGGGCATCCTGAAACCTTCGGCACTCGCGCCCCAGCTTGATACTTCGGTGCTGGTTGGAGCGTCGCATGCCACTGAGCGCCTCGGATTCACTGGCTCGCCAACCACGCTCTACGAGCGTTCGACGGATGCGTCGGTTGAGTCGGTGCGGGAACTGATCCCGGCAACTATTAACCCGAAATCACCCAACGAGGTGAGTGTCAGCCGGCCATCTGACTCGCTCGCGGCACAGCACGCCATC
Organism: Gulosibacter sp. GYB002; assembly: GCF_036577665.1. Classification (NCBI taxonomy): domain Bacteria; kingdom Bacillati; phylum Actinomycetota; class Actinomycetes; order Micrococcales; family Microbacteriaceae; genus Gulosibacter; species Gulosibacter sp. GYB002. The sequence continues at coordinate 251,855 of NZ_JARBDD010000003.1, read as the reverse complement.
GACACGGCCTTCACCGGGCTACTGGTGGGTGTGGGGTCGATTGCGCTGCTGGTGGGCGGTATCGGCGTGGCAAACACCATGGTGATTACCGTGCTCGAGCGGCGGCGTGAAATCGGTTTGCGCCGTGCTTTGGGGGCGACGCGCGCGCATGTGCGCAAGCAGTTTTTGGTTGAGGCGGTGATGCTCGCGACCTATGGCGGTCTTGCCGGGCTTGTGCTGGGTGTGGGCTGTACTGTCGTGGTGTCGCTGCTCAACGGTTGGACGCCCACTGTGCCGCCGTTGATTGCGCTGCTGGGCGTGGCGGTGACCATCGTTGTGGGCGCTGTTGCCGGGATGCTCCCCGCGATGAAGGCGGCTCAGGTTTCACCGACCGAGGCGCTTGCTGCCTAGTGCCGGCGCTCGTTGCGCGTGAGCGGCGATGAGTTCAGCGGAAGATTTCCGGCCGAGGAGGTCTCAGAGCGCATCGAAGGTGCGAAATCCTCCGCTGAACTCACGGTGGCAGTGCGGTAGTGGCCCGGAAAACTAAAAACCCCCGGATCTCCGGGGGTTTCAGTGGCTCCGACCGGCGTCGATCCGGTGACCTTTCGATTTTCAGTCGAACGCTCTACCAACTGAGCTACAGAGCCGAGGCACTTGCGTGTCTCAAGTGGAACGCCCTCCGAAGAGGGCGTCACTCGCGACCCTGACGGGACTTGAACCCGCGACCTCCGCCGTGACAGGGCGGCACGCTAACCAACTGCGCTACAGGGCCTCATATTTATTTTTACTGACGGTTCAGCATAACAGGTCTTGCGACAGCTGTCGCGGTGACCCCAACGGGATTCGAACCCGTGTTGCCGGCGTGAAAGGCCAGTGTCCTAGGCCACTAGACGATGGGGCCGAGGCCCTGTCCATGCGGACCGCCGAGGTAAGAGCTTAGAACACATTCAGCACATTGTGCAAGTCGAGTCGTGTCGTCACGGCGCGTCATGGCTAATTACCTGTATCGCAGGGGTTACATTCAGCGCGCAGGAACACTACTGTGGCCAGTGTGGCATTTGTTACATTTGTGCAACACGTGACAGATGTGTCGAATGTGAATCACTAAAAATGGCCTCGACCTGAGGCACCGACCCGAGGCTTGGGGCCTGAGGCTCGGGACCCGAAGTTGGAGAACCGAAAGGAACGCATGCGCGCCAAGTACGCCGCGACATTTCGTCGAACGTTCGCCGCAGCAGCGATGACCGGCGCGCTCGTGCTGGCCGGGATGCACTTTGGTTCGAGTCCCAGCGCGCTCGCCAAATCGCTCGACGAGTACGCAACCTGGGATGACGTCGTCGCCGCGCAGGGTGATGTCGACCGGCAAAACAAACTCATCGATGAGATCCACGTCGAAATCAAAGAGCTCAAGGGCCAGGTAGCCGAGGCTGAGCAGGTGGCCCAAGAGAAGGGCAACCTCTACAGTCAGGCACAGCAGGCCGCAAACGAGGCCGCGGGGCAGCAGTACACGCTCGAGCAGCAAGCGAATGATGCCGCAAGCCGAGCATCCGAGGCTGAAACTGAAGCGGGCTCCATGACGGCCGCAATGGCAAACCGGGTATCGAGCGACCCCACCCTGCAATTGCTCGCGCAGCCCGAGCGGGCAGATGATTTTTTGAAGAGCATGTCGACGCTATCAAAGCTCGGCAGCCACAGCGGCACCGTTTATGAATCGGCCGTGATTGAGCGCAATAATGCCGACCAGCTGAACGAGCAGGCGAAGGTGGCGCTTGAAGAGCGTCAGCGACTTGAAACTGAGGCGCAGACGGCATACCGCGAGGCGCAGCAGGCGCAAGCTGAGGCGCAGAAGGCGCGCGACCACGCCCTCGAGCGCGGCGCCGAGCTCGAGGCGATGCTGGCGCCGCTTGAAGAGCGCCGCGATGTCGTAGAAGCCGACTATCGCGAGGGTGAGCGACTGCGCGAAATTGAGCGTAAGCGCATCGAAGAACAGCGTCGTCGTGAAGAGGAAGAGCGTCGCCGGCGGGCAGAGGAAGAGCGCGCGGCTGCGGCCGCAGCTGCCGCGAGTAGTCCGGCTCCCAGTGCGCCGAGCGGTGGCGGTGGTGGCAGCGGAGCACAGTCATCATCAGGCATCAGCGGCCCAATCGGTGCCGGCGCCTGGGTGAGCGACCCGTTCGGTTACCGCCTGCATCCGGTCTATGGCACCTGGCGACTGCACGCGGGGCTTGACCTCGTGGTGAACGGTACCTGCGGTACGCCGCTCTACGCCGTCACCTCGGGCACCGTAACCTACGCGGGATGGACCGACGGCTATGGAAACATGGTCGACTTCACCTCGGATGATGGCGTTAACACCTTCCGCTACGCACACATCATGCCGGGCGGTATTGCGGTCGGCTGGGGCGAGCACGTCTCGACGGGTCAGGTCATCGCCTATGCGGGTACGACCGGGCCGTCAACGGGCTGCCACCTGCATATTGAGATCACCGAGTACGGGAACCTGGTTGATCCACAGCCCTGGTTCGCCGCCCGCGGAATTTACTACTACTAGTTACTACTACTGGGCAGCTGCGCTGTCGGCGCCTCGCGACAGGATGCGTTGCTGGGCAAGCGGATGCAAAAATTCCGCTGCCGGTGTTCAGACGCTGAGGGCCGAGTCACCGTAACGGTGCTCGGCCCTCAGCGCGTTCGGCAGCCATCGGATCGCTGCCGAAGCTGGGTTATTCGGCAGGCTGGTACGCGGCGAGCGACTTTTCAATGATCTGTTCGGCCTCGGCGGCCTTGCCCCACGAATCGACCTTTACCCACTTGCCGGGCTCAAGGTCTTTGTAGTGCTCGAAGAAGTGCTTGAGCTGGTTGCGGATGTCTTCCGGTGCATCCTCGAGGTCTTGGATGTGGGCAAAACGCGAGTCTTTGGCGGGCACGCACAGCACCTTGTCGTCGCCACCGGCCTCGTCTGACATGTGCAGCACCCCAACCGGGCGCACTTTCAGACCAACCCCGGGGAATACCGGGTATTCGAGGATCACGAGCGCGTCGAGCGGGTCACCATCGTCGGCGAGAGTGTTTTCGAAGTACCCGTAGTCGACGGGATAAACAAACGGCGTGAACAGTACGCGGTCGAGGTAGACCCGACCGGTTTCGTGGTCGACCTCATATTTGTTGTGGCTGCCGCGGGGGATTTCAATGACAACGTCGTATGCGCCCATCGAGACTCCTTGGAAATAGAACGAATGCTTGCGTTTAGGCTACCGCGCGCAATTGCCGGGTGGCTGCAGTGGCTACCCGATCTGCGCAAAAACTCGGCGATCCATCGTGCAATAGATACTGCGCGTCGAACGCGGGCACAGTAGGCTGGCAGCGTGTCAGTTCGTCCCCGTCTCACCCCTCCAGTAGCGGATGCTCGCCGCGCGGTTCGTAATGCGCTGCGGGGCGTCGCCAGCGAGGGCGATCTCGTGCTTGTTGCGCTATCAGGTGGCGCCGATTCGCTTGCGCTTGCCGCTGCGGCAGCGTTCGAATGTCCGCGAGCCGGTTTACGGGTGGGGAGTGTGATTGTTGACCACCAGTTGCAGGAGGGTTCGGCCGAGCAGGCTGAACGCGCCGCCCAGCAATCGCGTGAACTCGGGCTTGACCCGGTGATTATTGAGCGGGTCGAGGTTGTTGATGACGGTGCGGGACCCGAAGCGTCGGCTCGCGCGGCGCGTTATGGCGCGATTGAGCGAGTTTGTAAGCGGGTGGATGCAAAGTATGTGCTGCTTGGCCACACGCTCGACGATCAGGCCGAAACCGTGCTGCTTGGCCTAGCTCGAGGCTCGGGTGGTAAATCACTGCACGGCATGGCAGCGGTAAACGGCAATCTTGTGCGGCCGCTGCTGGGGATGCGCCGCAGCGAAACCGTGCAAGCTTGCGCGGATCAGGGATTGCAGCCGTGGCAGGATCCGCAGAATGACGATGAACGGTTCCGGCGGGTACGGATTCGTAAAACCGTGATGCCGATGCTCGAGGCCGAGCTGGGTCCGGGAATTGCCGAGGCGCTCGCGCGTACCGCGACAACGCTGCGAGAGGATGCCGAAACTCTGGATGCATTGGCAGCCGAGTGGGCGCGGGAAATCGTTGATGTGGATGCTGAGGGGCGGATTACGCTCGACGTCGGCGGCCTGGTGACCCAACCGGCTGCGCTGCGGCAGCGTATCTGCCGGCTGGTTGCCGAGCAAGGCTTTGGTGTGTCGCTCAGCCGTGCGCACACGATGGCTGTGGCTGCGCTTGCCACCGAGTGGCGCGGGCAGGGGCCGATCGACCTGCCGGGCATTCGCGTTGAGCGCTCGGCCGGACAGCTCTTTTTTGGAGCCGTGCGTTCTGACGGCGCCGACCACGAGGCATCCGAAACCGAAAATTGAGCCATCACCATCGAAGCGACTGAGAAAGGTCAGGCATGCGCGCCGAACAGATTCACGATCAGATCCGTGAAATTCTGATTACCGAGGATGAGATTCGCGGCCGGTTGGCCGAGCTTGCCCGTGAGATCGACAGTGACTATCGCGGTCGTAATCCGCTACTGGTTGGTGTGCTCAAGGGTGCGGTGTACGTGATGAGTGATCTTTCGCGGGCTATGAACATCGATCTCGAGATGGACTGGATGGCGGTGTCGTCGTACGGTTCGGGCACCGAGTCGTCGGGCGTGGTGCGCATCCTGAAAGACCTCGACACGGATGTGTCGGGGCGCGATGTGCTCATTGTTGAAGACATTATTGACTCGGGTCTGACGCTGACCTGGCTGAGTGAAAACCTGCGCTCGCGGGGGGCTGCTTCGGTAGAAATCTGCACACTGCTGCGGAAGCCGACGCGGTTGAAGTCGGATGTGTTCGTCAAATACATCGGCTTCGATGTGCCGAACGAGTTTGTGGTGGGGTACGGGCTCGACTATGACGAGCGGTACCGCAATCTGCGTGATGTTGTGGTGCTGCGGCCGGAGGTGTTTGGTGGCGAGACGATTGATGCGCCGGTGGAACCCGCCCGCCGAGTGGTCAACCTGGGGCTATCGACACAGTAGCTTTTTGCCGCAGCTGAAGTTTTAGCACGTTATGGCCGGGCATCCGATTGGGGATGCCCGGCCATAACGTGATACAGCTAGCTCAGGTTGTGTCCGCGTTGGCGCAGTCGCACCACCGGGTTTGAGGCGCCAACGGTGAATGCAATCATGTGGCCGGCAAGTGCGTTGGCGACCTGGAGGTCGAGCTCGCTGGCCGGTGCTGCCGACGAATAATCGAGTTTTGCTGGGGCGTCGAAGTTTGGAGTGTCGACCAATGGCACCGCCAGCTGTTTTTCATGGTCGATGAAGTGTCCGCTGGTTGCCCAGACACGGCGCACGCTGCCCTCGGTGCGCTGCCAGCGATTGGTGCGGAAAACGTAGGGGGCGTAGCCGAGGCGAACTGGGATGAGGTACTCGGCGTCGGGCTGGGCGGTCCAGTATCCGCGTGCCTGCGACCAGACCTCTTCGGGGCTGTCAAGCAGGTCCATTCCCATGTGGGTGCGGGTGAAGCCCTGGCCGGGATCGACTTCGTTCGGATCGACTTCACGGCGTGCGGCCATGCGCAGCGCGGTGACGTTGACGGGTGATTTGATGCGGGATTCAACATCGAACCGGCTGAGTGCTTTGCCATTGGCGAAGCCCTCGATCAGCTCGGTGGCGAGCTTGGCGCGCAGAGTGTCCTCTTCCTGCAGCGCGCCCGATTCAAGTTCAGCCGGCCAGCCGCGCATAACTAGCAGGTCGATGAGGTCGGTCCGCTCGAGCTGCAGACGATCTGCGAGGTCGAGGAACCGGTCGAGTAGGTTGGCTGACAGTGTGAGGCGGACCATTTTAGAAGCGGGCCCGGTACCACTTTGGGCTTGAGCTTCGGAAATGCGGGGCAAGATTGTACCAATCGTAGTCGGAGTTCACCAATATTTTTCGCCTGGCGACCCCAAAATCCATCTGGGGTCGTATGCAGTGCGGGTCAATCTTAGTGAAAAATAAATGAACTTCAATCTAAGTGCAAGAAGCTTGTAACTCTGTGTTATGGCAAGGCACGGCTCGGTGGCGGCGAGTTGTCGGCTGACGGAGCAGTTTTGTGATTGCTGCCAGAACTTCCGGATGTCTTACTTACGGGTGTGCGTTGGCGAGCTGCGTGCGCAAATACGCGCTCGGCGATCAAGCGGCCCACTCACGGCCGAACACTACCCGGCACAGGTAGAGTTCAGTCAGCGAGCGCCAGCAATTTTGTCGCCGCCGCCTGCCGGTGAGTGATGAAGTCGAACCGAAAGTTCCCAATAGTCAACATGAAGAGCCTGAAGAAATTCCTTAAGAGCCCGATTGCCATCGTGCTCATCGCTGTCATCCTCATCGGGGTTGGTTTCAGCCTCATCAACATGCAGGGCAGCCGTGAGGTGACCACGCAAGAGGGTATCGAGCTGATCAAATCAGGCAGGGCCGAGAAGGTGAAAATCGTCGACGGCGAAAACCGTGTCGATGTCGAACTCACCAAGCCCGACGAAAAATTCGGCAAGCAGGTGCAGTTCTACTTCGTCACCGCGCGCGCCGATGCGGTCGTGGATGCGGTGAACAAGGCCGAGCCTGCCGGCGGCTATAACGACGAGGTTCCCGGGCCCAACTGGCTGAGCACCGCACTATCGCTGCTGCTGCCGCTGGTGCTGATCGGGTTTTTTGTGTGGCTGATGCTCTCGAGCGCCCAGGGCGGTGCCGGCGGAGTGATGCGCTTCGGTAAATCTCGCGCCAAACTCGTCAGCAAAGAAGACCCGAAAGTCACCTTCGCCGATGTTGCCGGTGCTAACGAAGCACTCGAAGAACTCGGCGAAATCAAGGAGTTCTTGAAACAGCCGCAAAAATTCCAGGCTGTGGGTGCCAAGGTGCCCAAGGGCGTGCTGCTGTACGGCCCTCCCGGAACCGGTAAGACGCTATTGGCTCGAGCCGTTGCTGGTGAAGCACAGGTGCCGTTCTACTCGATTTCGGGTTCTGACTTCGTTGAGATGTTCGTCGGTGTGGGTGCCTCGCGCGTGCGCGACCTATTCGAGCAGGCCAAACAGAACGCGCCGGCCATCATCTTCATCGATGAGATCGACGCGGTTGGTCGCCAACGTGGCGTTGGCCTCGGCGGTGGTAACGACGAGCGAGAACAGACCCTTAACCAGCTGCTGGTTGAAATGGACGGTTTTGATAACAACACGAACGTGCTGCTGATTGCCGCCACTAACCGGCCGGATGTGCTCGACCCCGCACTGCTACGACCCGGTCGATTCGACCGCCAGATCGGCGTCGACGCACCCGATATGGAGGGTCGCCGGCAGATTCTTGAGGTGCACGCCAAAGGCAAGCCCATCGCATCCGATGTTGATCTCGCTGTCGTTGCCCGCAAGACCCCGGGCTTTACCGGTGCCGACCTTGCCAATGTGCTCAATGAGGCGGCGCTGCTGACCGCCCGAATGGGTGCGCAAATCATTGACGCCCGCGCCATCGACGAAGCGATCGACCGCGTTATTGCCGGCCCGCAGCGCCGCAGCCGAGTGATGAACGACCAAGAAAAGCTCATTACCGCCTACCACGAGGGTGGCCACGCGATCGCTGCAGCCGCGCTCAACCACACCGACCCCGTGACCAAGATCACCATCCTGCCTCGCGGCCGCGCGCTCGGTTACACCATGGTGGTGCCGCTCGAAGACAAATATTCGATCACCCGCAATGAGCTTCTCGACCAGCTCACCTACGCGATGGGTGGCCGAATCGCCGAAGAGATCGTGTTCCACGACCCCACCACCGGCGCCTCGAACGACATCGAAAAGGCCACTAAGACCGCACGCCGAATGGTCACCGAATACGGTATGTCGAACCGACTCGGCGCCGTGAAATTTGGCGATAGCGAGGGTGACTCGCCCTACGCGCAAAGCCAGGGAGCACCCTACGGTGAAGCGGTTGCCGCGCAGATTGACGCCGAAGTGCAGGCACTGCTCGAAAACGCGCAGCAGGAGGCCTACGAGGTGCTCACCGCCAACCGCGAGATTCTCGACCAGCTCGCCGCTGAACTGCTCGAACACGAGACCCTCGGCCACGAACGACTCGACGAAATGTTTGCCAACATCACCAAACTGCCGCCACGTGAACAGTGGCTTTCGAGCCCAAGCCGCCCGATTTCAAACCAGCCGCCAGTTGAACTCAAACCACACCTGCGCGCCGATGAGATGGACGGCTCGGGACCGGGCACCGCGCACGGCGGCCCCAACACCAACCCGAACGTCGCGGAATAGGCGCGTCATGACCGTAGACCGCGAACGAACCCGGGCAGCGATTGTCGAACTCCTTGACGCCTGGGGGCTGGCCGGCGACCCGCGCCTGGAGCGCACCGCCGACCGGGTGGCTGACGCCTCACTCGAGCTCCTGGCCGGCGAGGGAGTCGACCCGGTACCGGCTCTGCGTGAGGGCCGCATCCCAGCAGCCGATGACGACCTCGTACTGGTGCGCAATATCCGCTTCAGCTCGGTATGCGAGCATCACCTGCTGCCTTTCGACGGCTGGATTCACGTGGCCTACCTGCCCGGCGACTGGATCACCGGTTTTGGTCGCATCCACGACCTGGTCGCCACCTGCACCGCCCGCCTGGCACTGCAAGAACGCATCGGTGAACAGCTCGTTGATGCGCTGATCACCGGGCTCGATGCCCGCGGGGCACTCGCGGTAGTTGAAGCTCGGCAGGATTGCGTCGCCGCCCGCGGCCCCAAACAGCGCGATTCCGATTCGGTTTCGGTGGCTGCGCGCGGCACGTTGGTAGCCGGTGAAGCGCGAGCCGAAGTGTTCCGCCTCATCGCTCTCGGCGGTGCTGAGCACAGCGCCGACGAACAGCGCGAGGAGATGCTGTGACTGAAATCATGGGCGTGCTCAACGTCACCCCCGACTCATTTTCTGATGGCGGCACACACGAGGCCGCCGAACCACAACAGCGCTGCGCGAGCGCCGTCGCTGCCGCCGAACGCATGGTTGCCGAAGGGGCGACCATAATCGACGTCGGGGGCGAATCCACCCGGCCGGGTGCCCAGCGCATCCCGCAGGCCGAAGAACTCGAGCGTGTCGCGCCGGTGGTTGAGCAGCTGCTGGCCCGTGGCATTCGGGTCTCGCTCGACACGATGAACGCCGCCACCGCAGCCACCTGCCTCGAACTTGGCGAGGTCATCATCAACGATGTTTCGGGCGGGCGTGCCGACCTCGAAATGTTGCCACTTGTGGCTCGCACCGGTGCCACCTATGTGCTCAGCCACTGGCGCGGCCACTCGGTGGTAATGAACGACCTCGCCGACTACGACGACCCCGGCAGCGAAATCCTTGCCGAATTGATTGGGATGCGTGACCGCGCGCTGGCGGCCGGGCTGGACACCGAACAGATCATTCTTGATCCCGGGCTCGGCTTTGCAAAAGACCACGATGACAACTGGGCGGTACTGCAGCGTCTCGACGACTTCCTCGCGCTCGGCCACCCACTGCTGATCGGAGTCAGCCGCAAACGCTTCATGGGTGCACTGCTGCCAGATACCGCGTCGATGCTCGACCGTGATCTGCCCACGGCAGTGGTTTCGGCCCTGTGCGCTGAACGGAACGTGTGGGGCGTGCGGGTGCACAACGTCGCGGCCAGCGCCACCGCAATAGCGGTCACTCGTTCGTGGCGGGCAGGGAAGCAGCAATGACCCGGCAGCATCCGGTTGCTCGGGCACTCGAATTGATGCCCAATCGTCCCGGCCCCGAAGCGCATCCGGCACTGCCGTCGCCCGAGCTCGACCGCATCCATATTGAACGATTGCACGTGCACGGTCGACACGGAGTATTCGCGCACGAGCGCGCAAAAGGTCAAGATTTTTACATCGATGCCGAGGTGTGGCTCGACACCCGCGCCGCGGCCGATAGCGACGATATCGTCGACACCCTGCACTACGGCCATCTCATGCGGGCACTCTACGAGGTGGCGCTCCATGAACCGGTTGACCTGCTTGAAACCCTCGCCGAACGCCTCGCTGCGGTCACGTTTGCGTTTGCTGGCCCGCAGGCAGTGCGTATCACGGTGCACAAACCGCAGGCGCCCGTAAAACTGCGATTCGAGGATGTGTCGGTGAGCGTGCTGCGCTACCGCCCGGAGGGCCCCGAACCCACGGCGCCGCGGCGCCCCACCGCCCGCGCTGTGATTGCACTCGGTGCCAACCTCGGCGATCGCGAAGCGGCAATCCGACAGGCAATGGATGAAATCGAAGCGCTGCCGGGCGTGTGGCCGCACCGCCGCTCACGACTCTACGAAACCCCGGCGCTGACTACGCACGGGGTGGATGCGAGCGAGCCGAGCTACCTCAATGCCGTCATGACCGTGCACACCGATCTCGAACCGCACGCGCTGCTGCGCGAACTACTGCGGATCGAAGACCAGCACGGCCGGGTGCGCACCGAACGTTGGGGGAGTCGCACCCTCGATCTCGACCTCATCGAACACGGCGGGCTGGAGTTTGCCGACGAAAACCTCGAGCTGCCACATCCGCGCGCCTTTGAACGAGCATTTGTGCTGGCGCCGTGGGCCGAAATTGAGCCCACCGCCACCATCCCCGGCCGTGGCGCAATCGCCGCGCTGCTCACTGAAACCACGGATGAGGTGCGGAGGTATCGAGGGTGACACCAACGAATCCGCTCACTCTGGTGCTCGCGGTCATCGCCGGTGGCGTGGTCGGTTGGGCCTTTGAACTGTGGCTTGTGAGCACCGGTTCGGCAGCGTTCATCCCGTCGCCGCTGCTGGGTATCACTCTCGCGGTGATCGGTTTGGCGGTGTTAGCGGTGGCGTGGCCGGTGCGCGGATACACCTCACGGCTGCGCGAGGCCGTGCGCCGTCGCCAGCAGGCATCCGATGCTGTGGCCGGCACGGCCGGGCACACGGCGGCTGAGCACGCGGCCGCAGCAGCCGAAAAGCAGGCCACCGCGCACCGGGTGAACCCGTTCCGAGCCGTGTTTGCGCTCGCCCTCGCCAAGGCTGCGAGCCTGGTTGGCGCGCTCTTTTTGGGCTTCACCGGGGGCACGCTGCTGTGGCTGATTTCGCGCACTGTCGTCAATTCGGGTGCGCTGCTCACGCTTTTTTCGAGCGGCGGTGCGCTCGTGCTGCTGGTTGCCGGCCTGATCGCTGAATCGTGGTGCCGGCTGCCGCCACAAGACACCGCCGGGGCTAGCGCTGAGGCAAGCTAAAAGCTGCCGCTACGTCACAACCGAGAAGGCCTCGACGCTATCGCTCGTGCCCGCCACAATGATCACGTCGTAGTTGGTGATGACGGTGTCGGCCGTGGCGTAGGTAAATTCCTGGCCGGGAGACTTCACACCCACCACAGTCACGCTGTACTTCGAGCGCACCTGTGAATCACGCAGCGACTTGCCGCGGATCGACTTCGGCGGATACATCTTTGCCATCACAAATTCGTCGTCGAACTCGATGAAGTCGAGCATCTTGCCACCAAGCAGGTGCGCCACGCGCTCGCCGGCCTCGGCTTCGGGGTAGATCACGTGGTGTGCACCGATACGTTTGAGGATGCGGCCGTGCGTGGACGACATGGCCTTGGCCCAAATCTGGTTGATTTTTAGATCCGCCAGGTTTGCGGTCACGAGCACACTCGCCTCAATCGAGGTGCCCACGGCAACCACCGCCACCGAGAACTCCTGCGCGCCAATTTGCCGCAACGCCTCGATATTGCGGGCATCCAGCTGCACGGCGTGAGTGACCCGCTCGGCCCACTTCTGCACCAGATCGGGGTCGGTGTCTACGGCGAGCACCTCGCGACCCTGCCGCTGCAGCTGCCCGGCGGTGGCGGCACCGAATCGGCCCAGGCCGATCACCAGCACTGGTGAATTTTTGCTGTTCGCGTCAACCAACGATGATCCTCTCTTCAGGAAGTCGATACAGCTGTTTTCGTTCGCTCGAAGCAACCGCCGCTGCCATCGTCACAGTTCCCACGCGGCCGAGCCACATGGTCACCGCAAGCACCAGCTGCGCCGCCGGGGTGGTCGACTCGGTCAGTCCGGTCGATAACCCAACGGTAGCGAACGCGCTAATAGTGTCGAATATTGCCTCGCGCATCCCGGCGCCGCTCAGCGACATCACCAGAATGGAGCTGACCCCCACCACCATGGCACCCCAAAGGGCCACCGCAATGGCCAAACGCAACACATCGTGGGGGATGCGGCGGCGGAACAATTGCAGATCTGAACTTCCGCGGGCCTCGGCAACCGCCGCGAGGAAGAGCACCGCCAGGGTTGTCACCTTAATACCGCCGGCGGTGGAAGCCGAGCCGCCACCCACAAACATGAGCGCGTCCAGCACCAGCAGTGATGAGTCGTTCATTGCATCGATGTCAATCGTTGAAAAGCCACCCGAGCGGGCCATCACCGACAGGAACGAACCGCCCAGCAGCCCCTCGATCGGAGTTCGCGAACCGAAAGTGTCGCTGTTGCCACTTTCGAGCAACCAGAGCGTGAGCGCGCCGAGCACGAACAGCACCAGCGTTGCCGCCAGGGTCAGCTTGACATGCACACCGGGACGCTTAGAACGGTCGCGCGCCCAACGAACCAGCGAAAACAGCACCGGAAAGCCAAGCGAGCCGAGGAAGGTTGCGGCCGCCAAGCATCCCAAAAACCAACCGTTATCAGCGAATTCGGGAACGCCGCCGGGATTCGGTGCAAAGCCGGTGTTGGTGAAGGCGCTGGCCGAGTAGTAGAACGAGTAGCTGACAGCATCCCACCAGTGGGTCACGAGGTCGGAAGCCCAAAAGACCGGCAGGATGAACAGCGCAATGATCGTCTCGATAATGATGAGCGACAGCGCCACCGTGGCGAGCATCCCCCCAATTTCGCCTAGGCGAACAGCCTGACTTTCGGAGACCGCGCCGCGATGTAGTCGCAGGGCGTTGCCGTCTGAGGCAGCGATAAGCCGCTGTCGCAGCCCGAGTTTGCGGGTCACCACGCTGCCGAGAATTGATGCCAGCGTCAGCACCCCGATGGCGCCAACCTCAATGCCGAGGAAGATCACCACATTGCCGAAGGGCGACCAGTGCGTGCTCATATCCACCGTGGACAGACCTGTCACACAGATCGTTGAGACCGCGGTGAACAGCGCATCCAAATATCTCGTGGGAGTGCCGTCGGCCGAAGAAATCGGTAGCGTGAGCAGCAACGACCACAAAAAAATGATCGAAGTAAACACCAGCACCGCAAACCGACTCGGCGAAGCCGAGCTCATTTTTGAGATTGCCTGGCGCCAACGCTGAAGCAACGGCATATGCACGATGCTACTCGGTTTGCCAAGCACGTCCGCCGGCGGTGCGATTTGCTTCGTCCGCGGGCGAACTTTAGTGCCAGAGCTTGGAGAATCGGCGGCGACACTCTAGGGTTTAGCTATCACGTGTTTACATCTGCCACAGAAAGTGAGCCTGCGGTGACGCCAGAACAGCGCGCAGCGAACGACCTGCAAGACGTTCGTTTCCTGACTGTGGCCGAGGTCGCGCAGCTGATGCGTGTTTCGAAGATGACCGTGTACCGCATGATTCATGCGGGCGAGCTACCCGCGGTAAAGTTTGGGCGTTCGTTCCGAGTGCCGGAATCATCGGTGCAAGAAGCGATATCGGGTGCGACCGGAACGCGTAGCGCGTAGTAAGCTCGTATGAGCGCAAAACTTCGCCGATGCGTTTCATCGGCGAGTTCGTCAACATTTTCCAGATAGTTGGGAGAGCCCATGGGTTCAGTGATCAAGAAGCGCCGTAAGCGCATGTCGAAGAAAAAGCACCGCAAGCTGCTTCGCAAGACTCGTCACCAGCGTCGCAACAAGAAGTAGCGCTGCTATGCAGATGCCCCGCTTATCGGCGGGGCATCCCCGTTTTCCCAGGGTTTTTGCAGCGGCGTACCATGGAGTGCATGGCAGCGATGCGAATTCGACCCCCTGACGACACGTTCTCGCTGAAAGAACGACTCGGCTCCCGCAAGGTGGGTGGGGTGCTGCTCCTGCTCGCCGCGCTGCTGGCGTTTATTTTCGCAAACTCGCCACTCGAGCCGTCGTACACGGCGGTAAAAAACTTCAACCTGCCAATCCCATTCCTCGGCATCGATGACATGCCGATCGCTCGCTGGGCCAGTGACGGTATCCTGGCCATCTTCTTTTTTGTGGTGGGCCTCGAACTCAAACGCGAGTTTGTCACCGGACAGCTGCGCGATCCCCGCAAGGCGGCCCTCCCCATCGCCGCCGCAGTGGGCGGCATGGCGGCACCCGCAGCCGTGTATGCCATCGTCGTTGCGACAAGCGGCGTGGATGCGATGCAAGGCTGGGCGGTGCCGGTGGCCACCGATATCGCGTTCGCGCTGAGCGTGCTCGCCGTATTCGGCAAGGGGCTGCCGTCACCATTCCGCGTTTTCTTGCTTACTCTCGCGGTGATGGATGATCTTCTCGGCATCCTCGTGATCGCCATTTTTTTCACGCAGCACCTCAACTTTTGGTGGCTGCTGGCGGCGCTCGCCGCGATCGTGGTCTACGCGCTGGTGGTGAACAGCGGCATCAACCTCGCGGTGATACTGATCCCGCTGGGCGTGCTGGCGTGGTACTTCATGCTCTGCTCGGGCGTGCATGCCACGATTGCCGGAGTGCTGCTGGGGCTTGTCGTGCCGGCGCTACCGAGACGCGGCCAAGAGATCTCGTTTGCTGAAGATATGGAGCACGACTGGAACGCGCTCTCGCAGGGTTTTGCGCTGCCGGTCTTCGCGTTTTTCGCGGCCGGTGTGCCAGTGGCTGTCGGCAGCGGCACCATGCTGGATGCGCTCCAGCATCCGGTATTTCTCGGTGTCTTCCTGGGGCTACTCATCGGCAAACCCATCGGTATCTTTTTCACCGTGCTCCTGCTGCACCGGTTGCCGATGTTCAAACTCGACAACAATATGCACCTCGCGGATGTCGCCGCGCTCGGTGGACTGGCGGGCATCGGGTTTACCGTGTCGCTACTCATCGGCGAGCTCGCGTTCCGTAGCCAGGAGCAATTCACCGACTACGCGCACTTGGGCGTGTTGTTCGGATCGATCGCTGCAGCCGTCATCGCCGCGGTGACGCTGCGGCTACGAGCAAAGGCGGCTGTTAACGAACAGCTCGATGATGACGAGGCATTCCTGCCATGACCCGCATCAACTTTTATGAACGCCAGGGATGCCACCTGTGCGACGATGCGCTCGAAGTGGTGCTGGCCGAGGCTGCTGCCGCCGATGCCGAAGTGGTGCGCCACGATGTTGACGCCAAACCCGAACTGCAGGCGCGCTACGGCGAGCTGGTGCCGGTGGTTGAAATTGACGGTGTGCAGCACTCGCAGTGGTTTGTTGACGCCGGGCGATTGCGGGCGGCGCTCACCCGTTAGTCGGCTGTGGTGGGTGGGGATGCATCCGGTTCGCCCCGGTGCTCGCCAATAATGAGGTGCGTGCGCACTGATACCACGCCGGGAAGTTTCAACACGCCCTCCAGTACGGTGGCACTGAGATCGGCGTGTGAGGGTGCGGCCACCTCGACCACATAGTCGATATCACCGGCGATGGTCAGCGTGCGCACCACATGGGGCACGCCCGCGAGATCGGTGGCGAGTTCGCTGCCAGCGGGGGAGGCGCCGGTGTCGATCACCAGGATCGCGCGCACCGGGCGGCCAACCTTGGCGAGGTCAACCTGGGCGCGGTAGCCGGTGATGACACCCGCATCCTCAAGCAATTGCACCCGCGCATGTGCGCTCGACCGAGAGATATGCACGCGTTCGGCGAGCGCCCGCACCGAGAGCCGCGCATCATTGTGCAGCTCGCGCACGATCGCCAGGTCGATCTCGTCGAGTTCTCGCATGGGTTTAGCGTAGGTCACCGTGAGTGCAGTGGAACATTTTGGGGGCAGGATGTTGCTCAGCGCATCCTGGGGGCGAAATGTTCTGGTGAACTCACGGCGCCCCAAAACCGCCAGCCAAATGGCTGTATCTGGTGGTCAAACTAGGCCAAATGTCTGCAAAATGTGGACAATTGGCGCCGCTTGACCGGAGTTGCTCGCAGCATCTGGCGCCGATGCTGCCCAGCGCGTCACTATCGACACATGAACGACAACGAGGTCGCTCGACGCGCTCCCGAGCTTGACGACGCGAGTGCCAGCACCGCCCACGAGATGATGCTGGCGCAGCTGCCAGGAGCGCAACCCACACAGCTCATCGCGCCCGACGGCACCCTGGCCGACCCAGAACTCGCCGGCGGGCTTGACCTACCCGATCACGACACCCTGCTGCACGCCTACCGCCGCATGGTGATCGCCCGACGCTGGGACACTCAGGTCACCAAGCTCACCCGGCAGGGGAGGCTCGCGACCTTCCCCTCCGGGCTCGGCCAAGAAGCAAGCGAAATCGGCTCGGTGCTCGCACTCGAAGAGCACGACTGGATGTTCCCCACCTACCGCGACTCACTCGCGCTACTCACCCGCGGCATCGAACCCGGCGAGCTGCTGCCATTCTTCCGCGGCGACTGGCATGTGGCCTACAACCCCTACGACCACAACGTTTCCAACCAGGCCACGCCGCTCGCCACCCAAACTCTGCACGCGGTTGGGTTTGCACACGCCGAGCGGCTGCGTGGCCGTGACACCGTGGCAATCACCTACCTGGGCGACGGTGCCGCAAGCGAAGGCGACGCATTCGAAGCACTTAACTTCGCCGCCACCTGGCAAACCCCCACCGTGTTCTTCGTGCAAAACAACCAGTACGCCATCTCGGTGCCCATCGAGCAGCAAACCCGCTCGCGCTCAATTGCCGACCGTGCAGCGGGGCTCGGCATGCCCGGCGAATGGGTCGACGGCAATGATGTGGCGGCGGTGCTTGCCGTGGTCGGTGAAGCCGTCGCCCGCGCCCGCCGCGGTGAGGGCCCGACTCTCATTGAAGCGCGCACCTACCGTCTCGAAGCCCACACCAATAGCGACGACCCCGGCCGCTACCGCACCGCCGAAGAACAGGCCGCCTGGGAAAAATTCTGTCCCATCAGCCGCCTGGCCACCTATTTGCGCGCCCAGGGCGTACTGACCGATGAGATCGAAACCGAACTCACCGCCGAGGCCGAAGCTCTCGCAGCCGCCACCCGTGATGTCATGAACGACGAGCCCGAGCTCAACCCGCTCGAGCTGTTCGACCACGTTTATGCCGAACCCCGTGCAGCCCTGCAAGAACAGCGCCAGGCACTCGCAGCCGAGATGGTCGAGCGCGAGGATCTCAGCGACCAGCTGCGTGACACGGCCCGCGCCGCACTCGACGAGCAGCCGGCACCGCCAACCGCAACTGTCGATGCATCCGAAACCGCACCGGGTCCCGCCGAAACTATGACCATGGCAGGCGCGCTCAACGCAGCCCTGGCCGACAGCCTCACAGCTGACGACAGCGTGGTCGTATACGGCGAGGACATTGGCGCTCTCGGCGGCGTGTTCCGAGTCACCGACAAACTCGCCGCCGAGTTTGGGCCCGAGCGGGTGTGGGACTCGCCGCTTGCCGAATCGGGCATCGTGGGCACCGCCATCGGTATGGCCATGGCGGGGATGCGACCAGTGGTCGAAATGCAGTTCGACGCCTTCTCGTATCCATCGTTCGAGCAGGTGGTGTCGCATGTCGCCAAAATGCGCAACCGCACCCGCGGCAACGTTGCGCTGCCAATGGTGATTCGCATCCCAACCGCCGGCGCAATCGGCGGGGTAGAACACCACAGCGACTCATCCGAGGCCTATTGGGCGGCAACGCCCGGGTTGACCGTGATGCAGCCAGCCACACCGCAGGATGCGTACACGATGCTGCGGCAGGCGATCGCCTCACACGACCCGGTGATCTTCATGGAACCGAAGAGCCGCTACTGGATGCGTGGCGAAGTGCGCCGCGAAGGTAGCGCGCACGGCGCCAAAGTGGTGCGTGAGGGCACGGATGTGACCCTGATCACCTACGGTGCGACGGTGCGCACGGCGCTCGCGGCCGCCGAATCGGGCGCTGCCGAAGGGCTGTCGATTGAGGTGATCGACCTGCGCACGCTCTCGCCGTTTGATGACGCCACCGTGGCCGCATCCGTTAAAAAGACCTCGCGCGCCGCGGTGATCCACGAGGCAGCCCAATTCGGCGGTTATGGCGCCGAGGTGGCCGCACGCGTGAGCGAGCGCTGTTTTTACTGGCTGGATGCACCGGTGCTGCGCATTACCGGGTTTGACGTGCCCTATCCGTCACCCAAACTTGAAGAGTTTTATCTGCCGACGGCCGAGCGGGTGCTCGCCGCCCTCGACACCTGGGAGTGGTAACAGTGCTGGTTCGTGAGTTTTTGCTGCCGGACCTCGGTGAGGGATTGACCGAGGCAAAAATCGTCGAGTGGAAAATCGGCGTCGGGGATGCGGTAGAGATCGACCAGCCGATCGTCGATGTCGAGTCGGCGAAGGCAGTTGTGGAGCTGCCAGTGCCGTTTGCAGGGATCATCGAATCGCTGTGCGGCGAACCCGGCGACACCATTGAACTGGGAGATGTGCTGGTGCGGGTGCGCCAGATTTCCCCCGACGGCAGTGAGGCTGAGCTGCCAGCGACCCAGCCCGATGCCGGGCGCGAGGCTGCCGAGCAGCTTGCGGATGCTGATCCCGCCGATGCCGAGTCGTCGGAATATTCGGGTGCTGTGCTCACCGGCTACGGGCTGCACGAGTCGAAGGTGCGGCTGCGGCGGCCCGAAGGCGGGCGGTTTCGAAACCGCGGAGCCGCGGCGGCAGTGAGTTCAGCGGCCACGATGCCGCAGGACGCATCGAAGCTGCTGGATTCGACGCGAAACTCACCGGTCATGTCGCCGCTGGTGCGTCGCGAGGCAAAAGCCGCCGGATTCGATGCCCGTCACCTTGCCGGTTCGGGCCGCGGCGGGCTGGTGCTGCGCGCGGATGTGCGGGCGGCAATCGAGCAGCTCGGCGACACCGCAACGGTGGTGCCTGCCCGCGACCAGCGCCCCAGTGGTCAAAGCTGCGCGGCCGGCGCCGGTGATCGCCGCATGCCGCTCGATGGGATGCGGCAGTTGGTCGCCGAACACATGGTTGAATCACACTCGACCGTGCCCAAGGCGACAATCTGGCTGGATGTGGATGCGACCCCGCTGCTCGAGCTGCGGCAGCAGCTGCAGACCGCCACCGATGAGCGGTTCAGTCTCACCACGCTGATCGCCCGCATCGTGGTGGCGGCGTTGCGCGAGCATCCCCGACTGAACTCGTCGTTTGACTCGCGCGAGGGAGTCATCGTGGAGCATAGTGCGATCAACCTGGGGCTGGCCGCGCAGACCCCGCGAGGCTTGATGGTGCCGGTTTTGCACGGGGTCGAGGGATATACGCTGCGAGAGCTGCGGGATGCAGTGGGCGAGCTGGTTGCCGAATCGAAGCGCGGCAATTTTTCGCCTGCGCAGCTTAGCGGCGGCACTTTCACGTTGAACAACTATGGCGGGTTCGGTGTGGATGGCGCCTCGCCGATCATCAACCTGCCACAGACCGCGATGCTCGGGCTCGGTCGGCTGAAAGAACGCCCGTGGGTGGTGGACGGTGAGCTCGCCGTGCGCCGCGTGATGACGGTGAGTTTCGTGTTCGATCACCGGGTGTGCGACGGGGATGCGGCCAGCGCGTTCTTGACCTATGTGACCGATCGCATTGAAAACCCGGTGCTGCTGCACACCGACCTGTAGCCGCGCTACACGAGCGACGGGAGCGCCACCGAGATGAGCAGCGCAAGAATCACGGTGTTGAACACGAACGCCAGGAGATTGTGTGCGGTGGCGGCTCGTCGTAGTGCAGTTGTGCGTAGCTGGGCGCCGGCGAGGTTGTAGGTGGTCGACATTTGCAGCGAGAGGAACACCATGTCAGAGAACACGGGTGGTTCTTCGCCGAAGTCGTAGTGGAGCCTGCCGAGCGCCCACTCGCGCAGATAACGCACTGCAAACGAGACGAGGATGAGCACCCACGAGCAGGCGACTCCGGCGAGTGCCGACACCGAGAGCAGCAGATTGCCACGCAATTGCGTCGAGCTCAGCAGCATCACCACGATTGCGAGCGAGATGAAAGCTGATCCGACTGCCTGGGCCACCTCGCCGGTTCCTCGGCGTCGCTGTGTGGCTAGTTCGGCTTCAGATCGAGGTGACGACCACGCGGCCACTTGGCGCATCGCCGATCCCGAAAGCTGTCGGAAAGCGAACAGCGTGAGTGGCACATACACCAGTGTCGACACGATCATGATGACCGCGTAAATGTAGATGACCTGCGTGAGGTAGCGAGGCATCCCCTCGGTGATATCGAAACGGATGCCCGTAAAGATCGCCAGCGGCACTATCGTGAGCACTGCGGCGGCAGAGCTGAGATATTGCCGGGGGGCTTCTTTCGCGAGCCAGCGCGGTTTGATGCTCTGGCTGCTGCCGGTTAGCTGCCCGCCCGTGCCCGCCGCCTTGTGGTGGCGACGGCGGACACGGTGCGTGGACCCGTTGCTATCAGACTCGGCAGCCAAAGCACGCATTTTGTCGATCCGGATGCCTAAGGCTGGAGGCGGTTCGGGCCACGGAACAGGTAGGTGACCTCGCGCAGGTTGGGTTGGTGGAGCATGAGCATCATCATGCGGGCGAGTCCCATACCGAAACCGCCGTGCGGGGGTGCGCCGTAGCGGAAGAAGTCGAGGTAGAAACCGAGCTCGTCTGCATCCATCCCCTTTTCGGTAACCTGCTGCTCGAGCACATCGATGCGGTGCTCACGCTGTGCACCGGTGGAGATTTCAACACCGTTCCAGATGAGGTCGTATGACTTCGTCAGGGATGCGTCGTCGTCATGTCGCATGTGGTAGAAGGGGCGGATCGAGGCGGGGTAGTCGGTGAGGAACACGAACTCGGAGCCGTGCTCTTCGAGTGCCCAGCGGCCGATCTCTCGCTCGCCCTCGGGATCCATGTCGAGGTCTTGGCGCTCAAACTTGTGGCCGCGCGATTCGACAATCTTGCGGGCTTCGAGCAGCGGCACCCGCGGGATGGGGCCGGGAACCTTGATTTCGACACCGAACACGCGCTCGATGTCGTCGCCGTGCTTTTCTTTGACGGCGGTGAGGGCGGTGCGCAGGAGGTCTTCCTGCATCTGCATCACGTCTTCGTGCGAGTTGATCCACGAGACCTCGGCATCGACGCCGGTGAATTCGGTGGCGTGACGTGAAGTGAAGGACGGGTCGGCGCGGAAGACGGGACCAATTTCGAAGATCCGCCCGAAGCCAGCCGACTGCGCCATCTGCTTGAAAAACTGCGGTGATTGCGCGAGGTAGGCCTTGCGGTCGAAGTAGCTGACCTCGAACAGTTCGGCCTTGGTTTCGGATGCCGAGGCCATGAGTTTCGGGGTGAAAATTTCGATGTAGTCGTTCTCAATCCAGTACTGGCGCATCGCGTTAACGAACGTGGTCTGGACGCGGAACATGAGGTTGTTGCGCTCGGTGCGCAGGTCGAGGAAGCGCCAGTCGAGACGCACGTCGATGGCGGAATCATCGGCGATCGGGGTTTCGGGGAGTGCCGCCGACTCGACCGTGATCGACGAGATCTTGACCTCGAGGCCGCCGAGCTTCACACGCTCATCGTGCTTGAGATCGCCTTCGATGGTGAGCATGGTGCCCTTGGCGAGCGGCGAGATGACCTCGCTAATGTGCTCGCGATCTTCAGTGCGCGGGTTGACGAGCTGGCATGCGCCGGTCTCGTCGTGCAGCACAATGAACTGCACTTTTTTCTGGTCGCGGACGGTGTCAACCCATCCCTGAACCTTTACTGGGCCTTCTTCGAGGGCGGCAAGCGCCGAAATCACGGTACGTTCAGTCACGCATCTAAGCCTAGTGGTTGCATCTTGCCGTGAGCACAAAAGCTGGCGACGCCGCGTTGGACGCGCGCGGGCGGCGCGGTGCGAGGGTGCAGGGTGCAGGGGTGTGCAGGCTGGCGCTCGGGTACACCGCGGGTGTTGGGGTACACCGCAGTAGCGGTGTGCCCGAGGGGTTTTCGGTGTACCGCAGTGGCAGAACGGTGGATGCGCGCGCACATCAGTGGGCACTAGCGGCAAGTGACACCGCTTTTGACTTGTGGCACCGGTATGCGGGTGCCTTTTGTCGGTTGCGGTGCCATTTTGCGGGTGAGATGCGGGAAGTGGCACCGCGCGAGATGCGCGTGGCATGCGCGTGACGCTCGGGTACACCGCGGATGCTCGGGTACACCGCGGATGCTCGGGTACACCGCAATAGGGGTGTACCCGAGAGGTTTTGGGTGTACCGCAGCGACAGAGCGGGTGCGCGTGTGGTGCGCGTGGGGGATGCGCGGGGCCTGGGTGTGCAGCTCGCGGGATGCGCGCGACGCTCGGGTACACCGCGGATGCTTGGGTACACCGCGGAGGCTTGGGGACACCGCAATAGCGGTGTCCCTGAGGGTTTTGGGTGTACCTCAGGGCAGAATGGGCGCAGCGCGAAGCGGCGAAATGCCGCTAGTAGACGGTCAGGCCGCGCTCGCGGAACTGCCCGCGCACCCGCTCGAGTAGTTCAAGCGAGGGCGGCTCAACACCCTCGAGCTGGTATTTGCGGCCGAGCCGCTTCCACTTGTCGGCGCCCATCTGGTGAAAAGGCAGCACCTCGGCGCGTGAAAGTGTCGACCAGCGCGCCATGATGTCGGCCACGCGCTCAACGTTGTCGTATGCATCCGTGTAGCCGGGAACCAGCACGAAGCGGCCCCAGATCTCGGTGCCACTCGCCGCGAGCCGGTCACCAAACTCGATGGTGGGCGCCAGCTGGCGTGAGGTGATGCGCTCGTAGGTGGCCTCATCCCCCGACTTCACATCGAGCAGCACCAGATCGATATCCGCGAGCATCTCATCGGTGACATTGCGCCCCAAAAAACCCGACGTGTCAATGGTGGTGTGCACCCCGAGCGCTTTTGCCTCGCGCAACAGCCGAGCCGCAAACTGCGGCTGCTGCAGCACCTCACCACCCGAGAGTGTGATCCCGCCGCCGGTGGCATTGAACACGGTGCGGTAGCGCTTGACCAGGCTTACCAGCTCACCCAGCGCCACATCCTGCCCGTCTTTCGCGTACAGCGTGTCGGGGTTGTGGCAATAGAGGCAGCGCAGCGGACATCCCGCGAAAAAGATCGTGAGTCGAGTTCCCGGCCCATCAACCGCGGTGACCAGCTCCCACGAGTGAACCGACCCGAGCTCACCAGCGCGGATCGTTGACAGCCGCTCATGCCGTTCAAGATCGAGGTCGTCAACGCCGTCAAGGCCCGCGCCAACGCGACGCGGGCCCTGCGGCAGTTCAGTGATGTTGATGGCCACGAGCGAACCGATTAGGCGTGCTGGTGGAAGGTGCGGTTGAGTACGTCACGCTGCTGCTCGGGAGTGAGCTTCACAAAGTTCACGGCATACCCCGAAACCCGCACCGTCAAGTTGGGATACTTTTCGGGGTTCTCCATGGCGTCCTCGAGGGTGTTGCGGTTCAACACGTTGATATTGGCGTGGTAGAGACCCGACTCCATATTGTTTTCGGAGCGGTTTTTGTGCATCGAGGCGAGTCGTTCTTCAAAGCTTTTAACCGACATTGTTGATTCTCCTAATCCTGCATGATGAAGCCGGCGTCGAGGATGCCGACCAGGTTGCGAACGCGTTCGTCTGGGGTGCGGCCCAGCCCTTGCGGGGTGATGGTGTTGGTGAGTGAAATGCCGTCGAGGGCGTCGTTGTAGTCGAGCTTGCCGACGCTGAGCATCGACGCGACCATGCCGTGTGTGTCCATGGAGTTCTCGGGGTTGGCGCCCGGCGAGAACGGGGTGCCGGCAACGTGCCCCGAGGGGAACGAGCCGGTGTTCTTGCCGTACACAACATTGGAGGTGATGGTCAGCACCGACTGCGTGGGAATCGCATCGCGGTACATCGGCACCTCCTTGAGCTTGCTCATGATGGTGTGCACGACAGTGGCGGCAATGTCGTCAGCCCGGTCGTCATCGTTGCCGTACACCGGGAAATCTCCCTCGGTGATGTAGTCGACCACGAGCCCGGTTTCGTCGCGCACCGGGGTGACCTTGGCGTACTTAATTGCCGCGAGCGAGTCGGCCACGATCGACAGGCCGGCGATACCGCATCCCATGGTGCGAACAATTTCGCTGTCGTGCAGTGCCATTTCGATGGCCTCGTAGGCGTAGCGGTCATGGCAGTAGTGGATGATGTTGAGGGCCTCAACATAGGTGCCAATAACCCAGTCGAGCATGTGCTCGTAACGCTCCCACACATCGTCGAAGTCGAGCGGGCCGTCGCCCTGCACCGGCTCGTAGCCCTCGACGATCTGCTTACCGCTCATCTCATCGCGGCCGCCGTTGATGGCGTACAGCAGTGCTTTCGCGGCGTTGACGCGGGCGCCGAAAAACTGCATCTGGCGGCCGACGCGCATGGGCGAGACACAGCAGGCGATTGCCGCATCGTCACCCCACTGTTCGCGAATCTGACGATCGGATTCGTACTGCAGCGACGAGGTCTCGATCGACACTTTCGAACAAAAATCCTTGTAGCCCTCGGGGAGGTTTGGGTCCCAGAAGATGGTGATGTTCGGCTCGGGTGCCGGGCCGAGGTTCATCAGCGTCTGCAACAGCCGGAACGAGGTCTTGGTGACTAGCGAGCGGCCGTCCTCACCGAAACCGGCGTCTGTCCAGGTTGCCCAATAGGGGTCGCCCGAGAAGATTTGGTCGTACGAAATGGTGCGCAGGAACCGCACGATGCGCAGCTTGATCACCAACGCATCGATGATTTCCTGGGCCTCCGATTCGGTGAGGGTGCCCTCGGCGAAGTCACGCTCAAAGTAGATGTCGAAAAATGCCGAGAGGCGACCGAACGACATCGCGGCCCCGTCCTGGCTTTTCACCGCGGCGAGGTAAGCCATATAGGTCCACTGCACCGCCTCTTTAGCGTTCCGTGCCGGACGGCCGAGCTCGAGCCCGTACACTTCGCCCAGGTGCAGCAGCTTCTTCAGCGCCTTGATCTGCTCGGAGTGCTCTTCGCGGTAGCGAGCCCAGTGTTCGCTGAACGGTTTGTCTGCCACCGAGTCTTTGGCGTGCTGTTTTTCTTCGATCAGTGCGTCAACACCGTAGAGCGCGACGCGACGGTAATCGCCGATGATGCGGCCGCGCCCGTAGGCGTCGGGCAGGCCGGTGATGATGTGCGAGCTGCGGGCGGCCCGGATGCGCGGTGTGTAGATGTCGAATACGGCATCGTTGTGCGTCTTGCGGTAGCGGGTGAAGATGCGTTCGACATCGGGATTAACTTCTTTGCCCGCCTCTTCGATCGCGGTGCGAACCATGCGCCAGCCGCCGAAGGGCATCATGGCGCGTTTGAGGGGAACATCGGTTTGCAGGCCGACGATCACGTCGTCGTCCTCGCTGATGTAGCCAGCCGGGAACGCATCAATATCCGACGGGGTGTCGGTGTCGACGTCGTAAACGCGCTTGCGGCGCTCCACCGACAGATAGTCGCGCTCGAGCGTGTCCCACACGCGCAGGGTCTTTTCGGTTGGCCCCTCGAGGAAGCTCGCGTCGCCGTCGTAGGGCGTGTAGTTGCGCTGGATGAAATCGCGCACGTCGATCGACTCGTTCCAAACGCCCGGGGCGAAGCCCCGCCAGGCTGGTTCGGTGGCGATGTCGAGGTGAGAAAACTGCGGCTGAGTCATTGCATCACTACTCTCGTTGCGTCGTTGTGGATGCTTTGGATGGCCTCGTGAGCCCTCCGGCTCTAGTTTACGCGCTCACGGCCCGGAAATCCTCGGTAAAAAGGCGCCTCGAGCGGCCCGCATCGGCCGTGTTTAGGGCGGCGCATCTAGACTGCATCGGTATGCGAGAACAGCGGGTTTTTTTGGTTCGTCACGGTGAGGTCGATAACCCCGACCATGTGCTGTATGAGCGGCTACCCGGCTATGGGCTGAGCGCTCGCGGTGCGGCCATGGCGCAGCTGGCGGCCGACCACCTGGCTGGCGTCACTGAAGATCCGAAACTCGTGGTGTCGCCGCTGCAGCGCACCCGTGAGTCGATGGCGCCGATCGAGCGCGCCTTCGGTGTGAGCGCCGAAGCAGATGAGCGGGTTATTGAACCGTGGAACCGGTTTGCTGGCACGCGCATCAGCACCGCGCTGAAATCGCCCCGGAATTGGCCGCTGGTGCGCAACCCGCTGCGGCCGAGCTGGGGTGAACCGTTTCGCAGCATTACGGACCGGATGCTTACGGCACTGCGCGAGCAGGCCGTAGCGGCTGCGGGTCGCGATGTTATCGTGGTAAGTCACCAACTGCCGATTTGGATGGTGCATCGCGCCGTAACACAGCAGCGGCTGGCGCATCATCCGGGTCGCCGTCGCTGCGCGCTTTCGAGCGTGACGACGCTGCAGTACCACCCCGCCACCGACCTGCAGGAAATTGACTACTGCGAACCCGCAGCCGAACTGCTGGTTGGGGCCACTGACCTTGGAGCCGTGTGAACCGATACACCGCCCGCCGGATGAGCGCGGTAGCCGCCCTGCTGCTGGTCGCGGGAGCGCTTGCCGGCTGCACGAATGACTCACTGGCTGACAAGTACGCCGCTTCGGAAGAACAGGGATATGTTGCCGGCGACGGCTCTTGGCAGGAGTTTGTTCCCGGCGAGCGTGCCGCACCGGTTGTGTATGGCGGCACCACCTCTGACGGCGCCGCGATCTCGAGCGATGAGCTCGTCGGCGATGTGGTTGTGGTCAATTTTTGGTACGCCGCCTGTCCGCCCTGCCGGGCAGAGGCCGAAGATCTTGAACAAGTGCATCAGAAGTACGCCGAACAGCGGGTGCACTTCGTCGGGGTAAACGTCTACGACCAGGCCGAAACCATTAATTCGTTTAATAGCGAGTTTGGTGTGACTTACCCGTCGATCATTGATGTCAATGACGCCGAGGTGCGGCTGGCCTTTGCCGATAATGTGCCGCCGCAGGCGATCCCCTCAACCCTCGTGCTCGACCGCGAGGGGCGGGTGGCTGCGGTGATCCGCGGTGTGGCCGATCCTTCGGTGCTCGGGGCGATGATTGATCGGGTGCTCGAAGAAAACGCTGCTTGATGATTGAGGTTTTGGCTGCGTCGCCCGGCGAAATTATCGTCAGCGGGCAGCTTGTGGTGGCGCTTCCGCTAGCACTTTTGGCGGGATTGGTTTCGTTTGCATCCCCCTGCGTGCTGCCGGTGGTGCCGGCCTATCTGGGGCTGATTGGCGCAACCACCGAGGTGTCGGCCACCGAGGGTGTGGCCGTGCGTGCGGCATCGGATGCAGACAACACCGGCGCTAAAAAAAGCGCCGCCAGCGCTGTGACTCAGCAGCGCGCTGTGACGCCGCAGCGCCGCGACGGCGGTCGTGTGGTGCTCGGATCGCTGCTATTTGTGCTCGGCTTTTCGGTGATCTACGTGATTACCGGGGCCGCTTTCGGGCAGCTCGGGGTGCTGTTTTTGCGCTGGCAAGATCCCATCACCCGGGTGTTGGGTGTGGTCGTCATACTCATGGGCGTCGTATTTCTCGGCCTGGTGACCCCGCTGCAGCGCACACTGCGACTGCGTGCCGCCCCCGCGGGGCTGCTGGGAGCGCCGCTATTGGGCATGGTGTTTGGGCTGGGCTGGGCGCCGTGTTTGGGGCCGACGCTCGTAGCCATCCAGTCGCTGTCGTTTCAAGAGGCGTCTGCGTGGCGTGGCGCGCTGCTGGCTTTTGCCTACTGTCTGGGCTTGGGGGCGCCTTTTGTGCTGGCGGCTTTCGGTTGGCAGGCGGCGACCCGCTGGCTGGGCTGGCTGAAGCGGCATGTGCGCATCATCAATATCATCGGGGGTAGCATCCTGGTGCTCATCGGTCTGCTGATGGTGACCGGCGCCTGGAGTGCCCTCATATCGCAACTCGGAGCAGTACTTCCCGGCTATGTCACACCAATCTGATTCCGCACCCGCTGTCGAACGCTCGGCCTCGAAATCTGCGCGTGCATCCCGCGCGAACAATCCGCTGGTGCGCGGCTGGCGCAGTGCCTGGGCGTGGCTTACGAGCATGCGCACGGCACTCATTTTGCTGCTGATGCTGGCGGTTGCGGCGGTGCCCGGTTCGCTCGTGCCGCAGCGTTCGAGTGACCCGAATGGCGTCACCACCTGGTTTAACGACAAGCCCGATATCGCGCCGCTGCTCGACAAGCTGCAGCTGTTCAACGTCTACACATCGTGGTGGTTTTCGGCCATCTACATGTTGCTATTTGTGTCGCTGGTCGGCTGTATCGTGCCTCGCCTGGTGCATCACTGGAAGGCACTGCGGTCGGCTCCGCCACGCACCCCGGCACGACTATCGCGCCTGGATGCGTATGCGACAGTGCGGTTGGATGAGCGCTGGGCCGGGCGCGAGGCCGAAGTCGTCGCGGCGGCAAAAGAAGTGCTGGGGCGGCGGCGCTATCGCGTCGCGGATTATGAGTCGCGCGGGACTGTTTCGGTGTCGGCCGAACGCGGCTATTTGCGCGAGACCGGCAACCTGCTGTTTCACGGCGGGATGCTCGGGCTGATCGTGTCGGTCGGCTTGCTTTCTGGATTCAACTGGCACGGCCAGCGGGTGCTGGTTGAGGGACAAACGTTTGTGAACGGCCTGGTGAGCTATTCATCCTTCAGTCCCGATCGTTTTTTTAACCCCGACCAGCTGAAGCCGTTTTCGTTGCGTCTCGAAAAACTTGACGTCACCTATGAAACTCAAGACCAAGAGCATCTGGGTCTACCGCTTGACTATGACGCGCAGGTCACTGTGCAGCTGCCCGGTGAGGAGCCGAGCAAACACAACGTCAAGGTCAACTCGCCTCTGCGAATCGACGGCAATGATATTTATTTGCTCGCCAACGGTTATGCGCCGACCATTACGGTGCGCAACCCCACCGGCGAGGTGGTTTTTCGCGACTCGATCGTGTTCATTCCGCAAGACCAGTTCCTCACCTCTACCGGTGTGGTGAAGGTGCCGGATGGACTTTCAGAGCAGGTGGGGATGCTCGGCTTTTTTTATCCGTCGGCTCACGAACTTGAGTCGGGGGCGTTCGCATCCGATCATCAAGACCTGCGCAACCCGCTGCTGACCCTCAATGTCTATACGGGGGATCTCGGTCTCGACACGGGAATGCCGGTGTCGGTGTATTCGCTCGACACCGAAAACCTCACGCCGATTGCCGCGCGCGACCTCGATGTGAAGCCGCTGCAATTGCATCCCGGTGAGACGGTCGAGCTGCCGAACGGGCTCGGCACCATCACGATGGATGCCGAGATTCACCGCTATGCCTCATTCAACGTGCACAGCGACCACACTCGCATCCCCGGCGGTATTTTTGTGGCGTTGAGCATCCTCGGGCTGATCGGTTCGCTGCTGGTGCCGCGTCGCCGTGTGTGGGTGGCGGCTCGCGAACACGAGGGTGGTGTGCTCGTCGAATATGCCGGGCTTGCCCGTGGTGAAGACCATCAGCTCGCTCGCGCGGTCAACTCACTCGTGGACGAGCACACGGCGGTGCTTGTATCCTGGAAGGCAGACTCTCGAAGGGATCTACAGTGACACAGGTGTTGTCGGACTGGTCGGACGTTTTCGTTTACATCGCAATGGCGGTGTACGCTGTGGCGTTCGTCACGTTCACGCTCGATTTTGCAATGCGCGGATCGAAGACCGCAGCCGCCGCGAAGCAGTCATCGGCGGCCGGTGCCACGGCCCGCAACCGTGAACTCGTGGGCGCCGCAATTGCCGGTGGCTCGTCAGCCGCGAGCGACGCCGGTATCACGGTGGCAAAGCGTAACGATGTCGGCAGTGGTGTGAGCGCCAATCGCAGCGCTGAGCCAATGTGGAAAGACTCGAAGTCGACCAAGCTGCTGCCGGTAGCAATGGTGCTCACCGTGGCCGCCTGGGTGCTGCACCTGGTGGGCGATGTGCTGCGCGGAATTGCCGCCGCACGAGTGCCGTGGGCCAATATGTACGAGTTTTGGCTCACCGCGACCCTGCTGATCGTGGCGGTGTTCCTGCTCGTGCAGCTGTGGCAAGACCTGCGATTTTTGGGTGCATTTATCACCGGGTTCACCACGCTGACTCTCGGCATTGCGCTCATCAGTTTTTATGTGCCGGTGGCGCCGCTGCAGCCGGCACTGCAGTCGGTGTGGCTGGTTATCCACGTGTTCGTGGCAACGCTATCAACCGGCTTTTTGGCGCTTGGTTTTGGGCTGTCAACGCTGCAGCTTTTCCAGCATCGTCGAGAAGCGCGCGTGCGTAGCGGCCTTGTCAGTGGCGGCCCGTTGACCGCCCTGCCCACCAGTGTGCGGCTCGAAGACCTGGCCTTCCGCGTCAACGTGGTCGGATTTATCCTGTGGACTTTTACGCTCGTGGCCGGTGCGATCTGGGCGGAGCGCGCCTGGGGCCGCCCGTGGGGATGGGACACCAAGGAGGTGTGGACCTTCATCATCTGGGTGGTCTACGCCGGTTACCTGCACGCCCGCACCACGCACGGCTGGCGCGGTAAGCCCTCGGCCTGGCTGTCGATCGTGGGCTTCCTTACGGTGCTGTTCAACTTTGCCGTCGTGAACGTGTTCTTTAAGGGGCTGCACGCCTACAGCGGTCTCTAAACCACTGCGTCAAGCCCGCTCGGCCGCGCTATTCATTTGCGGCGAGATGTTGGTAGCAGTGCGTGATGCGTTCGCGCCACCAGTGTTGCCGCTCGGGTGCGGCAGCGTGCTCGGCCAGTAGCGCCGCGGAGGGCACGGCGGGTGCGAGCGAGATGCGGCCGTTTTCGGGCACGCGGGGATGCTCAAGCACGTCGGCAGCAAATAGCGACACGGTGCCGAGCCCGGCAGCAAATCGAGGTTCGGGCATCCGGGCAGCCAGTTGGGCGCCCATCACCGTGCCAACCGAAGTTTCGAGTGCGCTCGAAACCGTGGCGCTGAGCCCGGTTTGTGCCACCACCTCGGCGGCACGGGCGATGCCACCCAGCGGCTGCACTTTTACCACCACGTGATCGGCCGCGCCCGCGCGAGCCACTGCGAGTGGATCGCTCGCCTTGCGTACCGACTCGTCGGCGGCGATGCGCGTTGCGATACCGCGTTGGCGCAGCCGGTCGCGCAATTGCGCGAGCTCGCTGACCGTGGCCACCGGCTGCTCGGCATATTCGAGATCGATTCCGGCTGCCGCGATGGCAACCAGCGCATCCTCTGCCGCATCCAGTGACCAGCCGCAATTCGCATCGATCCGCACGCGAGCGCCGGGCAGCGCATCCTGCACCGCTTCGAGTCGCGCGAGATCGTCGCGCAGCTGCTGGCCGGCCTCGGCAACTTTCACCTTGACTACTTCGCAGTTACCAAAGCGCGCGAGCACCCGCGGCACCTCGGCTGCCGTGACCGCGGGCACGGTGGCATTCACGAGCACCGAACCCGACTCGAACCGCGGTAGTGCCGGGTCAAATCCGTATTCGAGCGCCGCCGCCAACCAGGTGGCGGCTTCGGGCACCTCATACTCGAGGAACGGCGAAAACTCCGACCACACCGGCTGCCCCGCCACCGTGGCGGTCCCGGCAAACAGTGCTGCTTCGCGGTGCGTCACGCCGCGGAACCGGGTGCGCAGCGGTAGCGAAACGATGTGGGTGCGGGCGAACAGCTCTGGCAGGTCGATCAGCATGCGAACTATACTTGCAAGGATGACAATGATCGACCAGGCAGCTGCCCAGCGGCGCCCACAGTACCGGCACGCAACTGAGGTGCCGGTGCCGGTGGCCGAGCAGCTGCTGAACCCGTTTAGCTGGCGAGTCGGTCACTGGGCGTTTTTCCTCGGTGTGATGACGATGGTCGCCGACATCATCGTGGCACTGTACGTCTTCAACTTCTTTGGGCTCTCACGCCAGTTTGAAATTTCAATGTGGCTGCTGGTGGCCGGGCTGCTTGGCTTTGCTGCCATCACGCTGGCGCTGTATGCGGTGGTGTTCAACGCCGGCCGAGGCATCGGCATCGCGGCTTTCCTGCTGAGTTTCTTTTTTGGTGCGGCACCGGCCTGGCTGGTCGGCAACACCATCTGGCAGCTGATCATTAACGGCGGCCAGCTGCCGTACGCTCCCATCGACTGGTAGCGGATGCTGTGGCGACTGCCGCTACGGTAGTTGCTATGGCGCATCCGCTTTCAGATACTTTTGACCCGACCCGCTGGCGCGAGGTTGATGGCTTCGATTTTGACGACATTACCTATCACCTCGACACTTCCGGTCGGGTGGCGCGAATCGCTTTTGACCGGCCCGAGGTGCGTAACGCGTTCCGCCCACAAACAGTGGATGAGCTCTACCGGGCCCTTGATGACGCCCGCTGCAACCCCCGTGTGGGCGTGGTGCTGCTCACCGGGAACGGGCCGAGCCCGAAGGACGGCGGTTACGCGTTTTGCTCGGGCGGCGACCAGCGCATCCGCGGCCGTGACGGCTACCGCTACGCCGACGGCGACACCGCAGACTCGATCGACGCCGCCCGCTCGGGGCGCCTCCACATTCTCGAGGTGCAGCGGCTGATTCGCACGATGTCGAAGGTCGTCATCTCGGTGGTGAACGGCTGGGCCGCCGGCGGCGGACACTCACTGTATGTGGTGACCGATCTGACCATCGCATCTCGCGAGCACGCGCGTTTTAAGCAGACTGACGCCGATGTGGGGTCGTTCGATGCGGGCTACGGCTCGGCCTATTTTGCCAAGCAGGTGGGACAAAAATTTGCCCGCGAGGCGTTCTTTTTGGCCGAAACCTATGATGCCCAGCGCGCCTACGAGATGGGTGCGGTCAACCGGGTGGTGCCGCATGCCGAGCTCGAAACCGAGGCATTGAAAATGGCGCAAACCATCCTGGGCAAATCGCCAACGGCCATTCGGATGCTCAAATTTGCGTTCAACCTCACCGATGACGGGCTGATGGGCCAGCAGGTGTTTGCCGGTGAGGCGACGCGCCTGGCCTATGGCACCGACGAGGCGGTGGAGGGGCGCGACTCGTTCCTCGAAAAGCGTGACCCCGACTGGTCGCCGTACCCCTGGCACTTCTAGTGGCCGGCGAATCTGCAACGATCGGCGAGCCGCCGGCGCTGCGCGAAATCGACTCGCGAGACGTTGTCGAGGTGTTTGCCGCGCTGCGGGAAGCGCTTGCCGGCGGTGCACCGGTGCTGCCACGCGACCGGAGCGCGGCGAACTGGGCAACAGTGAGCTGGGGCGCAGATGCATCCGCGAACGGTGTCGAGTCGGCCGCCGGTGATATTGCCCTGGTGATTGAGACGAGTGGCTCAACCGGCACGCCCAAGCGCGTCGCACTGAGCACGGCGGCGTTACGAGCCAGCGCTACCGCAACCTATCGCTGGTGTGATGCGCGCACAGGCAAGGTGCCGGAATCGCGGCAGTGGCTGCTGTGCCTGCCCACCCACTACATCGCCGGGGCTCAGGTGCTCGTGCGTTCCATCCTCGCCAAAACGCAGCCCGTGGTGCTCGAGGGCAGGTTTACTGCCGCCGCATTTGTGGCCGCCGCAAAGCAGCTGACCACAGCCGCCCGCTATACGAGCCTCGTGCCGGTGCAGCTGCAGCGGCTACTCGCTGCCGCTGCCGACGACGCGGCGCTTGCCGCTGACATCGACCGGGTGATGCAACGCTTTAGCGCGGTGCTCGTTGGCGGGCAGCAAACCCCGCCGGCACAGCTTGCCGCGGCCCGCGAGCGCGGCTGGCCAGTGGTGACCACCTACGGTGCCAGCGAAACCGCGGGCGGCTGCGTCTACAACGGCGAGGCGCTTCCGGGCGTGCGGGTGCGCGAAGTTGACGGCGAAATCTGGCTCGGCGGCGATCAGCTCGCGCTCGGCTATCTCGGCGACCCCGAGCGTCAGGCCCGCAGCTTTGTGACTGTCGACGGTGTGCGCTGGTACCGCACGAACGATCACGGCACGGTCAGCGATGCATCCGGATGCCAGCGGGTGCGAGTGACCGGACGTATCGACCAGGTGATTATTTCGGGTGGCGAAAAAGTGCATCTCGGCGCGGTCGAACGTGCCGTGCAGACTGTGCCGGGATTTGAGCAAGCGGTTGCGGTGCCGGTGGCTCATCCCGAATGGGGCCAGTCGGTAGCAATTGTGGTGCCGAACCCGGCTGCCGCTGCGGCGACGATCGCATCCATACCGACAGCGGTGCGGGATGCCTGTGCGCCGCTCGGGCGGGCCGCGCGAGCGGTGCTGCTGGTTGAAATACCCGAGCTGCCGCGGCTGAGCAGCGGCAAACCCGATCGCCGGCAGCTTGAGCAAATCGCCGCCGAGCACGCCCATTTTTGTAACTGAGTGCGACAATCGTTGCCGTGAGTAAACGCAGCCAGCAAAACAAGCACAATCCCACCCAGCGCAAACGCCACGTCGAAACGGCAGTCGAGCAGGGCCCGGTAACGATCGGCGATTGGATCGAGGGCGCCCGGCTGCGCACCCTCCCACTGGCCGCCGTGCCGGTGCTGCTCGGCACTGCCGCGGCACTGGCAGCCGCCCCCGGCGAATATCACTGGGTGCGCGCGCTGGCGGCGCTCGCGGTGGCGCTGCTGCTGCAAATTGGGGTGAACTACGCCAACGACTACTCCGACGGTATCCGCGGCACCGACGACTATCGACAGGGGCCCCCGCGACTCACCGGTTCGGGGCGCGTTGAGCCGAAACTCGTGCGCAATGTGGCATTTGGATGCTTCGCGGCAGCCGCGCTGGTTGGTTTCGCCCTGTGTGTGGTGACCGGGCAGTGGTGGCTGCTCGCGGTGGGTGCGCTGTGCATCCTGGCGGCCTGGTTTTACACCGGTGGTAAGCATCCCTACGGCTATTACGGGCTCGGCGAAGTGTTCGTATTTGTCTTTTTCGGCCTGGTGGCAACTGTCGGCACCACCTATGTGCAGATTCTCGCCGTGCCGCAAGACACCTGGATTTTGGCGACCGCTGCGGGCCTTTTTTCGTGCGCCGTGCTGATGATCAACAATGTGCGCGATATTGACCAGGATGCGGTTGCGGGCAAGCGCACGCTGGCGGTGCTAATCGGGGATATTCCGGCGCGCATCACTTTTGCGGTGCTGACCGTGCTGCCGTTTGCCGCGACCGTGATGTTCGGGCTGCTCTACCCGCGCGTGTATCTGTCGCTGTTTTCGCTGCTGATCCTCATCCCGGCGATCATCATTGGCCTCACCGGTCGCTCGCCGCGCGAACTCGTGTTGGCGCTCAAGCTCACCTCGTTGGGGTCGCTCGTGTGGGCGATCCTGATGGCGATCGGCATCGTGGTGCCGTTCATGCAGTTCGCGCCGACGCCGTACTAGCGATCGTTGTCGGTGGCCGAGCCCTCGTCGGTGGCAGCAGCCGTCGACTCGGCCTGCGCCGCTTCGTACTCGTCGAGCAGCGCATCCTCTTCAATATCGATCGGTGCCCGGTGGTCAACTTTTTCGGCGCGGCGAGCGGCCAGCTGCTCGGCCATCACCGCGCGGTGCTTCGACAAAAAAATCTGTGAAATGCTCGCGCTCACCACGGCGCCCACCGCGATGCCGACCAGCCAGTTCCACTGCCAATCGGGCAGGATGAGCATGATTGCCACGAACGGCACGACAAAGCTGCCCAGTCGGGTAAGGGTGTAGATAATCCAAGCGCGGGTCGCGGTCATGCCGGCAAGTCTACGCGGCCGGGTCAGTGCGCGGACGCCCAGGTCGGCTGGCCTGGCAAATGCATGGACGACCGGGGCGCCGGTATAACGGATGCATCCAGGCGGGTGCTCGTAGACTGACGGTATGTCTCGTGCTCTCATTGTGGTTGCCGTTGTGGTCACCGTCTTGACGGTGTACTCAATCGTCGACTGCGCCATGACCGATGCACGTCGCACCAGGGTGTTTCAGAAGCCTATCTGGCTGGTTGTCATCCTGTTCTTGCCGGTCGTGGGTGCGCTGCTGTGGATGTTCATGGGTAAACAATCTGTCGATACGGGTGCACAGCCGGTGGTGCCGGATGAAGACATCGCCTATCTCGACCAGCTGCGTCGCGACACCGAGCACGATGCGCGTATCCGTGACCTTGAAGAGCAGATGCGCCAGCTCGACGCCGAAATCGAGCAGGCTCGACGTGACACCATGAAAAACCACCCCTCAAATATTGATCAGCAGCCCAGCGATGATGAAGAGGGCCATGGCGACGCGGGTGACGAGGCCAAACGCCAATGACGGTTCCTGCCGTTGCCGCTGCGGTGGCGCTGCTCACCGCGGCCACCGATCAGGTGCATGATGTGGTGGTCTGTCCGGGGTCGCGGTCACAGGCTTTTGCGCTGGTCGCCGCCAAACTCGAACAGCTCGGTACGATCCGCCTGCACGTGCGCCTCGATGAGCGAGCGGCGGCGTTTTTTGCGCTCGGACTCGCGCGCGAATCACTGCGTCCGGCGCCGGTGATCGTCACCTCTGGTACGGCCGTTGCCAATCTGCATCCGGCGATGCTCGAGGCTCACCACGCCGGGGTGCCGCTTGTGGCTATCACGGCCGACCGGCCCGCCGAACTCGTTGGTACGGGATCCAACCAGACAACCACCCAGCCCGGTATTTTTGGTCCGCTGCTCCCCACGCGATCGCTCGCGGCACCGAGCGAAGCCGACGCAGTCGACAACTTTGCCGACTGGCGAGCGTTGGGCGAACAAATCGCCAGCACTCGCATCCCGTTGCATTGCAATCTCGCGATGCGCGAACCGCTCTCGGGCGCAATTCCCGAGCTGTCGACCCCCAACCGGTT
The DNA here is from genome assembly GCF_036577665.1 of Gulosibacter sp. GYB002. Taxonomy (NCBI): domain Bacteria; kingdom Bacillati; phylum Actinomycetota; class Actinomycetes; order Micrococcales; family Microbacteriaceae; genus Gulosibacter; species Gulosibacter sp. GYB002. The sequence goes on along the minus strand of NZ_JARBDD010000003.1, from coordinate 215,027 downwards.
CCGTGGCACCGCCGAACCCGCCACGCACGATCTTCCCGAAGACGGTGACCGCCGCATCCATTTCGGCACCGGGCCGCGCGGGCTGAGTGACAAACTGGCCGCCGCCATCACCCGTGAGCTGGCGCACGGATCTGCAAACCGCTCGCCAGCGACTGCGTCCGAAACTCAGCCGGTCTCTGAACGTCAGCCCGATCCCGAACGCATCCTCGAAATTGATCCGGTTGACTATCCGCGCGCAATCGTAATCGCCGGCGATCGAGCTGGTGCCGAAGCCGAACAGGTTGCCCGCAAGGGCGGCTGGCCGCTCATCGCTGAGGTGTCGAGCGGCGCCCGATATGGCCGCAACGTGGTGGTTGCCTACCGTGATCTGCTCGGCGCCAACAGCCCGATTCCGGGGCTGCGCGACAGTATCGACCTGGTGATCGTTTATGGGCATCCCACTCTCAGCCGCGAAACCAATGCGCTCGTGCAGCGCCCCGGCGTGCGAGTAGTGGTGGTAGACGACCCTGCGATGCCGCCACTGCGCCCGGGCGGTGAAGAACATATTGACCTGCTGCGGGTAACCGCGTTCGCGGCAACGCGATTGCTTTCGCGCTGCGAGGCGATGGAGCTGCGGGCCGAGGCCGATGAGTGGCTGCAAGGTTGGTTGCACGCATCCTGCGAACTCGAACTCGCCCGCGATACCGACCCCGAAGCGCCGGATATTGCCGCCTCACGCAGCAGCGATTCGCGCGAGCGGGCGCGCTTTGGTCGTACCGAGCTGGCGGTGTCTCGCGAACCGGTGCACCGCCGACTGCTGGCGGATGCGGTGTGGCGGGTCACCTGGCCGCACGACCGGTTGGTGGTGGCGGCCTCGCGGCTGATTCGCGATCTTGACGCTCAGGTGCCGGGTAAGCGCATCCGGGTGCACGCCAACCGCGGACTCGCCGGTATCGACGGCACGATTGCCACCGCGCTCGGGGTGGCGACGGCCAGCCAATTCGGCGGTGACGAACGCGCTGCGACCGGCACCACTCGGCTGCTGATTGGTGATATCGCCTTTGCCCACGATGCTTCGTCGCTGCTCGTGGGACAGGGTGGCGAGCTGGCGCCTCGGATGCAGATCATCGTCGGCGTTGATGGCGGCGGTAGTCTGTTCGACAGCCTCGAGGTGCGGAAAACGGCCGAAGCCGCGGCCTACGAGCGGGTGCAATTCACACCGCTCACTCTCGATATTGAGGCAATTGCCAGAGCCTACGGCTGGGAGTACGAACTCGCCGATACCCGCGGGACGCTCGAAGCAGCGTTGACCGATCAGCGCTCAGCCCGCAAGATTATCGCCGTGCCGCTGCCGCGCTAGCGACCCTTTGCCGCTGCCAGGCTGGCCGGTGACCGGCGATTTAGAATCGCAGGGTGGCTAAGAAAAAAGGTATGGATGTTCCCGTCGATCTTTCGCAGCTGCGCGGGCTCGAGGTGGGAGCCGGGTTCCGTCTGGCCGATATCGACCCGAACTCGACTCCGGGGTTCACCGGGGCCGATGCCAAGCTCGAGGGGCAGCAATTGTTCAGCGCCCGGGATGCCGAGATGGCTGACTTGCAAGAGCGCATGTATGCGCGCGCCCGTGCGGGGCTTGACGATGCCCCGAGCCTGCTCGTGGTGTTGCAGGGTATGGATGCGGCCGGCAAGGGCGGCATTGTGCGGCACGTGTTCGGGTCGGTTGATCCGCAGGGGCTGCAGATCGCCTCGTTTAAGGCTCCCACCGAAGAAGAACTACAGCACGATTTTCTTTGGCGCATCCGCAAACAGCTCCCGAAGCCCGGTCGCATCGGGGTGTTTGACCGCTCGCACTACGAGGATGTGCTGGTGCAGCGGGTGCATCAGTATGCGCCCGCTGATGAAATCGATCGGCGCTACGGCGCCATCGTGGAATTTGAGCGTGAGCTGGTCGACTCGGGCACCCGGGTGCTCAAGTTCATGCTGCACATCGACCGGGATGAGCAGGCCGAGCGGTTGCTCGAGCGGATCGACCGTCCCGACAAGCACTGGAAGTACAACCCGGGCGATATTGATGAGCGCGCCCGCTGGGATGAATACGCCGAGGCCTATCAGATCGCGCTTGAGCGCACCTCAACACCGGTTGCGCCCTGGTTCGTGATTCCGGCCAATAAGAAGTGGTACGCGCGCCTGGCGGTAAAAAGCATCGTGCAGCACGAGCTGCGCCGAATCGACCCGCAGTGGCCCGCAGCGAGCTTCGACCAAGAAACTGAGCGGCAGCGGCTGGCGCAGTCGTAGCGCACGGCCGCTGGTGACCGTCGTTAGCGTTCAGTTTCGAGCGCAGTCCGAACCGGTGCGAGTTTTACCTCGGTTTCGAGCCACTCGTCATCGGGTTGGGATGCGGCCATAATCCCGCCACCCGCGAAAGCAACAACTTCGCCATCGTCGGCAAATTGTGCGCCGCGTAGCGCCACCACCCACTCGCCGTCACCAGCGGCCGACACCCAACCGGTGGGCCCGGCGTAGCGGCCGCGGTCGCATCCCTCAAGTTCCCGGATGGCGTCCACGGCCGCGGCGGTGGGCGTACCACCCACGGCGGCGGTGGGATGCAGTGCCTCAACCAGGTCGAGCGGGCTCGCGCCCGCGGGCATGCGGCCGCGCAGATCGCTCGCCAGATGCCACACATTCGGCAGCTGCAAAAGGAACGGTTCGGGGGATGCGGTGAGCCCGCCGGCGGGGTCGTCATGCGAGTCGAGTCGGCCAAGCGAGGCGAGTGCCGATTCGACCGCAAAACGGTGTTCGGCACGGTTTTTTGCCGATACTCGCAGGGCTTCACGAGCCGCCGCGTCCGAACCCGCATTGCTGCCGCGCGGTGTGGTGCCGGCGAGCACCCGCGCGGCCACTTCGCCATCGAGCACCCGCACGAGCATTTCGGGGCTGGCCCCAATCATCCCGGAAACCGCGTAAATCCAGGTGCCGCCGTAGTTTTTTTCGAGCCGATAGAGCAGGTGGCGCAGATCGGCATCGGGGCGGATGCGCCCGGTTGCTCGGCGCGCCACCACCACCTTTTGCAGCTGGCCGCGGCGGATGCGGGCGATGGCATCGGCAACCGCGGTGTGGTGCCGTTCGCGTTCACCGGTCGGAGCTACGAGATCGCAGCGTGGATCGGGGCCGAGCGGCTGTGCCGGCGCCGCGATCGTGTGCGCTGGAGCATCCGCGGTGCTGATCTGCGTGATAAAAGCGCGGTCACCGCGTCGGCCAACAATGGTTTCGGGCACCACCACATGCGATGGTGCGGCATCGCGGTCGTCAAAGTTGAACGAACCGAACGCCACCAGGCCGCTACCGGGCAGCCGCACCGAATCATCAACGCTCGCGGCTGCGGTGAGTTTCGCAAACCACTGCCGGGCCTGCGAAACCTGGCCCTTCGATGAAAACTCGGCGCGCACCGCAACGCCGCGGCCCACCAGCCCCTCGCCGCGCCGCACCATCACCAGTGGGTGCCGTGCATCCGCAAATTGCAGGAGCTCGGCCGGCGAATCAATTGGTCGCGACACAACGCGCAGCTGCGGTAGCTCATCCATCGCCTTCTAGAGTATCGGCGGACGACCGTCACTCAGCACCCGGTTCGCAACCGGCTTAGTTGCACGCCGGGCAAGCGCCCGCGCGGACACGTAGGATAGACAGCATGCATCACGTCGATCTTGAGAAACGGCCGGACGAAGTCTCGGCGATGTTTGACCGCGTCTCGACTCGATACGACCTCACCAATGACGTGCTCAGTCTCGGCGTCACCCCCTATTGGCGGCGCCGCACCCGCGAAGCGATCGACCCGAAACCGGGCGACCTCATCCTTGACGTTGCCGCGGGAACGGGCACTGTGTCGCGCATCCTCGCCGATTTTGGCGCCTCGGTGGTTGCGCTCGACTTTTCGGCCGGCATGATCCACGAGGCGCGTCGTCGGCACGGCGGCCACCCGCTGATCGAATTTTTGCAGGGTGACGCCACACAGCTGCCCTTCGACGACAACACCTTCGACACCACCACGGTGAGCTTCGGGCTGCGCAATGTGCAAGAACCAAAACGCGCGCTGGCAGAGATGTACCGCGTTACCAAGCCGGGCGGCAAGATCGTCATCTGCGAATTTTCGACCCCCACGAACCCGGTCTTTGGAAATCTCTACGACTGGTATATGACCACCGTGCGTCCCGTCGTCGTGAACCTCGTTTCGAGCGATCCGGAAGCCTACGAGTATCTTTTCGACTCGATCAAGGCGTGGCCCGATCAACGTGAACTTGCGGGCTGGTTGCGAGCAGCTGGCTACCGAAAAGTTGCCCACCGCAACCTCGCCTACGGAATTGCCGCACTGCATCGCGGCGTGAAGTCCATCAACCGCAGCGAGGAGCCCACCGAGTGACTCACACTTCAGCGGCACGCCGTCCCGCACACAGCACCGTAGGGGCGGGGTTTGCCAAGCAGCTTTTCGCAAAACCTGCCGAACGGCGACTCAAAGCGACGCTCGATGCGGGCTTGGAACGCGTCGAACAGGTTTTGAAAGAAGAGGTGCGATTTGCCGACGAGGTGGCGCAGGTAACCGCCACCTATCTGCTCAACGCGGGTGGTAAGCGACTGCGGCCGATGCTGCTACTGCTTACCGCACAACTGGGACCAGAATCGGCCGCCCCGCAAATTGATCGGGCCGCTGCCGCGATCGAGATCACGCATCTGGCATCGCTCTATCACGATGATGTCATGGATGAGGCGACCCTGCGTCGCGGGGTGACTGCCGCGCATCTGCGCTGGTCGAACTCCACCGCGATTCTCGCCGGTGATCTGCTCTTTGCCCGCTCATCACAAATTTTTTCGGCGCTTGGCACCGAGGCAGTTCAGCTGCAGGCCGAGGTGTTTGAGCGCCTCGTGCTCGGGCAGATGCGCGAAACTATTGGCCCGCGTGAGGGTGAAGATCGCATCGCCCACTACCTGCAGGTGCTCGCCGACAAGACCGGTTCGCTCATCTCGGCGGCGGCGCGCCTGGGCGTCATGCTCTCGGGGGCACCACGCGAGTACGAGGCAGCGATGCACAGCTTCGGCGAGAGCGTGGGCATCGCCTTCCAACTGGTCGATGATGTCATCGACCTGTCGCCAGAGAGCGACAAAACCGGCAAACTTGCCGGCACCGACCTGCGCGCCGGGGTTGAAACGCTGCCCGTGCTGCTGCTTGAAAAACGCAGTGAAGCGGGGGATGCGGCGGCAACCGACCTGCTGCACCGTATCCGCACCCGCGTCGCCGGCACCGCGCCCGGCAGTGCCGACCCGACGCTCTCGCGCTGCGACGCCGTCGAATCAGACCCCGCAGAGGTGGATGCGATCGTTGCCGAACTGCGCAATCACGCCGTCACCGCCGAAACCATTGGGGCCGCACACGAATATGTGTGCCGCGCGGTCGACGCACTCGACCAGCTGCCAGACGGTGTGGTGCGCGAGGCGCTGCGCGAATTTGCTCGGCGTCTGGTCGAACGAGACTTTTAGGGTGCCGCCCCGGTAGGCCCGGGACGCAACCCGCATGAATTACAAACGCACTGAAAGGGAAAGACAGTGGCAACGCTTCGAGTAGCTGTAGTTGGTGCCGGCCCCGCTGGGATTTATGCCAGCGACATCCTGCTGAAGGAGGCCGAAGGCACGCACAAGGTATCGATCGACCTGTTCGACCGTCTCCCCGCACCCTACGGCCTGGTTCGCTACGGTGTTGCCCCCGACCATCCGCGTATCAAAGGCGTGGTGAACGGGCTGCGTGAGGTGCTCGACACCGGTCGCATCCGGATTTTTGGCAACGTCGATTTTGGTACTGACATCACCCTCAACGATCTGCGCAGCCGCTACCACGCGGTGATTTTTGCCACCGGCGCCAGCCGCGACGCGCACCTCGATATCCCCGGAATTGACGCCGAGGGTTCATTCGGTGCCGCCGATTTTGTGCACTGGTATGACGGGCACCCCGACTATCCGCGCGATTGGCCGCTCGACTCTGAATCGGTGGCCGTGATCGGTAACGGCAATGTGGCGCTCGACGTGGCCCGGATGCTCGCCAAGCATCCTGACGACCTCATGCCCACCGAAATTCCCGCAAACGTTGAGGCGGGTCTGCGCGCATCCAAGGTCACCGATGTGCACGTTTTTGGTCGCCGTGGACCGCTACAGGTGAAGTTCACGCCGCTCGAGCTGCGTGAGCTCGGTGAAGTGCCCGATGTTGACGTGATTATTGACGAGGCCGATTTTGATCGCGACCCCGAAGCCGACGCCGAGTCGCTCAAAAACAAGCAGCGCCTGGTGATCAACCGCATCTTCGGCCAGTGGCGTGAGCGAGCGAACGAACCGCGCACGGCATCGCGCCGACTGCACCTGCATTTTTGGGCAAAACCCAGCGAGGTGCTCACCGACGAAAACGGTCGCGTGCGCGCACTGCGCGTAGAGCGCAACAACCCCAACGGTGACGGCGGTGTCATGGGCTCGGGAGAGTTCACCGAGGTTCCCGTGGGGCAGATTTACCGCGCGGTGGGCTACTTTGGCTCGCCGCTGGATGAAGTTCCCTTCGACGAGACCCGCGGCGTGATCCCCAACGAGGGCGGCGTTGTCATCGACGCGGCCGGCGAAAAAGTGCCGGGGCTGTACGCAACCGGCTGGATCAAGCGCGGCCCGGTGGGGCTTATCGGCCACACTAAATCGGATGCAAAAGAAACGATCGCGAACCTGCTCGGTGGCCCCGAACACTGGTGGCAGCCGGCCGACACTGATACCGAATCGATCGTCAAACTGCTTGCCGAACGCAATGTGCCGGTGACCGATCTCGACGGTTGGCACCGCCTGGACGCACACGAACGTCAGCTCGGTGAAGCGGCGGGTCGTGAGCGCATCAAGGTGGTTGATCGCGAAGAGATGACCCGCATTTCACGCGGCGAATAGCCCGCCGGGGTGCGAGCTACTGCACCACCGAAGTGAGCCGGCACAGATCGTCAATCGCCACCTGCATCCGCCCTCGGGTGAGCCACTCATCGAGGGTGAGCTGGCGCGATTTGGCAAAATATTCTCGCTCGACCGCCGATAGTTCGCTGGCGAATTGTTTGCCGTAGACGATCAACATGAGTTCGGCATTCAGGGTGAACGAACGCATGTCCATATTTGACGACCCCACCATCGACACCTCACCGTCAACCGTGAGGTATTTCGAGTGCAGCACATACGGTTGTTCGTACAGCCAGATCTGCACCCCCGAGCGCAGCAGCGCCTCGTAGTACGACTGCTGGGCGTGCTGGGTAAAGAAGTGGTTGCCGCGTTCGGAAACAAACAGCACCACCTCGATACCGCGCTGCGCCGCAGTGGTGAGGGCATAGAGCATAGAGTCGTCGGGCGCGAAATAGGGCGATGAAATCACCACGCGCTCGCGGGCCTGATAGAGCAGCTGCACGAATAGCCGCAGGTTGTTTTCGTGCTCGTAGCCGGGGCCGGATGGAACGAGCTGGCAGTCGTAGGTGGGTACCGAATCGACCGCGAGTCGCTGCGCCTCATTGAGCTCGGCCTCAAATTGCGCGGCGGATGGGTCGCCACCGTCGCGGGGAATGTAGCCGGTCTCATCGAACCAGTCGTTGCGGAACACCGCGTCGACACCCACCGCCATCGGCCCCTCGAGCCGTACCATCAGGTCTTTCCACAGCAATCGCGTACCGTCACGGTCGGCTTTTTGGTGGTAGCCGCGCTCGATAATGTTTTGCGACCCCAGCCACGCCACTCGGCCGTCAACCACGAGCAGCTTGCGGTGATTGCGCAGGTCGATGCGCTGCCAGCCGTTGCGCCACGGCCAGATCGAATACAGCTGGTGCCAATCGCATCCGGCAGCCTGCAATCGCCGTTTCATGTGTCGATAACCGCGGTAGCGTATCGAACCGAACTGGTCGTAAGCGACGCGCACCTTCACACCGCGCTGCAGGGCCCGCTCGATGGCAACGAATACCGGCTCGGTCACCTCGTCGGCGGCCAGCGCATAAAACAGCAGGTGCACATAGTTTTGTGCCGTGTCGATTTCGTCGGCCATTTCGCGAATGGTCGCGTCGTAGCTGGTGGTGATGCGGATGCGATTGCCCGGCAGATGCGGGATGGCGGTCAGTTCTCGCGCCAGCTGCGAGAGGTGCTGGAAGCGGGTGGGGAGCTCGGTGAACCCCACTCGCTGCTCGAGCTGCACGGTTGCCTCGTGCAGCAGTTGATTGAACTGTGCCTGTTTGCGGCGGCGATGCTCGGGCAGTCGGGTTGAGCCGAACATCCAAAACAGCAGCAGCCCGATATAGGGGATGAGGCCGATGGTGAGCAGCCAGGCGACGGCGGTGGTGGGGCGGCGGTTGTGGCCGAGCGTGAACGCCGCGATAACGACGATGATGACGTGTATTGCGGCGGCCGTGACGTACAGCCAGCCCTCACCAAAGATGTCGAGCATTTCCGCGACTAGCGGAAGTTGACGAACTGCAGGTCTACATCCAAGTCAGCCGCCTTGAGCAGCTGGATCGTGGCCTGTAGATCGTCGCGGCTCTTCGAGCTGACGCGCAGCTCGTCGCCCTGAATCTGCGATTTGACCGACTTTGGGGCCTCGTCGCGGATGAGTTTTGAGATCTTCTTGGCGTTTGCCTGGTCGATGCCTTGCTTCAGGGCGATTTCGAGGCGGGTTTCTTTGCCCGAAACATACGGATCGCCGGTCTCGATCGATTTGAGTGAGATGCCGCGCTTGATGAGTTTTGACTGCAGCACATCGAGCACCGCGAGGACGCGATCTTCACTCACTGCTTTCAGCATGAACCGATCGTTTGCGAACTCAACTGAGGCACCGGTGTCTCGGAAGTCGTAGCGCTGCGAAATCTCTTTCGCGGCCTGGTTGACCGCGTTGTCGATCTCCATCGGATCGACCTTGCTTACCACGTCAAATGAAGAATCAGCCATGGTGATAAGCGTAGGCGACAACGGCTGACAGCGGCGAGCGAGCCGCAGCATGCGACTACTGTTAGTGCCACGTGGGTGGGTGAGAAAGGCTGCGATGACAGATATTTGGGTGCCACTGGTGCTGACTGTGCTGGCAGGGCTCGCTACTTCGATCGGCGGGATGATTGGCGTGGCCGGTCGCGGTGATTCGCGGCGGTTGATGTCGATGGGTCTTGGCTTTTCTGCCGGTGTGATGATCTATGTCTCGCTGGTAGAAATTTTGCCGAAGGGGCGCGAGGCACTTATCTCTGAGTTTGGGGATGCGGCCGGCGAATGGCTGGTGCTGCTCGCGTTTTTTGGCGGGATCGCGGTAATTGCGTTGATCGACCGGCTGGTTCCCGAAGAAATCAACCCGCACGAGCCGGGTACGGTCGACGATCGGGCGCGGCAGCGGGCGCTGATGCGAACCGGGATACTCACCGCCATAGCGCTCGGGTGCACAACTTCCCGGAGGGGTTCGCGACCTTTATCGCGGCGATACAAAATCCGGAGATCGGGGTGGCGGTGGCAGTGGCGATCGCCATTCACAATATTCCCGAGGGGTTGGCAGTGGCGGTGCCGGTGTATCAGGCCACCGGTTCGCGGCGCAAGGCGCTGCGCTGGGCGACCGTGTCGGGTCTTGCCGAACCCGCTGGCGCGATCGTCGGCTATTTGCTGTTGATGCCGTTTATTTCGGATGGTCTGTTCGGCGTGGTGTTTGCGGCGATTGCCGGCGTAATGGTGTTTATCTCACTCGATGAACTATTGCCCACGGCCGAGGAATATGGCGAACACCACTGGGCGATCTACGGTCTGGTCGCCGGGATGGCAGTGATGGGGATTTCGCTGGTGTTGCTGTAGGGATGCATCCGGTGCTTCGGTGTTGCCATCGACCAGGCGGGTTCCCGAATGCATTTGGAATGGATGTGCTCAGTGCTGAGCCTCTACAGTAAAGAAAAACCCGGCCCACAAGGGACCGGGTGAGTAATAACTACATCCTATATCGCTGACGTGCTCAGGCAAGTTCGGGTCTGGGTCTGGCGTGTCAACGCGGCTACCATCCGCAGGGTTTTGACAGGTTGCCGATCGTTGACGGGAGTTGACTCTGTTCCACCGACTCTCTACGGACTTTGCGCGCCCAGCTCTGGCCAGAACGATCCGTGGGAGGCAAAGCAAGTGCCCCCGCAACCTTTTCGCTCGGATACAAGAGGCCAACCGGCATCAAACCTCGCACGTGATGAACTGGCAGTTTCAAATCTGAGTCGTTGGACACCACGACCACAGCATCAACAACGCTTGTCAAAGCATCAATCAGCATGTGGCTAGCAACGTTCACGTCGCTACCTTTCTCCTCATCATGCTGATAGGAAACGATGAACTTCGCGTCCGGAACGGGGGTGCCTGCGGAGTCTTGAATCATTACTGGCCAAGCTGATGTCACAATTTCTGGCCGACGTCTGCTGTCGCCTGGCACTGCAAGAGGTGCCTGCTTGACGCGCGATACATAGTTCCCATACTCGATTCTGTCGACTGCCTGTGAGGAAACTAGCGCTTTCAAATAGATGTCTTGATCTCGTTGCCCACCAGGGTTGCTTGCGCCGTCAATTCGTGCCGTGCAGTAGACAATGCGTTCAATGTGGGCATCGCGCCAGGTGTCAGCCTGCTCGTTCCAGCCCCGTTGTTCGGCGAACTTTACTTGGTCGTGGAGCGATGTTTCTACGAGAGCACGGACGTTAAGCCAACGCCAACCGGGGGTACCGCGACCGAATTCTCGCCGCATCCCGTAGTACAAGTTGTAGCCATCTACGTACACGCCAACACGCATGAAGTGATGATAGATGGCCTGCTGAACACCAGCCACCAACGCCGACTCCCGAACCTGCAAATGTTTCGTATGAAACAAAAACCCCGGCCTGGAACTATGCCATGGCCGGGGTCTTTCAAGCGGTGGCGAGAGAGGGATTCGAACCCCCGAATGCAATGCAGGCTGATTTACAGTCAGCTCCCTTTGGCCGCTTGGGTATCTCGCCGAGCAGGCGCGCTAAAAAGCGCACCAGCAAAGCTTACACCAGATTCGCTCGTTATGTGGCACTGCTAGCTTCACCGGTATGAGCAATGAGCAACTCTTGCACCTGGCTACTGAACTGGCACGCGAAGCTGGTGAACTGATTTTTGAGCGGCGGCGACAGGGAGTTGCTGTCGCCGACACAAAAACGAGCACGGTCGATGTGGTGACCGCAGCCGACCGCGAGTGTGAGCAATTGCTGCGTGACCGCATCCGTGAACTTCGTCCGGATGACGGTTTTTATGGCGAAGAGAGCGATCCGAGTCGTTCGCGTTCGGGGATTACCTGGGTGGTTGACCCCATCGACGGCACCGTGAACTATTTGTACGGTTTGCCGCACTACGCCGTTTCAATTGCTGCGGTTGAGGGTGACCCGGCTGCCGAGCCGACGGAGTTCACGGCGCTTGCCGGTGCGGTGTTCGCACCGGCGCTCGATGAAATGTACGCGGCGATGCGCGGTGGTGGTGCCACCCGAAATGATGCACCGATAGTGGTTGGTTCGGGTCCGGAAGATATTGCGCGCACGCTGGTTGCTACCGGCTTCTCATATCGGGCCGAGCGCCGCAAACTGCAGGCTCAGGTGTGGTTGGCGCTTGCTGACCGGGTGCGGGATATGCGCCGTAACGGGGCGGCCTCGCTTGATCTGTGTGCGGTGGCGGCCGGGCAGGTGGATGTTTATTACGAATTTGGTCTTAAACCCTGGGATTGGGCTGCCGGTGCGCTCATTGCGAGTGAGGCGGGTGCCGAAGTTGTGGGTGTGTCACGCGATTCGCGTGAAAGTAGGGCTATGCTGGTTGCTGGTCATCCCCGGATCATGCCTCAACTGCACGATTTGCTGCTGGAATCACTGCCATCACATCTGCTCTGATCAGGGAAATTTATAAAACTGTGATTTTTGCTAGCTAATTCGTGATCTCTTCGTTACACTCGAATCCGTTCGAGTTTTTGAGGAGGTGTGCATGTCGGAAGGCGTAAACGTTCAGCGCCCGCTCACGCGCCGCGAACTTCGCGAGCAGGAGCGGCGAGCTGAACAGCAGCGAATCGCCGCCGAGCAGGAGGCTCGAGCTGCAGCAGCCGCTGACAGTGCAACCCCGGTCGAAAGTGCTTCGGTAGCGCCGGCTGCTCGGGATGCTGAAACAGTCAGTGCCGATGCAAGAACCCAGGTCGCTGCAAAGGCCCAGGGTCAGCAGTTCACTTCGCGCCGCGAACGTCGCGAAGCAGAGCGGGCCGCAGCACTCGCTGAGTTCAACCAGCGTGCCGAACAGGCACAGATTGCTGCCCAGCAGGTAGCGACGCAATCGCCCGAGCTCTTCGCGGATCGTGCTGCAAAAACTAAGTCTTCGGTTGCCGCCCAGGTGCAGATTCACCGGGTCGCGATCAACCCCATCCCGAACGTCGCAAGCCGTCCAGTGGTGGCGCCAGTTTTCACCGTTGCTGACGAGGCTGCCACTGAAACGTCGGCACAGCCGGCTGCAGTAGTTGACACCACCACGGCGGCACCGGCAGGTATTCCGGTCGCCCCGGCTGACGAACCGAAGATCGAGTTTGCCGCCGCATTCGCTTCTGGTGGCAGTCTGAAGGCAACCCGCCGCGTGCGTCGCAGTGATGGCGGTCGGCGTGCCAGCCGAGTGGGCGGTTCGATGGTGGCATTCGGGCTCATTGCTGGCACCGTGGCGCTCGGTACCGGTTCGGCTGCAGCGATCAGCGCGGCGGCCGCGGCCGATGAGGGTGCAGCCGAAGTTGGCGAGCCCAATGCCGATCAGCCGGCGCCGCAGACGCTGAAGGTGTCGCAAGAAGAGACGGTTTCGGTTGCTGCGACCCGCCGCTCGGAGGTGACCGCAGTCACTTCGATCGGTACCGCGCACGCCGCCAACCTTGCGGCTGGGGTCAAATTGCCTGACTCGAACGCCTACACGAATGACATCACCGCCAATGTGCAGTGGCCGTTCCCTCAGGGCGTTCAGATCACCGACCCCTACGGCCCGCGAGTGTCGCCCTTTGGTGGCGGTTCGAGCTGGCACGGTGGCGTTGATTTCACCCCCGGAGAAGGCACACCGATCGGATCGATCGCGGATGGCCGCGTCAGCTACATCAGCGAGAGCGGCACCACCTACGGTATTTATGTCGAGGTGGAGCACATCATCAATGGTGAGCGAGTGACCTCGCAGTACGCGCACCTGCAGCCAGGCTCGATTTCGGTGAAGGTCGGAGATGTTGTGCAGGTTGGTGACCAGATTGCAAAGGTTGGAAACACCGGCGCATCAACCGGACCGCACCTGCACCTCGAAACCCTCATCGATGGCGGCACTGTCGACCCGATGTACTTCTTGAAAAAGCTCAACGTCGCCGGTGTCGACGTGAAGGTTCCAGAAGAAGTGCCGACCGGTGGCGTTGCTCTTGGTGCTGAACGCCGAGGCGTTGAAGATAGCCACAAACTCGTTGATGAGACCTTCGGTAACTAATTAAAAATCCAACACGTTGCGATTTGCGTGCGGCGGGGGAGTGTGTGATAAGCTCTCCTGGTGCCCAAGCGAGAAATCGCAGCGGACTCGCCCCGATAGCTCAGTGGTAGAGCACTTCCATGGTAAGGAAGGGGTCGCCAGTTCAATCCTGGCTCGGGGCTCTCTCAGTTGCTCGACCGGTGACTGTGAACCCTGGCAGGGTAGCTCAGTTGGTGAGAGCGCACGACTCATAATCGTGAGGTCGCGGGTTCGAGCCCCGCTCCTGCTACAGACCCCAACTCAGTCAAAAAGGCCCCGCCAGGGGTCTTTTTTTATTGTGCGGCAAGTTCAATTCCGGGCTGATTCGTCGCTCGGATGCGGAGTCTCGCTCGGATGCGGGTTGCGCGGCTGCCGGAAGGTGCCAACGGACCATGACGGTCAGCTTGTTGCGGCGGTAGGATGATCACGTGAATTTTCGTTCTGAGCACTTCGATGTGGCTGGAGGTTGTGGCAGCGCAGCTGCCACAGGTAGGTAACCTCGCCGCAGCTGCCGACGTTCCGCGCATCAGCGCCGTCGGGCGATCGCACCGTGCCTGCGGCGGCCGTTGCCGTGCCGGTGGCGCATCAATACCGAAACTCACCGATGCTGCGCAGCAGCAGATTTTTGAAAGGCGTACGCCGAATGCTTTCCATCACTGAAAAATACATCCGCAATAACTTCCTCAACGCATCCAAGAAGGAGCGCGCCGAACTCACCCTGCCCCAGAACTTCGAGACGATCGACTGGGACGCAATCGATTTTCTTGGCTGGTGTGACCCGCGTATTTCGCGCCGTGCCTATGCGTTTGTTCCGGTCGGTGACGATGTGAAGGGCATCCTTTTCCAGCAGCAACCGCCGAACTCCCAGCCGCAGTTGTGTGACTGGTGCCGGGACGTGCGGCTGCCGAACGATGTCGTGTTCTCGAGCGCGAAACGGTCGGGTCCGTCGGGCCGCAAGGGCAACACCGTCGCGGTATATGTGTGCAAGAGCTTTCAGTGCTCGTTCAATGTGCGCAATGATCCGCCACAGCCCTACGACGGCTTCGATATGGAGACGGCTCGAGCGGAGCGAATCGCGGCGCTACAGGAGCGCATCCGGCGATTTGCCCAGCAGCTCTAGCTGTTGCATGGCTGCCGGGTCGCGTGATGTAGCTGCGCGCGACCCGGCCGTCTTTTTGTGGTTCGAGCGTCGTGTTACACTCCGGCGCCGTACTCGAAGTCGAGCACTTCGGCCGCAAAGTTAGGTGGGACCCATGGTGTTAAAGATCCTCGCGGGAGACCTGAGCAACCTCGCCAGTAACTGTGGGCATGCAGCCGGAGAGCTGTCGCCAATAAACGTGAGCGCCATGTCATACGCAGCCGCCGCATCGATGCGGGGTGGCTCGGCTGCGAGTGCGCTTCCCAGTGCGACCAGCGCGATTGACAATCGCATTCGCTCCTTGGCTGCTGCCATCGAAGACATGGAAGCTGCAGCTGCTCAAGTTCAGTCTGACCACGATGGCACCGACTCGCAGGGCGGCGGCAACATGAGTTCGATGCAAGGCAATATCGACGTATCGAAGGGGATCTACTGATGGTCGGGTGGAGCGAAATTGTTG
Organism: Gulosibacter sp. GYB002; assembly: GCF_036577665.1. Taxonomy (NCBI): domain Bacteria; kingdom Bacillati; phylum Actinomycetota; class Actinomycetes; order Micrococcales; family Microbacteriaceae; genus Gulosibacter; species Gulosibacter sp. GYB002. The sequence goes on along the minus strand of NZ_JARBDD010000003.1, from coordinate 199,914 downwards.
ACTGGACGCCAGACCGGCTCGAGGTAGCCTATGATTCCTTCCGTCGTGACGAGGCTCAGGTCCAAGCAGCGGGTGACCAGCTTTATCGCTCATCAAGCGAAATTAGGAATGAGGGACACTCGGCTGATTCCGCGCGAAGCAAACTAGGGCAGTTGCGGGCCGAATCTGACGAGATTGAAGGTCTAATCTCGGATCTGCTCTCGGCAACCAGGGTCGCCGCTACAGAAGTTGGCCAGATTGCGGGTGGGGTTAAGGAAGCCCAGGCGTTCGCGGCGTCTAGCCACCTGATGATTAGTCCGACAGGTTCGGTTTCGCTTCAACCAATTGTGGAAACTATTGCTCGATCAGAGCTAATTCAAATGCTTGGTCCGGCGGCCGGTGCCCTCGCGCCAATTATTACCGCCCCCTCTTACATTCAAGCGCTGATGCATAAAGCACAGCTTGAGGGGCAGATCGCGACACTGATCACTCAAGCCAACCGGGCCGATTCAAATTATGCCAGTGCGCTTCATGCAATCGCAGACGGCCGAGTCTCCCATGCCTCAAGTGCGGCGTCTGCGGGCAGCTCGAAGGAAGGCCTTGATAAGGGGCTGATGATGAGCACGCTGAGGCAGCGAGAAAACCTCAGTGAAGTACGTGCGCTATGGGACTCGCTCAGTTACGAGCAGCAGCAGGAACTCATTGCGGCTTTCCCTGAAGAGGTCGGTTCGATGCGCGGAATTCCTTTCGAAGCGCGTGTGCAGGCGAATGATCTCAATATTGACCGAGAGGTTGGAGAGCGTCAGGATAGGCTCCGTGAAGTGGAGGAAAAAAAGAAACAGCTGGAGCGTAACTGGTCTTTCGGCAAGAAGGATGATATCGAGCGCTACGACAAAGAAATCGAACAGTTGCAGAAGGAGATCGACTTCTACAACTCGATGAAAACTTCAAACGGTGGTGCTGGGGCGATCTTGTTTGACCCTGATAATAATCGCCTTATCACGGCTCAGGGCGATATGCGCAAGTCGGCTGGTGAAGTCGTCACGTTTGTTCCAGGAACTACGACTACCAAGCTTAAAATGGAGAACTATGCCGATCTCACCGGTTATTTGGTCGATCAGGGAAACACGCTCGGTACGAACACTGTAGCGTTCGGTTTCTTTGATGGGCGATTTGACCACTTTGATCCGTTAGTGGGGGAGGATGACCAGTGGATCAGCTGGGATGGAGCTCATTCCAATGCGAATCCATTCCACCTTCGTCAATTGGGTGCTAACCTCGCGGAGTTTCAGGAAGAGCTCGCCTTGGAAGAGTTCAGCCGGGATGCTGACAACAACGTTATCGGCCACAGCGCGGGGCACTCGGTGGCGACTGCTTCAGAAATCGCATCAAAAACTCGCAGCGGAGTGCCAGATGCGCACTACGACGGTGTGCATTCGCTGTCAGGCTCCTACGCGCCCCCCGGATGGGAACGCCATTACAGCACTGAATATGACCACTACGCCTACGGTAGAGATCCAATCCACCTGCTGGACAAGCTGCCAGGCGTGGATACGCCTCGAGAGAGTCACATTTGGGACAACCATATTCACGGGACCAGCGAGACAGAAAAAGGGTTCACGCTGCATCCTGTGGATATTCATGGTCGCTCCGCCAGTGGCAACACGCACGATAACCTGCCAATCCTGCAGGATCTGAAGCACGAAATCTTCAAGGATTAGCATGATGATTTGCACCGCCCATCTCGGCTACGCGGGCATCATCTCGGCAATAAGGAGAACCCCATGGCGCTGACACTGGCCGAGGCGAAACAAGAAACGGTTCGCATCCAAAAGTCTCTCGTGGCGCTCATCCCCGAAGAATTATGCTCGCCCGACCGGCTTCCGGCACCTGGTTCGGTGAAGATGACGCCGGTGGCCGGATCCGATGGCAGCGGCTTCCGCTACCCGGGAAGCGCGGCCGTGCGGCTCGTGAAAGACGCCGATGGTCAGGCAATTGTCGAGCTGCTCGAGCAAGAACTGCGTGCCCAGGGGTGGCAGGAGACCCCGATGCCCACCGTATCGCAGCCCAAACGTCGGCTGTTTGCCAACGCAGTCGGCTACGAAACGATTATTTCGACCATCGACCGCGGCGACGACCTACCGATGGTGGTCCTCGACGTGTGGAGCCCGCCCGCCACGGCCCCGGAGAATTTCAACAGGTTCGTCGACAAGATCTAGCGCCGCGCCTAGGTTCCGCAGAACGTCCGGTAATAGCGGGCGAAATCGACGGCTGCGGGCTGCGTGAACCGCTCGCGATCAGCGCCGCGCTCAGTGAACGGGTCGGTCACCGCTTCGAGCAGCGCAAAAAGCTCCGCAGCATCTCCAGCGGCAGCCCCCTGCAGCGCTCGCTCAACGGCATGATTGCGCGGAATCACCACCGGATTCACGCGCCGCATCAGCGCTGCATCCGGCTTCAGATCACCCCAGCGCTGCAGCCAAGCAGCGAAATCGGCGTCGTCATCGGGTAGCAGGGGGTCAAGCGGTTTGCGGTCGCCGGCCGCGGCGGCGGTGAGTGCCCGGAAGGTGTTCGTAAAATCGAGCCGGTGCCGCTCCATCAGCTGCAATAGCTGCGCTGTGAGTGAGTTCGGCGGAAGGCTTGGGTCACAGGATGCAAATGATCCTTCCTGGGTGTCGGATATTCCGCTGAGCTCATCCTTACGTGCCGCCAGACCAAGTTTTTTGGCCATGCCGCCAAAAAACTGCTGCTCATACTGGTCGGCAAACTCGGCGAGCGCTGATTGCGCCAATTCAACCGCCCGGTTGGTGTCATCATCGAGCAGGGGCAGTAGCGTCTCGGCAAATCGGGCCAGGTTCCACTCAGCCATTGCCGGCTGGCGGTTGTAGGCATAGCGGCCCGCGGTGTCGATCGAGCTGAACACTGTGGCTGGGTCGTAGCCGTCCATGAAAGCGCAGGGGCCGTAATCCAGGGTCTCGCCACTGATGGTCATATTGTCGGTGTTCATCACGCCGTGAATGAAGCCGGTCAGCATCCACTTCGCCACGGTGTGTGCCTGCGCGCTAATTACCGCGCGCAAAAGCCCCAGATAGGGGCTGTCAGCTGTGGCAAGTTCGGGGTAGTGCCGCTCGATGGCGTAGTCGGCGAGCCGCTGCAGCAGCGCGCGGTCGCCGCGTGCGGCCGCAAATTGAAACGACCCCACGCGCAGGTGGCTGGATGCGGTGCGCACGAGCACGGCGCCGGGTTCGCGACCGTGGCGAAACACCGGTCGCCCGGTCGTGAGCACCGCGAGCGAGCGGCTGGTTGGCACTCCGAGTGCATACATGGCCTCGCTCACGATCAGCTCGCGCAGCATGGGGCCGAGTGCCGCTCGGCCGTCGGCACCGGCTCGGGAAAACGGTGTGGGACCCGAGCCCTTGAGATGCACATCAACCGGCCCATTCGTGGTGTTGAGTTCGCCCAGCAGCAGTGCCCGTCCGTCGCCGAGCAGCGGTGAGAAGCCGCCGAACTGGTGTCCGGAATATGCCTGTACCACCGGTTGAGTGGCCGCATCCAGGCTGGCGCCGGTGAGCCAGCGAATACCGTCGGCCGAGGCGAGCCAGTCGGCATCTAGGTCGAGTTCGTGCGCGAGCGATTCGTTGAGCACCACGAGCTGCGGTGACGGGCAGGGCTCGGCTTGCCAGGGATGCGAAAGCTTGGGCAGGCGGTCGGCGAACTGGTGGGTGAGGGGTATTGGATGCATGAATATCGGGATCTTCTCAGCGTGCGGCACCGTTGTTGTGTAAGCGTAGGACGCGGTACTGATCACCCGATCAATCCAGGCGACATGCTCGGGATGCATCGCCTTGAATCCCCAGGAACGGGCCCGTAGACTGCCCACGGGAAGTAATAAACGGGTTTCATTTCGAGTCCGATTCAACGAAGAAACAAGGAGACAAGTAGAAATGGCCAATTTCGCAGTCATCAACCCCGCGACCGGTGAGACGGTCAAGGAGTACCCCAGCGCAACCAACCAGGAGATCGAGGCTGCGCTCGCGAGCGCCCAGTCGGCCTACCAGAACTGGTCGCGTAAGACCACCGTCGCCGAGCGTGCCAAGCTCGCTCAGCGCGCCGCAGAACTCTTCGAAGAGCGCAAGGAAGAGCTCGGCGCCATCATCAACCGCGAGATGGGTAAGCCGCTCGACCAGTCGGTCGGCGAGGCAGAGTTCTCGGGTGCTATCACCGAGGCGTTCGCCAAGAACGCTGAAGAATGGCTCGCTGACGAGCCGCTCGAGGTTGAAGACGGCCTCAAGTCGTTCTTCCGCTACCAGGGTCTCGGCGTGATCCTCGGCATCATGCCGTGGAACTACCCCTACTACCAGGTCGCTCGCTTCGCGGTGCCGAACCTCATCCTCGGTAACACCGTCATCCTCAAGCACGCTAGCCAGTGCCCCGAGTCGGCACTCGCGCTGCAGCAGATCTTCCTCGACGCCGGCTTCCCCGAGGGTGCCTACGTCAACGTCTTCGCCGACCACGACCAGCTTTCGACCATGATCGCTGACGACCGCGTGCAGGGCGTCTCGCTCACCGGTTCGGAGCGTGCCGGTGCGATTGTTGCCGAGCAGGCCGGTCGCGCACTCAAGAAGTGCGTGCTCGAGCTCGGTGGTTCGGACGTCTTCCTTGTGCTCGACACCGATGACATCGACTACGCCGTCGAACACGCCGTCGGCGGCCGCATGGAGAACACCGGTCAGGCTTGCAACGGCTCGAAGCGCATCGTCGTCATGGACAAGTACTACGACGAGTTCGCCGAGAAGTTCACCGCCGCTATCGGTGGCCAGTCGTACGAGAAGGGCGACTTCGGTCCGCTCTCGTCGGATGGTGCCACCAAGACTCTGACCGAGCAGGTCGGCCGCGCTGTTGAGCAGGGCGCTGAGATCCTCGTTGGTAACAACGAGCCCGAGGGCAACGTCTACACCCCGACCGTCATCGGCGGCGTCACCCCCGACATGGACGTCTACAGCCAGGAGCTGTTCGGCCCCGTGGCTCAGCTCTACAAGGTTTCGAGCGACGAAGAAGCAATCGAACTGGCCAACTCGTCGCAGTACGGCCTCGGCTCGATCATCATCTGTGACGACCTCGAGCGCGCTGAGCAGGTTGGTAACCAGCTCGACGTGGGCATGGTCTTCATCGGCGGTGCCGGCCTCGAAGGTCCCGACGTGCCGTTCGGTGGCGTGAAGAAGTCGGGTTACGGCCGCGAGATGGGTCGCGTGGGTATTCTCGAGTTCGCCAACAAGAAGCTGTTCCGCTACGCGGACCGCACTGGCGCAGCCGAGTAACGACGCGAACCGCTCGCGTTCTCACTGACGCAGCTGTCGACACGGTGGGCATCGACTTCGGTCGGTGCCCACCGGCGTTTTTGCCGACATCTCACGGCTGGTCTCGCCAGTTCGCGTGTGGTCGGTGTGCGACTATTCGGCCGGCAGGTGCTCGGCGCGGAACACCTCACCGGCTGCCTGGCGCAGGGCTGAAATCACCGCGGCAATGGCTGGGTCGCGACGGCCGGTGGCAATCACCGTGTCACGGTGCAGCAGCGGCTCAGTGAACGGCAGCAGGCGCAGCCGAGGATCATCCGCAGCCACCACCGATGCCGGTACCGCAGCCACAAAAAGCCCCTCGGCAACCAGCTGCAAAATCACCCGATAATCATCCGAGCGCATCCCGACCCGCTGCGAAAAGCCCGCCATTTCACAGCGGCGAGCGATCTCGCTATCCACCGGGTCGTGATCGGATGCACCAACCGCCCAGCGGTCGGCAGCAAAATCACTCAGCTGCACTGCGGTGTTATTCGCGTGCGGATGATTGCTGGGGGTGGCCAAGAGCATCGGCTCGCTGCGCAACAATCGCAGAGTGTAAGCACTGTTGCGATTGCTGGTGCGCGGCCCCGCGGTAAACAGCACGGCGATATCGAGGTCGCCGGCTTCAAGCCCCGCGCGCAGCGAAACGGTCTCATCAAGTGAGACCACCAGATCGATTCCCGCTTCAGTAGCGAGCTGCACTGCGGCCGGAATGAGCCCAGCGGCAGTGGGGAAGACCCCGAGTCGCACGCGCTGGGCGCGGTGCTCGAGCCAGCTGGTGGCCAGTTCGCGAGTTTCAGTGTTGAGGGTAAGCGTTCGCTGAGCCTGCTGCGCGACGATCAGACCAAATTCGGTGAGCTTGGAGCCGCGCGGGTGACGTTCAAGCAGTTTGCCACCCAGGCTCGCCTCGAGTCGACGCAGGTGATGGTCGGCGGTGGGGTGTGACCAGCCGAGCCGAGACGCGGCTGCGGCCACCGAGCCAAACTCGGCCACGGCTGCCAGGGCCAGCATCCCCCGCAAATCGAGCAGCGCATCCGGTGACTTCTCATTAAGTTCCATAGCGACTATGAGGCTACTTGCCGATGATGCCATTCTCAATGCCAAGCTCAATGAATAACGTAACCGTTATGACGCTTGCATTTTCATCGGTGCCCGGCGGCGACGAAGCCGTAACTGAAGGCGCCCCCTACGCGCGAGCCCTCAACCGGCTCGCCAAGGCCTCGACTCTCTCGTTCTACGTCCCCGGACACGGTGCCACCAGTGATGGCGCCGGTTCATCACTCGCCGAATACTTCGGTGACCGTGCGGTCGAACTCGACGTGCCGCCGATGATCGACGGTATCGACCTGGGTGAAAACTCGCCCCGCACACAGGCCATGGAGCTTGCCGCCGAAGCCTGGGGCGCCCGCCGCACCTGGTTCCTCACCAACGGATCGACACAGGGTAACCGCACCGCGGCCCTGGCCATCCGCTCGCTCGGCCCCGACATCGTGATGCAGCGCAGTGCGCACTCGAGCTTCGTTGACGGTGTCATCCTGGCCGGCCTCAACCCCACCTACGTGCAGCCCACTATCGACACCGAGCTCGGCATCGCCCACGGCGTCACCGCCGAATCGGTGGCAGCGGCAATGGATGCACACCCCGGCAACCCCACCGCCGTATATGTCGTATCGCCCAGCTACTTTGGTGCCGTCGCCGACATTCCCGCCATCGCCGAGGCCGTACACGCCCGCGGCGCGGCGCTCATCGTCGACTGTGCTTGGGGTGCACACTTCGGCTTCCACCCGGAGCTTGCCGAATCACCGCTACGCCAGGGTGCCGATCTGTCGATCATGTCGACCCACAAACTCACCAACTCGCTCACCCAGTCGGCCATGCTGCACCTGGGCCACGGCGAATTTGCCGACCGTCTCGAGCCGATCGTTGCGCGCGCCCACGCCATGACTGCATCCACGAGCGAATCATCGCTGCTGCTCGCCTCGCTCGATTTGGCCCGCCGCGACCTCGTAAATGGCGGCGACCACTATGAAGAGTCGATCGCCAACGCCGCTCGCGCCCGCGAACTCCTGCGTGCCGACGGACGCTACCCGGTGGTGTCAGACAGCTTCGACCGCTATGACGACATCGTCGGCCAAGATCCGCTGCGCATCCCCATCGACGTGCGCGCAACCGGCCTCGACGGCCACGCGGTGCGCAACCAGCTCGCCAATAAGTACGGTATTTACGTTGAAATGGCGACCGCCTCGACCATCGTGCTGGTGATCGGCTTCGGCAAATCGCCTTCGATCGAGCCGGTTATTAAGGCACTCGACGAAATGACCGTTCCGGACGGCGAACGCTTCGCGGTGTCACTGCCACAGCTGCCGCCAACCGGCCCGATCCACAGTCTGCCGCGCGAGGCATACTTCTCGGAGGCTGAAATCGTGCCGGCACACGAGGCAATCGGACGCGTCTCGGCAGCATCGCTCGCGGCATACCCGCCGGGCATCCCGAACGTGCTGCCGGGTGAAGAGATCACCGCTGAAGTGGTTGACTTCCTGCAGGCATCGGCCGCCGTGCGCGGCGGCTACGTGCGCGGGGCGGCCGACTCGGCCGTGCAAACCATGATGGTTGTGCGCGACTAGTCAAACGCAACTGAAAAGCGCCCCGGATCGTGGGTTGTTCGCACACGCACCTGATCCCAGTGTGTGATGCGCGGCAGCCCGCGAGCCTCGTTTCCGGCAAAATCACCCACCACAACGCACTCGGCCCCGGCGGCGGTAGCTGAGGCCAGGCCCGCGGCCCCATCCTCAAACGCCAGCAGCTCAGATGTGGGGAGCCCCAGCGCGGCAGCCCCGCGCAAAAATGGTTCGGGATGCGGTTTGCCCCGCTCAACCGACTCAATAGTCACCCGCGGCTCCGGCATCGGCACCCCGGCAATTGCGAACCGGCGCCGCGCCAGCTCCAGCGGAGCCGAGGTCACGATCGCCATCGGCAGCCCCAGCTGCTGGGCGCGGCGGATGAACGCGGTGGCACCCGGCACCTCGACAATGCCTTCGGTGCGGCGCAGCCCCTCGTGCTCAACCCAGTCGCACCAGCGCTGCTGAGTGGCCGCATCCGCATCCGGAATTGCCCGTCGCACAGTTGAAATCGTTGGCAGGCCGTGCGAATAGCTCAAAATCTCCCGCGCATCCAGATCATGTGCGGCAGCAAACTCGCCCCAGATCGCCTCAACCAGAGGCGTGGAATCAACCAGCGTGCCGTCCATATCCAGCAGCACGCCGCGTACCAGAACCGTCTCGGTCACTTCCTTAACCGGTTTCGACGCAGGGTGCGCAGCACAATCGCGCCAAAAAACACGGCCACGATAATCCCGCCAACCCACCACATCACGGTGTCGCCGACGCTGGCGCCGTGAGCCGGGGTATCCGTTTCGGCCGCAGCCAAAAGCGACCACCACATTTCATTTGCCATAGCGTTTCCATCCTTGCACTAATACGCGGCAACGTCTCGGTGAGCGCGGGCCAGATCTGCACGGGGCACAGAGCGGGGCACAGATTGTGACCCCAAGTTGCCCGTATCCCCGCCCATAAACCCGTTCAATGCAACAATTGGGGCACCGCGCAACCGCGCCCGAAGGAAAAACAATGTGCCGACTCTTTGCCTACGCCGCCCCCGTCGAAACCACGGTGGGTGAGATGATTGGTGTGAGTAACGCCGAAGCCTTCCAGCAGATGACCACGATCCACAACGACGGCTGGGGAAGCGCCTGGCTTGCCGCCGGGCCCGGCGAAACCGTGCCCGAGGTGGAATCGGTTCGGGTATCGACACCCGGCCAGCACGATCCGATGCTCAGCTCGGCACTGCTGTCGGTGCCCTCCTATGCGCGCCTGGTGCACCTGCGGCTCGCAACCGACGCACACAAGCGCACAAAGACCAACACACACCCGTTTGTTGCCGACGGAATTGCCTTCGCCCACAACGGCTCGATCACCCCGGTCGAAGGATTCGACGAACTTCTTCCCGAACCGTGGCAGCAGGGCATCGAGGGCAGCACCGACTCAGAACGCTATTTTGCATTCGTGCGGCGCATGATCGCCGAAAGCGACGGCACCGTGGCCGACGGTTTGACCCGTGCGGTGCGAGAACTACGCGCCAAATTCCCAACTGCGAGCCTCAACGCTGTGCTGCTCACCGAAGACGAGCTGCTCGTGGTGCACGCAAACTCAACCGCGATGGTCACCGACGAGTCGTTCCGCGCCTGCGGAATCGACCCGACGCTGCTGCCAGCCGACCACGCCCACGACTACTACAAACTCGCCATGCTGCAGCTGGCCGACGGTACAACAGTGTTCTCATCCACGGGAATCGACCTGGCCGGCTGGACACGCATCCCCGACGACACCATCACCCGCATCGACCTAAACACCCTCGAACTTTCGCAGCGCAAACTCTTCGGCGGCCGCGAAAGCGCCTCGCGCAACGAGCGGGCCGCGCTCAACGACCGCACGATCTTCGAACTCGCCCGCCGGTAGCATCCCGATTGCATCCCAAGATTCAGCAGCTTGCGCGCCGGCACTCGTTAGGGTGGGATGCGTGAGTGTGAATCCTGATCTGGCCGGTCGACGCTACCGGCTCAATGAGCCCTATCAGGTTGGTCGTGAACACGTACGCGAATTTGCCCGCGCCGTATTCGCCACCAGCCCCATCCACTTTGACGTTGCCGCAGCACGCGCGGCAGACTACGCGGATGTAGTTGCGCCAACAACCTACTCGGCAGTGCTGCAAGACCGCGCGATGCAGCTCATGCTCGCCGACGAGCTTGTCGACTTCGAACTCAAAAACATCGTGCACGGCGACGAACGATTCACCTTTACGCGACAGATCGTCGCCGGTGACGAGCTCACGGTCGAGCTCGAGGTGACAAATGTGCGCGCCCTCGGCGCCAACGGCATGATTTCAGCGACCACCACGGTGACCGATCAGCGCGGCGAAACCGTGCTCACCGGTGCCGCGACGCTCGTAGTGGGAGGCAGCAAATGACCGGTATCGATCTCACCACCGCGGCCGTCGGCGATACTGTCGCCGAACAAACCCTGCACTTCACGCGCGATTCGCTCGTGCGCTACGCGGGTGCATCCGGTGACTTCAACCCCATCCACTACCGCGACGATATTGCCGCTGAGGTTGGGCTGCCGGGCGTGCTGGCCCACGGGATGCTCACCATGGGCGCCGCGATTCAGCCGCTTATTGCCGAGCTTGGCGACCCTGGCCGCGTTGTCGACTACCAGGTGCGGTTCACAAAACCGGTCGTGGTCGATCCGGTGACTGGCGCCGACGTACATGTAATCGCGAAGGTTGCCCAGCTCGCCGACGAGGACGGTATTGGTCGCATCGATCTTGAAGTCAGCTGCGATGGCGTGAAGGTGCTCGGGAAATCGCAGGTGCGCGTGAGGTTTGCTGCATGACCACCTTTGCCGAACTCACCACCACACAGGTGTCGGATGCGACCGCGCAGCTCGTGGCGCCGGCCAGCCGGGATGCGCTCGCGGCCGAATATCGGCGCCTGGTCGAGGCGGACGAACCATTCCTCGTGATTGGCGGCGGCTCGAACACGATCGTGTCCGACAGCGGATTCGGCGGTGAGGTGCTGCACATTTGCACTTCGGGCATTGAAGTAGCGGATGCTGGCGACGGGGTGTTGGTAACCGCCGAAGCGGGTGAGTCGTGGAGCAAACTCGTTGACCGCACCGTTGCCGACGGGCTCAGCGGCATCGAGGCGCTCGCGGGCATTCCCGGCACGGTGGGTGCCGCGCCGGTGCAGAACATTGGTGCCTACGGGCAGGAACTTGCCGATGTGCTGGAGCGCATCGAGGTGGTTGAGGCTGAAACCGGCGAGATTCGCTGGGTGTCCGCGAGCGAGCTCGGGCTCGGTTATCGCACTTCGGCGCTGAAGCGGCGCGAGTTGCGCGCTCTGGTGTTGCGTGTGGTGTTGCGTTTGCAGCGGGTGGGGGATGCGGCGGGTGCCGCGGTTCGCTACGCGCAGCTCGCAAAAGCTCTCGGGGTTGAGCTGGGTGACCGGGTGCCGGTAGCGCAGCAGCGGGATGCGGTGCTGCGGCTGCGTGCGAGCAAGGGCATGGTGCTTGATCCCGGCGACCCGGATACGCGCTCGAGCGGCTCGTTTTTTGTAAACCCGGTGGTGCATCGCGAATTTGTGGTGGACCTGCCGGAGGATGCGCCGCAATTTGATGCGGGTGCGGATGAGGATGGTCGGCCGCTGGTGAAACTCTCGGCGGCCTGGCTGATCGACCATGCCGGGGTGAAGCGAGGGTTTGCTCTACCGGGTTCGGGTGCGGCGATTTCGTCGAAACACACGCTCGCCATCACGAATCACGACGGGGCAACTGCCGGACAGATTGCTGAGCTCGCGCGCTTTGTGAGGGCCCGGGTGATGCAGGAGTTTGGGGTGCTGCTGGTTCCCGAACCAAACCTCATTGGTCTTGAGGTGTAGTGACGGGTGCGCGACTACGACTTCCAGCCGCCGGTGCCGGTGTATCCACCGGAAGCGCAGGATGCGCAGCGGGTGGTGCGGCTGCGGCGGCCAGTGGGTCTGCTCATCCTCACGGTCGTTGCCGCGCTGACTGTGGTGGGGCTGGGTATCGCCGCGGTGGTGGCCGGTGGGCGGGTGGCGCAGCCCGCGGCTGCTCCCACCGGGACGCCGCTGCGCTTCGGTGACGAAACTGACAGCACCGATACCCGTACACCGCTACCGACCACGACTCCCGAACCGGTGCAGCCGGGAACCCTGGTGCCGATCACGATGAACGCGCAGTTCACGCAGGGGCTCACGGTGGTGGAGCCGCAGTCGCGCGGTTGGTCAAAGCAGGAAATTCTGAACCGTCCGGGGCAGTTGACCCTGAACGATCCGGGGTATGCGGCCCGGTTTGAGCTGTGGCAGACGGGGCTTTACACCTCGGCGCAGTCGGATGAGTCGCTCACTGAGACACAGCTGTTGCGCATCGGTGATGAGTGTTTAAGCCAACTGCAGAATGTTGGTGAGCCGGAGGTGTACGTGCTCCGGGGTCGTGACGGCACCAAGCTTGAATTGCTGGGGCAGCGGGCGGTGCAGTGCGATGGTGGCGAGATCGTGATGTACGAGCGGTTGATGCCGCACTCAGGCACCCGCATCCATATTGTGCTGTGGTCCGAGGGTGGCGAGGGCGCGGTGGCGGCTAACGCTGAGCTGCAGCGGCTACTGCGCGAAACGAGCTTCACGATTCCGTAGCGCGCGGATGAGTGGAGGGCGCACGTCTGCGCCCACGTCTGCGCTCACGTCTGCGCTCACGTCTGCGCTCACTTCTGCGCTCACTTCTGCGCTCACGTGGCCCCGCGCGCGCTCGTTCGCTTCGCTTCGCGCCTCCCGCCCCGCGCCGCTTCGCGCCCCGCGCCGCTTCGCTCGCTTCGCGCCCGCCCGCCCCGTCGCGGCGCCGTTTCCCGCTCACGAGCCGGATCTGTGTGTGTTCGCGTCATTTGTACGTGCTCTGCCACACACAAATGACGCGAACCCACACAAATGGGCGTGCAGAGGTGGACGGGTGCGGTGAGAGGAGGCGGGGCGCGCCGCAACGCTGCGCTCCTGCTCCCCGTCTGTTCGGGTACACCGCGGGTGCTCGAGTACACCGCTATGGCGGTGTCCCTCAGTGATTGCGGTGTCTTTGAGCGCAGCGTGGGTGTGCACGCTAGCGGTGTGGGAGCACCACACGCTCGCCAGTGCTAGCGGTGCCATTTCGCGCAGTTCTGCCACGAAGTGGCACCGCGATCGACTAGTGGCACCTGTATGCCGGTGCCATTTGTGAGTTGCGGTGCCATTTCCCGTAGGGAGGGGTTCAGGGGGGGGCGGCGCCCGCCTGTTCGGGTACACCGCGGGTGCTCGAGTACACCGCTATGGCGGTGTCCCTCAGTGATTGCGGTGTCTTTGAACGTTCGCGGCGTGCAAAGGTGCGGGTGCAAAGGTGAGGGGGCAGGGGGATGCAGAGGGATGCAGAGGTGAGGATGCAGGGGGATGCAGAGGGGTACAGAGGCGCGGATGCAGAGGGGCGCGGCGCGGGGCGAGCCAGCGGCACCGTGCAGATACGGCGAGGGCCCCGATCGTGATCGACCGGGACCCTCGCCTCAAGCAAACGCGAGTTAGCTGAACAGATCGCGGATGCGGCGCACACCCTCAACGAGCTGCTCGTCGCCGAGCGCATAGCTCAGGCGCACATAGCCCGAAGGTCCGAACGCCTCACCGGGGACGATCGCCACCTCGGCCTTGTCGAGGATGTAGTCGGCCAGTTCAAGCGAGGTGTTGATCTGCTTGCCGTCGTACTCCTTGCCGAGCAGTTCGGTCACGTCAGCGTAGACGTAGAACGCGCCCTCGGGGGTCGGCACGCGGAAGCCCGGCACCTGGCTGAGCTCTTCAACCATGAGCTTGCGGCGACGGTCGAAGGCGACACGGAACTCTTCGATCGGCTCCATCGGGCCGGTGAGCGCGGCGATAGCGGCACGCTGCGCGATGTTGTTCACGTTGCTGGTGAGGTGCGACTGCAGGTTCGCGGCACCGGCGATAACGTCTTCGGGGCCGATCATCCAGCCCACACGCCAACCGGTCATGGCGAACGACTTCGCGACACCGTTCACGAGGATGCAGGTGTCGGCGAGCGCCGGAACTGCCTCGACGATCGAAGTGGCCTTAGTGCCGCCATAGGTGAGGTTCTGGTAGATCTCGTCGGCGATCACCCAGACACCGTTTGCGAGTGCCCATTCACCGATGGCGCGGGTCTCTTCGGGGGTGTAGACGGCGCCGGTGGGGTTCGAAGGCGAGACGAACAGCATGGCCTTCGTGGCCGGGGTGCGAGCGGCTTCGAGCTGCTCGACGGTGACCTTGTAGTCCTGGTCGGCGCCAGCAAACACCTCGACGGTGGTGCCGCCAGCGAGCTTGATGACCTCGGGGTAGCTAGTCCAGGCCGGGGTGGGGAGCAGTACCTCGTCGCCCTCACCAACGATGGCGTTAATGGCTTGGAATACCGACTGCTTACCGCCGTTCGTGACGATAATGCGGTTGATCGGCACCTCAAGACCCGAGTCGCGAGCGGTCTTGGCTGCGATCGCTTCGCGCAGCTCGGGCAGGCCGGTGTTTGCGGTGTACTTGTGGTTCTTCGGGTCGCGTACGGCTTCGAGCGCCGCGTCAATCACGTGGGCCGGGGTGGCGAAGTCGGGCTCACCGGCGGCGTACGAGATCACGGGGCGTCCCTCGGCTTTGAGCGCTTTGGCTTTGCCATCAACTTTCAGGGTTGCGGAGGGGGCAATGGCCGCGATGCGCGGCGAGAGTCGGTTAGCAGACATGCCACCAGATTAACCCCTTATGAATGTGGTTCGCAGGGATGCGGCTGGTTAGCCAGACAGTTTTCAGGGCATCGGTGATTGGTTCCTGGATGCGCGGCCGGCCAGTAGCAGCGTGGCCAGGGCCCGTAATTGCGCGGGCTGGCTCAGAATGGCGAGATTGCCAGAAAGCGACTAAACTAGGCGAGTCGCTGACTGCGCTAAGCTGATCGGCAGACCTAGGGCGGTAGCTCAATTGGCAGAGCAGCGGTCTCCAAAACCGCAGGTTGCAGGTTCGATTCCTGTCCGCCCTGCAGCTGACAAGAACCCCGTGGCGAGTCCCACGGGGTTCTTGTTTTGGTGTCGTGGTTGTTTGGTTTCGTTGCGGCCGCGCCAGCATTCCGGATGCTCTGCTCAATGCATCCATTGGTGGGAATGAGTAGACGCATTCGTGCCGGTGAAGTAACCTGGTGGAGTTGCCCAACGGCATCATGTGGCGTGCCCAAAAACAACCGCACCCACACCCAACGACAGGGGCATCCAACGACAGGGGGAAATCGCGTGGCCACTGACGAGCGTGATGACGAGCAGATCGACTCGACGAGCGACGAGCTGACGAGCCGTGAAGCCGACGACGCTGCCAGCGAAAAGCCAAGCGACGCTGACGCCGAAACGGCGACCGACGACGCTGCTAACGATGCAGAATCGGGTTCGACTGATGCTGATGACGCCGCTGAGGTGGCCGGGGCAGCCAAAAAAAAGTCGAAAAAGGTGAAGGCTGCGTCGACCGAGCCGAAGGGTAAACGCACCCCCAAACGCAATGAAAAGCGCGACAAAGACGACACCGAGGGTGAGCGTCGTGGCGTCAAGAAGTTTTTCCAAGAGGTCGGGGCCGAGCTCAAGAAGGTGGTCACTCCCACCAGAAAAGAGCTGTGGCGCTATGTGGGCGTGGTGCTCGGCTTCCTCGTGGTGATGATGCTGATCGTCACGCTGCTTGACTTTGCCTTCGGTATTGGGTCGAGCTGGCTTTTCGGTAACGGAACACAACTGTTCCCGGAAGCACCGGCAAGCCCTGACCCGACCGCTATTCCAACTCCCGCACCGACGGGACAGTAATCCCGTTCCGCGCTAGCCAACGGTGCTGGTGCGATGACTTCACTTCACAACGATCGAAACGAGAAGAGTTCAAGTGTCTGACCGCAACCTATCCGACCCCAATAACCTGTTTGAGTCGGCCGAAGAGCAGGACTCGGAAGTTCAGGAGGCCCAGGAGGGCGACCGCGTCGACGAATTTTCGGCTGACGAGGTTGCCGCGGCCATCGATCAGGAAGACGCCGACTTCGACGACGATAGCGACGAGGCCGAGCTCACCAGCGAGCTGAGCGACCCCGAGGTGGACGAGCAGGTTAACGACGTGCTCGATGTCGATAACGCCGAAGAGGAAGCCGCCCAGGCCGCCGCCACCACCGACGAAGCTGAGGCTGCCGAGCAGGTCGACCCGCTCGTTGCCTTCAAAAAAGACCTGCGCCGCCGCCCCGGCAAGTGGTACGTCATCCACACCTACGCCGGTTTTGAGCGCAAGGTGCGTGAAAACCTCAACCAGCGCGCCCAGACCATGGATGTTGAAGACGACATCTATGAGATCCAGGTGCCGATGGAAGATGTCGTTGAGATCAAAAAGGGGCAGCGCAAGATGGTCTCGCGCGTACGCATCCCCGGCTATGTCATGGTGCGTATGAACCTCAACGAAGACACCTGGTCGGTTGTGCGCCACACTCCCGGTGTGACCGGATTCGTTGGCAACGCCCACAACCCCGTGCCGCTGCGTCTCAACGAGGCATTCGAGATGCTCAAGTCGACCGTCGAAGTGCCCTCGGATGCTGCCGGCGCCGCCGCCACCAAGGGTGGTGCTGACAAGCAGCCGATCACCGAGGTTGAGTTCGAGATCGGCGAGACCATCACCATCAAGGAGGGCTCGTTCGAGGGTCTCAACGGTACGATCACCGAAATCAACACCGCCAGCGGCAAGCTCACGGTGCTGGTTTCGCTGTTCGGTCGTGAGACTCCGGTTGAGCTCGCCTTCAACCAGGTCATCAAGCTCTAGCGAGCTACCGATATCGAGCAATTGGTCGCGCCGCCCTTTTGAAAGGGCGGCGCGACTTCGTATCTCTGCTCCCAGCAAAACGAGTCACTTCTGTTACTGAAACATCTGGAATGACAGAGTGGATGGTCGTAGCATCGTGACGTGCGGAGTGAACGAATCGACCAATGAAGGTCGATGAAACTGGTTCTGCTGCTGCACACTGTGGCCACTAATCAAGGGAGAGACAAATGGCTCACAAAACTGTCCGCAACGTACTGATTTCTGTGGCGCTGGGGGGCACCTGCGCCTTTGGTGCAGTGGCGACAGCCCAGGCCGCAACGCTCTACGATCACATTAACTACGGCGACGAAATGGGTTCTTGGGGGTCGGGAGATCTTCCAAGTTGGGCCAATGACAGGGCCAGCTCGATCAAGAAAGGGGCATCACGGTTGATGTGTGAAAACAAGGGCTGCACCGGTCGTACGGCACCGCTCGACAGCGACAAAAATGATTTGCGTTCATTCACCGTAAATCTTCACATTGGTGAGAGCTGGAGTGACCGGATCAGCGCGCTTCGCTAGGTGAGGGTAGGTTCAATGCGCAGTTTACGAGCGCTGCGTGTCGCCGTGAGCGTGGGGGCGCTAACCAGCGTGCTCGCGCTCACGGCGTGCAGCGAAAGCACCGATTCGGTGTCACGCGACGAATCGGCACATGCCCGCCTCGATCGAGAAACGGGGCAGATCATTACCCCCTTTTCGGAGTATCTTCTATTCGATGATGCCGCTGAGCAAGCCGTAGTAGACCAAGCACACCGTGTCTATCTAGGGCACTGTATGGAGGCTGCGGGGCTTGCCTTCAACGCCACCATGGCCTGAAGTGCCCTGAGTTTTGTTCCTAGGCTTGTGCCTTGATTTCCATTATTCCTTGACCGGGGTGGTGTTCCCAAAATTCGGCTTCTACTTCAGCCGGCGTGCGGTAGCCCAGGCTCTGGTGAAGCCGTGACTCGTTCCACCAGTTAACCCACTCGAATGTGGCGATTTCCACGTCGACGACATCGGCCCACGGCCGCCTATGGATTAGCTCATTCTTGTAGGAACCGTTGACGTTCTCAGCCAAAGCATTGTCATAGGAGTCGCCCACCGTCCCAGTGGACGCTGCGATACCGTGCTCGGCCAGGCGCTCGTTGTAGACGATGCTCACATATTGTGAGCCGTGGTCTGAATGGTGAATCAATCCCGTTGTTTCCTTGGCATACACGATTGCCTGGTTGAGCGCCTGCAGCGGCAGGGCTTCGGTGCGCATCGAATCCGACAGCGCCCATCCGACGATCCTGCGGGAGAATACATCGGTCACGAACGCGGTGTACACAAAGCCTTTCCTGGTGCGCACGTAGGTAATGTCCGCCACCCACAACCGATTAGGGCCAGGAACCCTAAATTCACGATTTACCAAGTCGGGGCGAAGGTCTGGGCCCTTGGGTTTGCGCGTTGTGATTGGTGCCCCACCTTTGCCCTTGCCGGACAGACCAGCGCTGCGCATCAGCCGGGCTGTTTGCTCGCGGCCAATGTCAATGCCTTGGCGTTGCAGCACGCGCCACATCTTCCGCACACCGTAGACGCCGTAATTTTCAGCATGAACGTCGCGAATATGCTCTACAAGAGCAGCGTCGCGAAGACTGCGGGCGCTTAAGCCCCGGGCCTTGGATTGGCGGTATCCACGCGAGCTAAGAAAACCGCCTTCGCGATGCGTGTTTAACGTCTGACAGATGAACTCGACTGAGAAACGATTCCGATGCTCATCGATGAATCGGATCATTTCCGACGTTTTAGGTCGAGTTCGGATGCGAAAAAAGCCGAGGCGGCTTTCAACAACTCATTGGTGTCCCGCAGCTCTTGATTTTCTCGACGTAACCGTGCGTTTTCTGCAGCAAGGTCCTCGGGCATTGATTCCACAACACGTCCTTCGCGACGAGCGGCCTGCGTCCATTGCCTCGCCGTGTGCCACGAGACACCCAGTTTGGGTGCCACGATCTTGCAGGCTGCCTGCATGGACATGTTCTCCGCCAGGATGCGATCTTCCACGAGGCGGACCACACGGTCCTTAGCATCCTGATCAAATTTTCTAGGCATGTTCCAGATTTTCCCATCTACTCAAACGGAACAAAACCTGGGGCACTTCAGGTTGTGCACCGTTGTGTATGGCTCGCGCCTAGTCGCGCAGCAGCACCGTTTCGTCCTTGGCCTTCGCCAACAGCCACGCCAGCAGGGCCTTCTGCGCGTGCAGGCGGTTTTCGGCCTCGTCAAAAATCACCGATTGCGGCCCGTCGATGACGTCGGCGTCAACTTCGAAGCCCCGGTCGGCAGGCAGGCAGTGCATAAAAATCGCGTCGTCAGCGGCGTACGCCATAACTTCGCGGGTGACGCGATAGTCGGCAAACGCCTCCAGGCGGCGCTGTTTTTCGGCCTCAAATCCCATCGACACCCAAGTGTCGGTGACGACAATATCCGCGCCCGTGGTGAGCTCGACAATGTCTGAACCGACCAGCACCGATCCCCCGGTTTCGGCGGCGATACGGCGTGCATCCTCGACCACATCCTCGCGCGGCAGGTAACCGTCGGGCGAAACGACCCGCACGTGCATTCCGGCCGTAACACCGCCGAGCAAATATGAGTGCCCCATATTGCTGCGACCGTCGCCGATGAACGTCATGGTGCGTCCGGCGGTGCCGCCCTTGTGTTCACGAATTGTCAGCAGGTCGGCCAGCAGCTGGCAGGGGTGAAAGTCGTCGCTGAGCCCGTTGATGATCGGGATGCGCGTGCCCGCAGCCATCTGCTCGAGGCCTTCCTGGGCGTAGGTGCGCCACACGACAGCTTCGACCATGCGTTCGAGCACCCGCGCGGTGTCGGCGGGCGTTTCTTTACCGCCGAGCTGGCTGGTTGCGGTGGTAAAAATCAGCGGGCTACCGCCGAGCTCTGAAATACCCACGTGAAACGACACTCGGGTGCGGGTGGACGACTTGTCAAAAATCACCGCGACCGATTTCGGGCCCTCGAGCGGACGGGCGGCGAAACGGTTGCGCTTGAGTTTTTCGGCCAGGTCGAGAATCTCAGCCTGCTCGGCGGGCGTGACATCGTCATCGCGGAGGAAGTGGCGAATCATTTGGAACCTAATTTCTGCTCGGTGTTGAGGTCTGTTCGATTGTCTCGGGTGGCCTAGTCGGCCTTCACTTCGGTGCCGAAGCCGTCGTGGGTAAAAATTTCCATGAGCGTGGAGTGCGCCACTCGCCCATCAATAATGGTGGCCTGTTTGACGCCGCCATCGATCGCTTCGAGGCAGGCCTGGGCTTTCGGGATCATTCCCGAAGCAAGGCCTGGGAGCATATCGCGCAGCTCTTCGGGGGTGAGCGAGGATGCGAGCGAAGAGCGGTCGGGCCAGTTGCGATAAATGCCCTCCACATCCGTCAGCATCACCAGCTTTTTGGCGCCGAGCGCCACCGCGAGCGCCGCCGCTGCCCGGTCGGCATTGATATTGAGCGCTTTGCGCGGGTGATCGATATCGGATGCGATGGTCGACACCACGGGGATGCGTCCGGCGGCGATGTCGGCGAGCACCACCTGCGGGTTCACCCGTTCGATCTCCCCCACCAGGCCGAGATCGATGGGGTTGCCCATCGCGTCGGTGGTCTTGCGGCGCGCCTGAAAGAGGCTCGCATCCTCACCCGATACGCCGGTGGCAACCGGGGCAACCTCGTTAATGGCGGCCACGAGCTCACGCGCCACCTGGCCACCGAGCACCATGCGCACAATCTCCATCGCCTCGGGTGAGGTGTAGCGGTAGCCGGCACGAAACTCGGATTCGATGCCGACACGTTCCAGCATCCGGCTAATGTGCGGGCCGCCGCCGTGCACCACAACCGGGCGCACGCCCGCGTAACGCAGGAAGGCGATGTCGGCGGCGAACGCGTCGAGCAGCGACGGGTCGATCATCGCGTTGCCGCCAAATTTCACCACGACAATCTGCTGGTGGTATCGCTGCATCCACGGCAGCGCCTCGATGAGGGTTTCGACTTTGGCGACTGCGGGTCGGTAGCGCGGATCAAAATCGGGGTATTGCGCCTCGCTTGCGCGCTGTTCGGTCAGCGCCGGGATGGCGCCGGTGGTTGCCGGAATTTTGCTATCGGTGAGGTTCGAAAAATCGGTCACAATATCTGCCGTTGCTGCGCCTACGAACTGTAGGCGCTGTTTTCGTGGACGTAGTCGTGGGTCAGGTCGTTGGTGAGGATCGTGCCCTCACACTCACCCGCGTGCAAGTCAATCAGCACGGTGGTTTCGCGCGGTGTGAGATCAACGCGATCAACGGGTTCGTACGGCGTTCCGGCTTTGCAGACCATGACGCCGTTGATGGTGACGTCGAGCTCTTGCGGTTCGAAGATCGCGTCGGTGGTGCCGGCTGCGGCGAGCACGCGCCCCCAGTTGGGGTCGTTACCGAAAATCGCTGCCTTGAACAGATTTGAGCGGCTGACGGCACGCGAAACTGCCATCGCATCCTCAACACTGGCTGCGCCCACGGTGGTGATGGTGATGTCGTGGCTCGCGCCCTCGGCATCCTGTTGCAGCAGCTTGGCGAGTT
Source organism: Gulosibacter sp. GYB002 (assembly GCF_036577665.1). NCBI lineage: Bacteria > Bacillati > Actinomycetota > Actinomycetes > Micrococcales > Microbacteriaceae > Gulosibacter > Gulosibacter sp. GYB002. The sequence continues at coordinate 178,551 of NZ_JARBDD010000003.1, read as the reverse complement.
CGGCGCACACCTCGATGAGTTGGCTGGTGAACTCGGCCTCGTCGGGGGTGATGCCCGAAGCGCCCGATGCCATGAGTGCCACAGTGTCGTTGGTTGACATGCAGCCGTCGGAATCGACGCGATCGAAGGTGACGGCGGTGGCGGACCGCAGCGCGCGGTCGAGCGCTGCATGTTCAAGATCGGCATCGGTGGTGATCACCACGAGCATGGTGGCAAGCCCCGGTGCCAGCATCCCGGCGCCCTTGGCCATGCCGCCAATGACGTACCCGCCCTCGCCCTGGCGCTGCGAGACTTTTTCGTGGCTGTCGGTGGTGAGGATGCCTTCGGCCGCGTTGTGTGCCGAAGTTTCGTCGCTACCGAGCTCGTTCACGGCGGCTTCAACACCGGCGAGCAGTTTGGCGCGGAAAATTTCGTCACCGGCTCCGATGAGCCCGGTGGAGCACACGAGCACATCGCTCGGCTGCAGGTCGAGCAGTTCGGCGGTGCGCTGGGCGGTGAGTTCGGTGGTTTCGTAGCCGAATTGGCCGGTGTAGCAATTGGCGCCGCCCGAGTTGAGGGTGATGGCGGATGCGGTGCCGTCGGCGATCGCTTCGATCGACCAGATCACGGGGTTGGCCTGGCAGCGGTTGCTGGTGAACACGGCTGCCGCTGCCGCGGAGGGGCCGTCGTTCACGACGACCGTGACGTCTCGCTTACCCGTCGACTTAATACCGGCAACAACGCCGGCCGCGCGAAATCCTTTGGCTGCGAGAACACTCACGGTGCAACTCCGTTCACTGGGAGGGCCAGCTGTTCGGGCAGGCCCAGGGCAATATTGGTTGATTGGATGGCGGCACCGGCGGTGCCTTTGACGAGGTTGTCAATTGCCGAAATGACGATCAGCCGTCCCGCGCGTTCGTCAATGCCGAAGCCGATGGCCACACGGTTTGAGCCGACAACATCGCTGGTGCGCGGATAGGCGCCCTCGTCAAGCAATTCGATGAAAGTTTCGTCGGCGTAGGCGGCTTCGTAGGCCGCGCGGATCCGGTCGAGGTCGACTCCTGGTGCGAGTCGAGCACTGCAGGTGGCCAGAATACCGCGCGCCATCGGCACGAGCACCGGCGTGAACGCGAGGGTGCTGTCGAGATCCGAAGCCCGGCGCAGGTTTTGTTTGATTTCGGGAATGTGTCGGTGGCTGCCATAGCCGTTATAGGGCACGGCGTTGCCGAGCAGTTCGCTGCCGAGCATTGCCACTGATGCTTTTTTCCCGGCGCCCGAGGGGCCAACGGCAAGCACCGCGGTGAGGTCTTCGGGGTCTACGAGCCGCTCGGCAATTGCCGGGGCGAGCGCCAGCGATACCGCGGTGGCATTGCATCCGGGCACCGCGATGCGTCGCGCGTCGCGCAGCTGGCGACGCTGTTTACCGCCGGATGCAAGCGGCAGTTCGGGCATCCCGTAGGTGAACGTTCCCGCCCACGGACCGGGATAGTAGTCGCGCCAGTCTTGCTCGCGTTCGAGCCGAAAATCGGCGCCAGCATCAACAATCAGTGCCGAATCATCGAGCTGCTTGATGATTTCGGCCGAAGCGCCGTGCGGTAGCGCCAAGAACACGATGTCGTGCTCGGCGAGGGTTTCGGCGCTGGTGGGTGCGAGCTGCATATCGCCGTAGCTCGCCAGATGCGGATGCACCTCTCGCAGCCGCTGCCCCGCCTGCGAGTGGGCGGTTACGGTGCGCACCTCAATTTCGGGATGGGCAGCGAGCAGACGGAGCAGTTCGCCGCCGCCGTATCCGGATGCGCCGGCTACTGCTGCGGTAAATGTCATGTACCTATCCTAGTGCGGCCAATGCACACCCCGATTTCGCGTCTCAGGCGCGTAGCACTTCGCAATGCGGCGCGTGTTTTCGGGCGGCTCACGTACGCTCGAAATATGAGCACCGTGACTGATTCTCACAACCCCGAGGCCGTCCTCAGCGATGAGCAGGCGCGCCAGCTGCGTCGCGACTTCCCGATTCTCGCGAGCACAGTGCACGATAAACCGCTCACCTACCTCGATTTTGGGGCCACCGCGCAGCGTCCACAGGCGGTGCTCGATGCCGAACTCGAGTTTTTGACCGAACACAATGCTGCGGTGCATCGTGGCGCACACGAGCTGGCGGCACTGGCCACCGATGGGTTTGAAACGGCGCGCGAGACGGTGGCGGCGTTTATCGGCGCCGATGCCGACGAAATTGCCTGGCAGCAGAACGCAACCGATGCGCTCAACACGGTGACGCTCGCACTATTGCGTGCGTCGCTGGCAGGCACCGGCCGGTTTGCGTTGCAGCACGGCGACGAGATCTTGATTACCGAGGCCGAGCATCACGCGAACCTGGTGCCCTGGCAGCAGCTTGCCGAGGCGACCGGCGCGAAGCTGCGCTGGGTGCCGGTGAATGAGCGCGGCACCTGGTCGGTTGCGGATGCGCGGGCGCAGCTTTCGGCCCGCACGCGCGTGTTTGCGTTCGCGCAGGTGTCGAATGTCACCGGACATATTGCACCGGTTGCCGAGCTGGTTGAGCTCGCGCACGCCAAGGGGGCGATCGTGGTGCTCGATGCCTGCCAGTCGGTGCCGCACCGCCCGGTGGATGTGCACGAGCTCGGTGTTGATTTTGCGGCGTTCTCGGGCCACAAAATGTGCGGCCCGACGGGTATCGGCGTGCTGTATGGCCGCCAGGATGCGTTTGCCGAGCTTCCGCCGGCACGCACCGGCGGTTCGATGATTGAGATTGTCGAGATGGAACGGTCGACTTTTTTGCCCGCTCCCACCCGTTTTGAGGCCGGCACGCAACCGGTTTCGCAGGCGGTGGCGCTGGCGGCGGCATGTGACTACTTGGATGCGGTTGGTATGTCGGCGATCGCGGCGCATGAGGAAGCGCTCGGCGCTCGGCTTGTGGCCGAGCTTTCGGCGCTGCCCGGTGTGCGGGTACTCGGCGATGATGCGTCGGTGCCGAGGTCGGGACTGGCGACGTTCTCGGTGGCGGGGCTGCATCCGCATGATCTGTCGCAGTTTTTGGATGCGGAGGGTATCGCGGTGCGGGGCGGGCACCACTGTGCTCAGCCGCTGCATCGCCGACTGGGGCTCACCGCTTCGACTCGCGCGTCGACCTATCTGACCACCTCTGGTGATGAGATTGATCACCTGGTTGACGCGGTGGGCCGCGCGATTGACTGGTTTGGAGCGCGCTGATGAGCGAGCTTGCAGAGCTGTACCAGCAGGTGATTTTGGATGCGTCCCGTCGGCGCCACGGTGAGGGCGAACTCGACCCGTTTGACTGCGAGCATTTCGAAAAGAACCCCTCGTGTGGGGATGAGCTGCGGGTGCGGCTGCGTTTGTCGGGAAATGGCGAGGATGCGGTAATTGATGCGATCGGCTGGGTGGGCGATGGTTGCTCAATCTCGATGGCGTCGACGTCAATTGCGGTCGAACAGCTGCGCGGCCGCAGCATTGCCGCGGCACGGGAAGCGATTGCGGCGATGCGCGAGATGATGCGTTCGCGCGGCAAGCTCAGCTATGACGTGGATTCCCGCGAGGCTGAACTGCTGGGTGATGCGGTCGCATTTGAGGGCGCGGCGAAATATGTGATGCGGGTGAAGTGCGCCATGTTGGCGTGGGTGGCGGTGGAGGCCGCGCTGCGCGAGCAGATGTCGCAATAGTGCGGACTGATTACGTCTCGATGTGGGCAGCTCGGGGGCGCGCCACGGCGGTGAGTGTCAGACAGATAAGGCCGCTCAGCAACAGCCCTGGAATCGGGTTCTCGACAACCTGAAACAGAAACCCGAGCCAGACGCCGATGAATGACCCAAGTGCCGAGAGCGTGAAAACCCAACCGATGACGCGCCGAAATTGCGCAGTTTTTAAGATCGCCTGCCGAGCAGTCGATGATATAAATGAGAACGCCATCAGGCCGCCGGTAATTACCAAGAATCCTGGCACCACGAGCATCCGGTCCGAGCCCCAATGCTGACTGCAAAGCGCACCGATAAACGCCAGGATGAATCCCGCGGTCGCGACAACGAGCACCCAATAGGCGAGACTGTGTTTTGCATCGCTCCACCGCTTCATAAACCAGCCGCTAACCAATGGCACCGCCACGGCGGTGATACCCACAAGCAGCATGACCACACTCATCCGGATCGTAATTTCTGTTTGTTGAGCACCGCGCGCAATCCAAATACCGAGATAGCTGCCAGTTACCGCCAGCGTGAGTGTGCAAAAGCCTGCTGCTGTGGCAGATAGGTATCCCCCGCTGAGGAGCTCTGCTCGCCAAACGCGTGCCCGCTGCCAAAACGACAACTGTTTTCGTGCGCGCTTGGCTGAGCTGAATTCTTCGGCGCTATCGGATTCCTGATCGGTTGATTTCTTGGCGCTGCTGGATGGGTCGAATTGGCGCACTGAAAAGTGACGCAGCAGCAGTGCAGTAAGCGACATGAGCGCGCTCAAGGCGAGCAACACCATCACGCTGAGCGCGCCAAGTACCACGCCCAATGGCCGCCCCATAATGCTGCCCGCAATTGCGGTTGCTGTTGAGATCAGCACATTCCCACGCAACACAACGCTCTCATCAAACTGCCCCAAGTCGTTGAGATAGAGTTCCTCGGCAATATCCACAAAAAGCGGCAGCGGCGAAACGACAACCAGATATCCGATGAGCACCCACAGTGCCGTTTCAGGAAAAATCATCACGATGACAAGTGCCGCAACGGTGACGAGCAGGTCGATCGCTTCGATGCCGAACAGTACACGGGTCGGCGGAAAACGTTCCAACCACCGCGTCACCACGACCGCAAGCATGTCTTCAGCCTGAGTCAGTGTTTGGTAGAACGGCACCCAAATCACCGCGAGCGCGCCCAGTGCCACCGACCCCGACAACGGCACCGTCAATAAGCTCGGAACCGATATACGAGGCAATGAATCCGAGCACCATGAATGTTTGTGCCCGGCGCAGCAGGCGCAATTGACGATGCCCCACGACAGAACTCCCCTCAGGCCCATCACTTAGTTCACGAGCAAGGGCCCGCTTGCCACGCCGGTTTATCCGCTTTGATCTATCCGGTGATGTTAGCCACTTTACCCCCGCCCCTGAATCGATAGGGGGAGCCATGATTCCCATGTCCCGCACGGCAATCACTGCGCAGCAACAAGCAGCATTCCAAGTCGAGATAAGTCACAAAAACGCGGTGTGCTCCTCAAATCGAAGGAGCACACCGCGCTACGGATCATTCAGCGATACCTAAGCTCTAGGCGCTCAGCGCAGCCTTGGCCGCGTCGTAGTCGGGCTCCTGACCGATTTCGGGCACGAGCTCAACGTGACGCACAGTGCCGTCGGTGTCGATCACCACGACGGCTCGGGCCAGCAGCGCTTCGAGCGGGCCGTCGACCATGAGCACGCCGTAGTCATTACCGAAGCTCGAGCGGAATGTCGAGGCGCTGACCACGTTGTCGATGCCCTCGGCACCGCAGAAGCGTTCTTGCGCGAAGGGCAGGTCGGCTGAAACGCAAACCACGACAGTGTTGTCGAAGCCTGCTGCCAGCTCGTTGAAGCGGCGCACCGATGCGGCGCACACGCCGGTGTCGATCGATGGGAAGATGTTGAGTACAACGCGCTTACCGGCGAAGTCGCTCAGCTTAACCGGTTCGAGGTCGGTGCCAACGAGAGTGAAATCGGGCGCCTTGCTGCCGACTGCGGGCAGGTCGTGGGCGAGGTTGATGGTGGTGGAGCCTTCAAGAGTCACATTTGCCATGTGGTTCATCGTCACAGGTGAACTTGTGTGTTCGCCCGAAGCCGCCGCATCGAGGTGTTGTTTTGCCGAGCGCTGTTGCTCTGCGGCCCGCTGTTGAATGATCGGGATCGCCTCGGTGGTCATCCCCGGCTCAAGGAACATCGCCCGCGAGGCACGCGCACGAGCCCCAGCAATACCGCCCACGCGCCGCTTATAGGCGGTGCGCTGTTTCACCAGGCGATGCGTTTCGCGGGCGTTTGCCTGCAGGCGGCTCGGCAGAATCGGCAGCGTGATCGGTGCGGTATCGGTTCCGGGGCCGGGATCAAGATCGACCTCAACCACCTTGCGGGCACCGAGCGTGATCCCCACGCTCGCACCGATCACCAGCAGCATCGATAGCAGCCGCAGCGGACCCGCCACCTGGTGCAGGATGAGCCAACCAAACGCCGTCGCCACCGCCGGTTCGAGACTGGTCAGCACCCCATAAACCGGTTTCGGTACTCGCCGCATCGCGTAGTACTCGAGGGTGAAGGGAATCACCGAGGCGAGCATCGCAACTGCCACCATGATGGCCACCAGTTCGCCGCTGCCGAATGCCGCGAGCGCCGCTACCCCGCCGAACGGCACCGCAGCCACAGCAGAAACTGCGAATGCCACGGCCAGGCCACCGGTGCCCTCGATTTTTGCGCCCGCGTTGGTGCCGGCGATGATGTACAGCGCCCAACAGGCGCCCGCCGCGAGCGCAAACACCACTCCCCACGGGTCGAGCGAGCTCACACCCACAAACGACTCCACGGCCAGCAGCACCATCGAGACAAACGCGAGCCCGATCCAAATGAAGTCGCGGGCGCGTTTTGACAGCACTGCCGAAAGCGTCAGTGGCCCGAGAAACTCGATTGACACCGCAATACCGATCGGCAGCCGCTCAATTGCCTGGTAGAACGTGACGTTCATCGCGCCAAGACTCAACCCGAGCCACACCGAGGCAAGCCACTGGTCTCGGTTCCACCGGTGAACTTTCGGGCGGGTAATCACCAGCAGCACGATCGCGGCGATCCACAGTCGCCAGGCACTGATGCCCAGCGGGTCGACGCGGTCGAAGGTCATTGCCGCGAGCGTCGACCCAAATTGCAGCGTGGATGCGGCCAGCAGGAGCGCGCCGATGGCCGGCAAAAGATTGCGGGATGGTGCGCTCGATGGACTCATAGCAAGATATGGTGCCTGTTGAACGTCACCATCGGCAAATCGATGACGAAAGGTGTCGGCGCGCGCCTGTCGGGTCGGTACGGCTAGTCGCGGTCGGCGGTGTGTTTTGCACGCGACACGATCAGCGGGTCGGGTGCGTACACGACCGATTCATCCTTGCCCTCATAGTCGAACTGGTTGAGGTAGGCACGCATGGCGTTGATGCGGGCGCGCTTTTTGTCGTTTGATTTGACGATGGTCCAGGGCGCGTAGCGCTTATCGGTGTATTCGAACTGCGCTTCTTTTGCCTCGGTGTAGTCTTCCCAACGGTCAATGCTCTCAAGGTCCATCGGTGAGAGCTTCCACTGACGCACCGGGTCGATCTGCCGCAGCGCGAACCGGGTGCGCTGTTCCTGCTGGGTGACCGAGAACCAAAACTTGGTGAGCGTAATCCCCGACTCGACGAGCATCTGTTCAAAGCGTGGCGCCTGGCGGATGAACTGCCGGTACTCGTCTTCGCTGCAGAACCCCATCACGCGCTCAACACCCGAGCGGTTGTACCAGCTTCGGTCGAACATCACGATTTCACCGGCGGTGGGCAGGTGTTCAACATAGCGCTGGAAATACCACTGGCCCCGTTCGACATCCGAGGGTTTGTTGAGCGCCACCACCCGTGCCGCACGCGGGTTGAGGTGTTCGGTGAAGCGTTTGATCGTGCCACCCTTACCGGCGGCGTCACGCCCCTCGAAGATGATGATGTGTTTTGCGCCCACATCCTGGCTCCAGTACTGGAACTTCAGCAGCTCGACCTGCAGCTGGTATTTTTCACGCTCGTAGGTTTCGCGGTCGAGCAGCTCATCGTAGGGATAGTTTTCACGCCAGGTTTCGACGGCGCTGCCATCGGGGGCGATCAGCACCGGGTCTTCTTCTTCGGCGCCGGAGACGCTATATCCCTCGGTGCGCAGCTTGTCGATATAGTCGCGGAGTTTCATTTTCTGAACCATGGCATCTTCTCCTTTTTCAAACGGTGATCGGCCACCTGCTAGCCGGCAAGGATGAGGAATTGTCGCAAAATCGAGACGAAGCGCTCGGGCTGATCGGCGTGCACCCAGTGCCCGGCATCGTGAAACGTCAAGCGGCGCACAGCCGGAAATAGTTCGCGCATCAGGGGAAGATCTTCGCGGCGCACATAGTGTGAATTACCGCCCGCGACCCAAAGCGTGGGGTTCGGGAAGGGCGGTTCGCTCAGCATCGGAAAACCAACCACCGCGCTGAGATCCCGCAGCAGCACGTGCACATTTGCTTGCCAGTAATAACCACCGTCGGCGCGCCGACGCAGATTTTGCATCAAAAAGCCGCGCATCTGCGGGTCGGGTACCGATTTGGCGAGTTCAGCATCCACTTCAGCGCGGCCGCTCGCTGCCGTCGGGTCGATTGCGGCCACACTGCCAATCAGGTGATTGAACTGGTTGCCGGTGGTTGCCGAGTTAACCGGGGCGATGTCTTCAATAACCAGCCCTTGCACGAGCTGCGGGTGCCGCAGCGCCAGCACCATCGCAATTTTTCCGCCCATCGAGTGCCCCACCAGGTGCACCGGGCCGCCGTAGGCAAAATCGCGGCTGAGGTATTCGGCGATCGTATCGGCAAGTTCGATATAGCTGAAGTGGTCAGTCCATCCCGATTCACCGTGGTTGGGCACGTCGATCAGCAGGCTCGAATATTCGTCACCGAGTCGATCCGCGATCGTATAAAAATTACGCCCACGCCCCATCAGACCGTGCAAAAAGACGACCCGTTGCGGGCCGCTGCCCACCTGTTGAGATGCAATCGCGACCATACTTCGAGACTACTTGAACCCGGCGCAAGATCACCTGCGTGCGGTGATGATCACATAGTCAGTTTCGGTTACGACTTCGCCGGTTTCCGGGCTGGCATATTCACGCAGGTGCTGCTCAAGTGCTTCCAGCAGCGCCGTCTGACGGTCGCCGGCAAGTTTCACCAGATAGGCCGTCGGTGGACTGCCTTCGAGGTAGTAGCGCATCCCGTCTGCCACCGAGTTGAAATTCCAAGTTGTCGAGTGCCGCTCAAATGCGATGTCGTCGAACCCGACCGATTGCAGGCGATCTCGTGCCACGGCTTCGTCACCCCAACGCATATGGGCAGGGAGTGCAGATCCAGGCATAAACACCCGCTGTGCCACGAGTGTCATCTCTGCCAAAAACCCGGTCACTCCCCAGGCACTCATGATGAGTGAGCCACCGGGCCGCAGAATCCGCCACCACTCGCGCGGGCCCGCTTCCGGGTCGCAAAACATCGACCCGAAATTGCTCGCAATAGCGCCGACGCTCTGGCCGGGAAGTGAAGTTGACTCACCCGTAGCGGCAACCCACTGGATGCGGTCGCCGAATCGTTTGATCCCGATGTCTCGCATCCGGGCAACGGGTTCGATGGCCACCACATGGCGAGAATCGGGTTGTAACTCGGCAGCGAGGTGTCCGTGTCCGGCACCGAGATCAACAACGGTGTCGTCCGGCGTGGTCGCGTTCAGGGCACGCCGCGCAATGTCGACAGCGATGGGTGCCAGCCGGTCGGCGGTCGGCGCGTAATCGCTGCTCGCCCACACCGCTTCGATTTCGTTCGACGCCACGAGACTCCCCTTCGCCAGTCAACAGATTAACGATATCCATTCTCATCAATTGCTGGCTGTGTATCGCCTTGGCGCGAAACAGGAATCGGCGCTGACAGCTTGAGCAGCATTTCGTCAAGCTCACCCTGCGGCGTTGAATCGAGAACAACCGCTCCCCCAGCACTCACCGACAGCGTGCCCTCGCTGAAGATGAGCGAGCGGATCACAATACTGAGATCGACATTGCCATTTCCACTGAAAAAGCCAAGCACTCCCGAATAGAGACCCCGCGGATGCCCTTCGAGCTGCGAGATCAGACTCATGGTGCGTTCTTTCGGCGCACCGGTCATCGAACCACCCGGGAACGTAGCCGCAAGCAGGTCGATACCGTCAACTCCACCAGCGAGCGTGCCAGTGATACGTGACATGAGCTGATGCACGGTAGCGAATGATTCCACTCGCATCACCTCGGGAGTGGCGACAGTGCCGGGAACGCAAACACGCGCGAGATCGTTGCGCAGCAGATCAGTGATCATGAGCAGTTCGGCACCGGTTTTCGCGTCGCTGAGTAACAGAGCTCGCTGTCTTGCATCCATTGCGGCATCCGAAGCTCGTGCCGTTGTGCCCTTGATGGGTTTTGTCTCGACCCGACCAGCCTCCACCCGCAAAAAACGTTCTGGTGAAGAGCTCAGTACGGCGGTGTCAAATACCCGAACGTAGGCCGCATACGGCGCCGGGTTTGCCTCGCGTTGACGCAAATACAGCTCGGTGAGTTCATCCGTGCTGGGCCTGATCTCGATCTCGGCACGGGTCGTCAGGCACACCTCATAGGTTTCGCCAGCTCGCAAATATTCGTGCACTTGGCGCACCCGGGCGCGGTACTCGTTGTCGCTGATGCGTCGATGGTCGGGCAGCGACGCGAGCGCAGTCTCAAGTTCGGTCGACAACGGCATGCGTTCATTTGGGCTTGCCTGAGCCAGCTGCGCGGAGGTTTCCCGCAACCAGTGAGATTCATGACCGTCGATTTCAGCAACCAGCCAGGCTCGGTCGGTGTGATGATCGATGGCAAGATAGCGTCCTGCGCGCATCCAGATTGCCTCTGGCTCGGCGACTTCCCACGGCACTTCGAAACCCAGTTCGCGGCGCGCTTCATAGCCGTGCACGCCAATCCAGCCGCCCTGCAATGGCAACGATACGGCGACCGGCTCGATCACTTCGGTGGTGAATGAGTGGGAACGCAGCGCAGCGAGCATGCCGCCCGGAAGATGCTCCTGGATGTTTCCGCAGTGGTCGTATCGGCGCACTTCACGCGCGTCCGCGATCAGCGCTTCAGTGCCAGCACCAAGGAATGACCACTGGCGCTCGCCGGCGGTGCCCACCACACTGTCAAGCCAGAACGCAAACGGAGCCCCATCACTGAGCAGCCGGAATGCGCCGGCCGCATCCGGCACTGCAATTTCTACGGCACGCAATTGCACGCGGGATTTTTCGAGGCGCGGAGGCTCGGATGCGTCACGAATCGGTTCAGGTGCCGAAACAATCGGCAAACCAACCAGCTGCGCCCACGACCGGATGATCGCGACACCGTTGTCGGTACGCACCGATTCGGGATGGAACTGCACACCCCACCAGGGCCGGTCGCTGGCATGGATGGCCTGAATCACGCCGTCTTCCGCGACCGCATCGATGATCAACCGATCACCGGGCTCGTTAATCGCCAGCGAGTGATAGCGCACCACCCGCATTCCGTTCGTTACCAGTGCGGGGCCACCATGCTGCAGCGCCAGTGTCGACAGCTGGCCGTGACACGGCTTAACTCGAGCCACCGTGGCACCGCTCAGCAGCGCCAAAATCTCATGCCCGAGACAGACGCCGAGCACCGGTACCGATGAGCGGGCTACGAGCTCGGGCACCGCGCCCACATCGCTCGCACGGTTCGGGTCACCGGGACCCGGCGACAGGATGAGCGCATCATATGCTGCGATGAGCTTGCCCCCCACATCGGGGTCGTCGTAGCGAACAACGTCCGGCAACACCCCGATCGCACGAAAGACCAGATCGCGCAGGTTGTAGGTGAATGAGTCGTGAAAATCGATGAGCAAAATGCGGGTCACAGAAGTGGCTCCGCATCCGTCAACCACCGTGCTCGCCACTGTGCTGCCTGCTGCACTGCGGCTCGGCTCGGTGCACTGCCGGCCACCACCATCGGTCGCACTCCGTGCAACGCATTGAGCGCAAACACGCTCCCCTCGGCCATAGCCCGGTAGAGCTCGACCGCTTCAATGCGGCGCGAATGAACTGGCCCGATCACCTGCGAAAACCAGTGGAGGGTGGTCGATCTCAGTGCCGGAGCATCCGGGCCAACGAAACCGGTTTCGGTGAGCAGCACGATCGCTGCGGTTGTGGTTTCGGCCACCGCACCTCGCCGCACAAGCACCACTTCACCGTCGCTGGCCGCATCCTGCAGCCAGTTGAGCTCGGGTCCCTTGAGCTCAGGCCATTGCCGCTCGTCAACAACCGGTTCGCGTTGCACTTCAAGCACCGTTCCCTGCGCGGGAGCTGGGCGATCGACCAGGGTCACACCGCTTACGGTCGCTTCAAGTCTGGGAAAACGCCGGCCCGAAGTCACTCGTGAACCCAGCTGCGCGTACAACCTTTCAGCTTCCGCGGCACGTGTCTCGTCATAGCAATTGCGCACGGCGGTAACGAAACGCTGTTGATGCACGGGAATATCGGTTGCGCGGCCGTCGACGACAAGGAACGAGTCGATGATTCGCGGCACCGAAATACACATAGCCGACAGCTTAGGGGTTCCCGGGTTTTCGGGCGACCCGGTCACTTTTGATTTTGCGGACGGCTGTCTGGTTGAAATCGAAGTGACTGACAAGCCCATTGCCAGTGGCGGGTTCGAGCGCGAGTTCGAGCTCGAAATCTCGCGGCGGGTTGATGAAACCGGTGCACCCGTTGAGGGTCAGACCCCGAAGTGTGGTTTCACCGTTTCCTAATCCCTGATTGGTTCGCTCGCTCCGGCTAGGAGCCTGGGCGCGCGAACTCGTTTACAGTCGGCGCAGGTCGAGAGCAGGGTGTTGGGCAAGCGCTCGGTGCCACGAATTATTCACGACGCGTTCATTGGAATACGTACTAGCTTGCTACTGAAACGCGAAGGGAATCACCATGGAATTTGTTGACTTTAACGTCAAGCTCTTGGTCCTCGAAGAACTCATTGCTGAAGACATCATCGACCCACCTCACGCCACCGGTCACGATTGGCTTATGGCGGCACGCAATATTGATTGGGATGCGGCAGAAGAGCTGCTGTATGACGATCTTTTCGAAAAGTTGATCCCGGAAGCCGCCGAATGGGCACGCAACATCGAACTCACACAGGAACAGCTCAACACCATTGAATATTTGGGATTCGATGGCGGCAACGAGATCTATGGCTTGCTTGCCCCGTCGTGGAGCGGTGAGGATGATCTATTCATCCCGGAAACCTGGGTTGATGTCACACCCGAACGTTTCCCAAACCTGAATGAACTGGTCTATGTCGGTGACATCGAGCCCGAGGTGCGCGAACGCCTCGAGGCTGCCGATGTCGAGATTGAAGAGTTCTAGCAGCTCACACAACCATTCACGTGCGTTTGTGTCCGGGCGACAAGCGGTCGCCAATTGTCACCGATCCCGGCGCAACCACATCGGCATAGATCGCGGCGCACATGTCGCGGTCTTGAGCCAGCGACTTCAACCATTTGTGTTCGGCAGCTGCACCGTCCTGCGGCACATCGACCATGCGGCAGCGGGGCACGCGTTTCACCGCCCGCAGTCGAACCCCGCCAACCACCAGTTCTGACCCAACCCAGCTTTCTTCTTCGAACGGTTCATCGGTCTCGACCACGATATTGGCCCGCAGCCGTCGCGGATCGGCATCGATCCCCCGCTGCCGCCACCACTCAAGCGTCGCAGTGCCGATCAGCGAAACCGATCCCTCATCGAAGTGGGATGCATCCGCATCCTCGACCACCCGCATCGGTTCGCCCATCAGCTCGGTTAGCCGACCAGCCAGTTCGGGGCTGGTGGCGGGCCAGGATGCATCCCCGTGCTGCACCCGCACCTCGCCACCCGTCGTTGTGGCTCGAAATTCAAAAATTTCATCGTGCCGTCGAAAACGTTTCGAGTTCTTTCCCGACACGAGGTGGTCACCCGCGTCGCGAACCGCATAGCGACGGTCGCCGACCAAACCGCGGGCGTTGAGTTCGATGCTCGTGAGCGCCTCGCCTCCCATGGATTTAACCGGGTAGCGGCGCAGCTGTTCAACGTTGAATGGCATTGCTGAAGCGTATCGGGCCGGGCACCGATAGCGCGAACCGGCAGCACCGCTAACAACTTGGCAGTGCCAGCACCACGTATCCCTCCGAGTCGAGCCGATTGAGAATCTTGTCGAGCGCGGCCACCGACTGCTCGCGCGAACCACCGCCGTCATGCATGAGCACCACCGAGCCGGGACCCACATCGCCCAGCACGCGGTCGACAATTTTGTCGACGCCGAGCCGTTTCCAGTCTTCAGAATCGACCGTCCACAGCGCCTGCGATTTTTCCATTGAGCTCAGCACATCGCGAACGCGCCCATCTGTGGCGCCGTAGGGCGGCCGCACACATCGCGCACCGCCAATTGCGTCATCGGTCTGCGTAATCTGTGCGCGCAGCTCGTTATCGTTCAGTTCGGTGAAATCGGGATGCGACCAGCTGTGGTTGCCAACCGTATGCCCGGCATCGCGCACGCGCTGCACCATGGCCGGCTGGTTGGCAGCCTGCGCGCCGATCATAAAAAACGTCGCGTGGGCATTGTGTTTGGCCAGCAACTCGAGCACCTGCGGGGTGTACTCGCTCGGGCCATCATCAAAAGTCAGGTACACAACCGGCCGGCCGCTGTCGTCGTAGCTCGCAAGATTGTCGAGCGCGCTCGGCATCGACGGCAGTGGATCGGGAATAACCGAAACAAGAACATCCATCATGGTGACCGGCGCGTGGTCGCTGCCAAGCCGCACCCGCGCATCCCCCATCACCGACACTTCACCAAACTCATCGGGATGCTGTAGCTGCCCCTGCTCGTCAACTACGGTGATCGCGGGATCGCTAATGGGTTCGCCCGATTTATTGGTGATGCTGAGGCTGTGGGTTTCGGGCACGTGCACACTGATTTCCACCGGCTGCCCAAATCGCAGCGGGCCGGTGGCATGAAACGTGGGCGCATCGGTGCGGCTTTCGGCGCGGGCCTGGCCGATCTCGGCGGCGCGATCAGCGGGCATTCCGGTGGCGCTCTCGCCGAGTTTTTCGAGCTGTACCTGCAGCTCGCCGGCTTCGTTGGTCAAAATCGTTTCTTCGAACGGCCGCGCTTCGCCGGGGTTATCGCCGGCGGCAGCCACTGAATTTGCGGTGGTGACCGCGCCGGTGATCCGCACCTGATCTCCGCTAGCTTTGGGCGCATCCAGTTGCAGGTCGGTGCCAATAAACGCGCCACCGGTTATCTGCGCGTCGCCTTCAGGCTGCGTGAGTGCCGCCACCGCAAAAAAGTCGCGCGAGTCGGCATCCTGCACCGAATAAATGCCGAGATAGTCGCCTCGGTCATCGCCGTTGAGATCGACTTCGACGCCCTGTTCGCGGCGCAGTGACCGGGCAGCCGCGAGTTCGCCATCGCTCGGGGATGCACCGATCTGGTCGAACACGGTTTTTACGACCGCGGCGGGGTCGGTGGAGAGGGCCTCAGTGAGCGTGTCTTGAGCTGACTTTGGCGCGAGCGCAAAAATCCCGCTGATTTTGCCGCTCCATAGCGCGTAGACGCCACCGGCGACCAGGGCGACCACTGCCAGCACCGCCGCGATCGCGTAGCTGCGGTTACGGCGGGAGCGCCGGGTGCGGCCTTCCTGGTGGCGTGCCGAAGTCATACTGAACGAATCCTTATTGCGGTGTGGTGTGACATTTGAGCTCATAGCCAGTCTGCTTGAACCCGGCCCTATCGAGCGTGAGCGGCGCCGAAGCGAAACCAAGGTGTTATGCGAGTGTTTATGGCCCTGGCGTGTATATTTCAGCGTTTTTAAAGCCATCTAGACTGTCCCCCGATGTTTCCCACCGATCCCGCCGCATCCCACTCGGCCGACGCTCGCCCATCCGGGCCGCGCGTGCTCGCTTCGCGTTTTGAGCTGCGCGAACAGATCGGTTCGGGTGGCGCCAGTTCGGTGTGGCGGGCGTTCGACCGCAAGACCGGCCGTGAGGTGGCAGTTAAACAGCTGCGCGCTCACGATGCGGGGATGCTGCTGCGCTTTGTGCGCGAGCAGGCGCTGCGTTTTCATCACCCGCATATTGCCGCGCCCAGCGGCTGGGCAGCCGACGACGACATCGTGGTGTTGAGCATGGATTTGGTGCGCGGCGGTTCGGTTGAAACGCTGGTGCGCGACCACGGCGCGCTGCCCGATTCGTTCGCCGCGGTGCTGCTGCAGCAGCTGCTGCTGGCGCTGGCTGAGATTCACGATCACGGAGTGGTGCATCGCGATATCAAGCCCGCGAACCTGCTGCTCGAGGCGACCGGATCGGGGCGCCCCGTGCTGAGGGTGGCTGATTTCGGAATCGCAGTGGTGCGCGATGAGCCGCGACTCACTGAGACCCGGATGAGCATCGGCACCCCCGGATATCTTGCCCCGGATGCGGCCGCTGGCGCCGAACCTGCCCCGCATCACGATCTTTACGCGGCCGGGGTGGTGGGTAAGCGGCTGATCACCGGGATGCGACCGAGCGAGTTCCCGGCAGAGCATGTTTCGCGACTGTGGCCGGTTTTGGAATGGCTCACCGACGCCGATCCGCAGCGGCGCCCGCACACCGTCCACGAGGTGCTGCAGCGGCTCGCAGCCGAACGCCTGGTTCCCGATAGTGCACCCTGGCAGGGTGAGGAAGACGCGCCGTTCGTGTTTGATCAGTTTGACAGCGGCGCGGCACCCGCAGGTTTGGATACGCGCGCCGGCGATGCCCAAATGGCCGGCTACGAAATGACCAAGCGTTTTGCTGCACCGGATGCGCAAACCGTGGCGTTCACCACAACCGAACCGGACACAACAGCACCGGCCACAACCGATGACGAGACCAACGATGGTCCCGCTGCGGATGCATCCACAACCACCGACCGCGAACGCAAGCTGCGCGTGGTCGCAATCGTTTCGATCACGATGGCGACGCTATTGGCAGCCGCGTCCGCGGTCGTAGCGCTGTTGTAGTTCTCGATTCGTTGCCGGGCTGACCGCTAGATTCCGGCGTTCCTTTTCCGCAGTAGGACGATTGCGATCACACCAACTGCCGCGCACAGCAGGGCACCGCCGCCCAGCCCGCCGATAAGCGGCCAGTTCGGCCCGTCTTCGGCTGCCTGAGTTTTTTTGTCGCGCTTATCGGTGTCGCCTGCCGCGGAGGTCTCGCTGGGCGCGTCGGTGGTTGGCGCGGTCATTTCGGCATATTCGGGTGCACCGTCGCCGGCCTCGCCAACAACGTTGATCTGCATCGTGCCCTTCCACTCTTCTTGCTTGGTGTCGATCGCGTCTGGATCGCCACCCGATACGAGGATGTAGTAGCGGCCGGGCAGCGCGTTTTCACCCGCCGCGCCGATCTTGCCGCGGTTGTTGTAGCGAATATCCGTCGTGGTGGCTTTCATCGATACCGACCCCTGGTTGGACGAGTTGTAGCTGTCGGTTTCGAGGGTGGCGGCTTCTACACCCAGGGGTGAGATCAGTTCGGTGCTCCAGTAGACGCTGCTGCGGTCGCCCAGTTTGAGGTCGGTTTGCACCTGCAGGCGCTGCCCCCAGTCGAGGTCAACCGCGTAGATTTGCGCTTCGCCCTCGGTGAGCGCCAACGAGTGGCTACCCGGCTCGAGCACCGGGGCATCGCCGAAATTGGCGGCGCCGTACTGTACCTCGCCCGTTGCCGAGGCGGGCGGCATCTCTTCCCACTTGGGGTCCTCTGCCGGCTCGGGCAGGCTGTCGGCGTTGAGTGCCGGGGCTTCTTCGATCAGCGTGAGCCGGAACGGCAGTTCTTTCGCGCTCTCGAGCTCGAGGTTGACGCTCAACAGCAGTTCAGACGCCGATTCACACTCGGTGCTGGCGAGGCTCACGGCGTGCAGCCTTACCGGGCTGATGCCGGCGGTCGAGCCGGCTTCGCTGGCACACTTTCCGCCCGTTGCTGGGTCAACAAAAGTCAGTTGCAGAGAATTAATGCTCGCGACGGCACGTTCGGCCTGAATCAGCGCGCCGGCCCAGATGGTTGAGTCGTCGGCTGTTTTCGGGATGCGGTACCAGCGGTCTTTGCCGTCCTGCAGGGTGTCGGTGTAAACGTCTGGTTTTGCCTCAGGTGCGCTTCCCTCCTGGTCTCCGCCGGTGATGGGTTTGCCGTCCTGCGCGAAGTGCTGGCCGCTGCGCATCGCCGCATCGTTGATCGCGTTTTCGAGTTCGTCAGCGTTTTCAGCGTCGAAGTAGGTGCCGTTACCGTGATCGGCGATGCACTGCAGCTGTTCACGGGCCTTGCCGTCGACGTTCAGGCCGACCACATTGATTTTTAGGTTGATGCCCTTTGCGGCAAGTTTGTCGGCAACCGGGCAGGGGTCGGGCACGCAGGTTTCTTCGCCGTCTGATACGAGCACGATGGTGTGCTCTTCGTTCTCCCCTGGGCTGCCGATATCTTCACCGGCCTGTTCGAGGGCGTACGAAATCGGGGTCCAGCCAACCGGCGTGTATTTGTCGATTTCTTTACGCAGTGCATCCCGGTTGCCGGTGCCGATCGGTACGACGAGTTTTGAGTCGCGGCACGACTCTTCGCTGCCTTCGGCGGTTGCGGAGCTGCCGTATACGCGCAGACCCAGCTGGGTGTCTTCGGGGGCGGTGTCGACCAGCGAATTCAGCGCGTCTTTTGCCGCGTCGATTCGGGTTTTGCCGCCGCCGGTGGGTTCGGCCATTGAACCCGACGAGTCCATGACGAGGTGCACCTTTTGCACCTTCTGTTGTTCGATTTGTGGCGCGGGTGGCGCGGCTGACGCAGCACCGACCGCGAGTGTCGGCGTGAAGCTCAGCGCTGAAATTGCTGCTGCTGCCAGCAGTGTTCGCAGATGTTTCATTTCCCCTCCTTGTGTTTACACATGGAAAGTTTGAGCTACTGATGGATGCATGTCAAGTGTTTGCAGCGTATTCTTTTGGTGTGAACACAGGCCCCATCGAATCGGAAAACAGCTCGCGGCAGCGGGAACTCTACGGCGCAAGCGTTGCCGAAATCGTCGCGCACATCACCCGGTATCTGGGGAACAACCAGTCGCAGGTGGCCCGCACCATCGGGCTATCGGTGCCGATGCTCTCGCACCTGGTAGCGGCCAGACGGGCGAAAATTGGTAACCCCAGCGCACTGGCACGCCTGCAGCAACTGCATCTGCTGGCCCAGCAGGTTGCCGATGGCGCGGTGACGCCGGGCGAGGTGGATGCGCGCGTCGCGGTTATTGCCGAAACCAATTTCGATATCCAAGACACCACCACCCAGACCATGCGCTCGGCCACGCGCGACAGTCAGGTCTCGGTGCGAGAAATGCAGGATGTGTTTCGCGCCACCGCAGATGCCGCCGAGTGGCTCGCCATCGTTACCCAATTGCGCGAGTCGCATCCGGCGGCCGCCGAACTCATCTATGCCTATAGCGTGGCCCGCACCTCCGAAGCCGTCAAACACTGGGAGCGAACCATGCGCGGCACCGAGCACTAACTCACGGTAGCCAGCGCAAACTGCGGTATTAGTTCACTGACCGGGCTATATTCGAGCCTGGCTGTGTTCAGTTTCAGCCCCAACCGGGTCTTGGCCCCGCGCAGAAAGGAGTTGTCGATGTCTTCGACACCCCACACGCTAATTAACGAAAAAGAGCTGTATGCGGCCCTGCGCGAGGGCGACGTGCCAAAACTCTCGGCCATGCTGAGCGACTGCCCCGCCAAGACCGCATCCGCGCTTATGGGGCGACTCCACCGCGAGCACCGCGCCCTGCTGTATCGCACGCTTCCCAAAGACACCGCCGTGGAAGCATTCGACGACCTCGATGCCACGCTAAAAGCCGACCTGCTCGGCGGGCTACTCGCCCCCGAAGTCACCGCGGTGTTTGAAGAGATGGACCCCGACGACCGGGCAGAGCTGCTCGACGAGCTGCCCGCATCGGTGGCAACGCGGCTGCTGGCGGGACTATCGGAGGATGAGCGCGAGCTCACCGGTATCGTGCTCGGCTATCCCGAGGGATCGATCGGCCGCCGGATGAGCCCCGAGCTGATTACGCTCCACCCAAATATGACCGTCCAGGCGGCACTCGAAGCGGTGACAAAGCACCTCGACAATGCCGAATCCATCTATACGCTGCCGGTTGTCGAATCTGATCGTCGCCTGGCGGGGGTGCTCAGCCTGCGCGATCTCATGCGCGCACCGGCCAATGAGCTGCTGGAAAATCTCATGCAGCCAGCCGACCTCGCGGTTGCTCACGAGTCGGCCGAAGCAGCCGCTCGACGCTGCGCCGACCGCAAACACCTGGCGCTGCCGATTGTCGACCGCGAGCACCGCCTGGTGGGGCTCCTCACCGTCGACGATGCGCTGCAAATTCTCGAAGACGCCAACGCCGAAGACCAGGCCCGCATGGGTGGTGCCGAGCCGCTGCGTCGCCCCTACCTCGCCACCCCGATTGTGGAAATTGTGCGATCGCGGGTGGTGTGGTTGCTCGTGCTCGCGGTGGGCGCGACCCTCACCGTTCAGGTGCTGCAGGCGTTTGAAGACACGATTTCGCAGATGGTGGTGCTCTCGATGTTTGTGCCGCTGCTGATCGGCACGGGTGGGAACACCGGTAATCAGGCCGCCACCACAGTAACCCGTGCCCTCGCCGTGGGCGATGTGCACAATCGAGACGTTGGCAAGGTGCTGCTGCGTGAAGTGCGGGTGGGCGCGCTTCTTGGAGTTCTACTCGGCACCCTCGGTTTTGCCATCGCCGGGCTGTTCTATGGCTGGGATGTGGGCGCGGTGATCGGGCTCACCCTCACCGCGATCTGCACGCTAGCGGCCACGGTCGGCGGCGGAATGCCGATGGTGGCTAAGAAGCTCGGCATCGACCCGGCGGTATTCGCCAACCCGTTCATCACCACGCTGGTGGATGCATCGGGCCTGATTGTGTATTTCCTCATCGCCAAGGCGGTGCTAGGTATCTAGCTGTTCCCGCAGCCATTCCGACAGAATCGGCATATGGCTCTCGTCCGGTTGTTTGGCGTCGGTGAGCAACACGATTTGCGTGTCAGCGGCGAGTTTTCGGATTGCGCTGATGTCTTCGGAAGTGTCGACATCGTCGAGCTCGGCTCGGTAGCGGGCCGCGAACTCTTCGTATCGCGCATCCCGATCGGCGTGAAACCAGCGCCGCAACTCCGTTGACGGGGTCAAGCTTTTGGCCCAGTAATCAATCCTCGCGCGTGCTTTGCTGACACCGCGCGGCCACAACCGATCGACAAGAATTCGGGCTCCTGCGGGAGCATCCTCGTCACGTACTCGTGCGCTGACAATCTTCATCTCACCGACGCTAGTTGGGCGCGCTGTGAGCCCGGTGCTAACAGGATGGCGGCGTCAACATTGTTATCGCCAAAGCCGAGCTGGGCATTTCGTTCGAGCGCAATGTGCCAGATGTGGATGTGATCGCGACGACCCGGCCCGAAGGTGCCGTTCGCTCTCACTCAGCGAGAGCGGTTCTGGCTAGTCATTTCACTCCTCAAGTGTCACCCAGTGCTCGTCGATCACGAACCCGAGCGCTTCATTAGTGCGAATGATTGCGGTGTTGCGCATCGATCCGCCCGTACGCACCCGCTCGACGCCGGCATTTGCGAGCGCAACAATGGCAGCAGCTTTGAGAGCGGTAGCAACTCCCCGACCGCGCCAACGCGGCGCAACGACGGTGAAGTCGATCTCGGCGAAAGTGCCCGATGCATCCATGTCGAACCACGTCATCGCCACAAGTTCACTGTCGCGAAAAGCGCCCCAGGCTCGCCGGGTCGGCGTCGGGCAGGCGGTTTTTCGAGTGAGTGGCGCGTGCGCAGTGGCAACACCACCCGGATAGTCGCCGAGCGTCAGTGCGTCGAGGTCCAGGACGCACGACATATCGTCGGCGACAAGCGGCCGGGTGCAGAGATCTGGTGTGTCGATGCGCGCAAGTTGCTGCCGCACCCCGGGGGTGATCCGCAGCTCGGCACCAAACGATTCTTCGGTGATCCTCCAGCCGCGAGCGCACAGCTGCGCCACCTGCGGGTCTGCCGCTGGCAATACCTTCGGCGAGGGCTGGATTGTCATGGCTGCTGCTTCGTTTTCCTCGAGTCTGTAGGTCGTTGTTGAAACCGCGAACATGCTAGGGTCGCATGAGTTCGTTGTTATTCAACACCAAGGATGTGCTGTTCCGATGAGCCTGTGATCTCTACTCGGCCGTGCCGAGACGTCGTATCTGCTCGACACATCTGGAGATCATGTTGTCTGCCATCGAAATCAACGACCTGTGTTTTTCCCACACTTCTGCACCGCTACTTGAAAGCATTACGTTCAGCGTCGACGACGGTGAACGTGCCTGTCTCATCGGCCCAAACGGCTGCGGCAAATCAACCCTGCTCGATCTCGTGCGCGGCACACTCGATCCAGAGTCGGGCAGCGTCCAAATTCGAGGGACTCAGCTCGCGACACTCTCGCCACCGGTCAATAGCAACCAGACTGTCGGCAGCTATCTCGATATCGCTCTGCATAATCTGCGCAAAATCGAGTCGCGATTCTCCACGGTAACTGCCGCACTCGCCGAGACAACCGATTCGCCACAGCTTGCGGTTGAGTATGATGCTCTTCTTGCCGCGATGACCACGCACGATATTTGGTCGCTGGATGCACGCATCAATGAGACCCTTGCTGGGCTCGGTATCGACCAGCTCACCGGGGACGGGCAGAACCGCTCACTGTCAACGCTCTCTCCCGGCCAGGTTGGACGCCTCGAGCTTGCCGCAACACTGCTCGCGAATCCCGAGGTGCTGATCCTCGACGAACCGACAAACCATCTCGACCAGGAAGCCGTCGAGTTCCTCACCGAACTGCTCCTGGCGCATCCTGGCCCGCTGTTAATGGCGAGCCATGACCGCAAGTTCGTCGACGCGGTGGCGACCGTCATCTACGACCTCGATATCGCACCCTGGCAGGCCATCGCGACCGCGACGGGCACCGGTGCGCTCCACGGGATATATCGATGCTCGGGGACTTACAGCGACTATTTGGTCGCGAAACAGCATGCCCGAGCCACCCACCAACAGCTGCACGGCGAACAGCAGACCACAAAACGAAACCTGAAGTTGCACCGTCGCGAGAGCTCGTCAATCGCCCACGGTGGGGTGCGACTTGCGGAAGCCCAGGGCATGGCACGCAAGTTCTTCGCCGATCGAGCGGCGGCCACCGCCACTCGCCGCACCCGCAGCGATGATCACCGGCTCCGCGAACTCGAGGCACACGAGGTGAGGCGGCCCCGAGAGTACGAACTTCAACTCTCACTGCATGCCGTAAGATCCCGAACCGGGCTGGCGGTGATGGCGCGAGCTGCCGAAGTGCGCGGCAGATTGTCTTCGACGACATTCGACCTGGCGCACGGTGAGAGCCTGCTCGTGACTGGCACGAACGGTTCGGGGAAATCGACCCTACTCACGTGGCTGGCGCAGGGCACAGCCCCCGGCGAAGCCAGTGGCACACTCACTGTGGCCGGGCATCTGGCGGCTGTGCCACAGCGGCTCCCGCAGCTGGGCGACGTAGGCTTCGGCCGCACCGTGTGGCGAAACGGAATCGGTGAGCTTGGGGCAGGCGTACTGCATCCGTCAATGTGGAACACCCCGATCTCCAGCCTTTCGGAGGGGAATCAGCGCCGCGCCCAACTCGCCGTTGCGATCTCGCAACAACCAGAGATACTCATCGTCGATGAACCAACCAACTATCTCGATCTCGACACTATCGAGGCGCTGGAAGCTGCCTTCTTCGAGTGGAACGGAACTCTGGTGGTCGCCACTCACGACCGCTGGTTGATCGAAAAATGGGCCGGGATGCGCATCGATTTGCAGCTGCCATGAGTGCGATCATCAGCGGCGCGGGTTACGCTCAGCACACGCTTCGTGAAAGGACAGTTCCATGATCATCATCAACGTGAAATTCAACGTCAAGCCCGAGTTTGTTGACCGCTGGCCCGAGATCATCCGCCCCTTCACCGAGGCGACCCGGGCAGAACCCGGCAACCGCTGGTTTGAGTGGTCGCGCAGCCTGGAAGAACCTTCGACGTTCGTGCTCATCGAGGCGTTCGATGATGACGGTGCCGCACCGCACGTGCAGTCAGAGCATTTCCGCCAGATGCAGCAGGAGTTTCCGCAGTATCTCGCCGCAACCCCGCAGATTATCTCGCGCCAGGTCGAGGGTGATGAGGGCTGGGGCCCGATGGCAGAGCTCGCCGTCGAATAACCCCGGTTGCGCTTTCGGCGCCGGTTGCATTTCGGTGCAGCTGGCGCCTGGCAACGCCCAGCCCTAATGCGTGGTGCCGGCGACAAGCGCAATATCTTCGTCGTTTTTGACAATCGCCTCGATTGCCGCAGTGAGTGCGGTAACGATGCTGTCAAGCGGTAGCGACGGGGTATCCGCGCGACCGACAACCTGCTCGGATGCATATGGCACATGCACAAATCCGCCGCGCGTGTGCGAATCACGAAGGTGGTGGAGGATGCCGTACATGAGGTGGTTACACACGTAGGTGCCCGCGGTGTGTGAAAGTTCGGCGGGAACGCCCGCAGCGCGGATTGCCTGCACCATCGCTTTGACCGGCAGGGTCGAAAAATATGCGGCGGGCCCCTCGGCAACGATCGGCTGATCGAGCGGTTGCGCTCCAGCATTGTCGGGGATGCGCGCATCATCAAGGTTGATGGCGACACGTTCTGGGGTTACCGCTGCCCGCCCGCCTGCCTGACCGATCGCGAGCACGGCGGCCGGCTGTGTTTTTTCGATGGCTTCGGTGACTACCCGGATGGACCGGTTGAACTCGGTTGGCACGACGCAGGTGGCGATGCGGGCGCCGGCGATAGTTTCGGGCAGGGCCCGCATTGCGTCGAGCGCTGGGTTTCGGTCTTCGCCACCGAAGGGTTCAAATGCGGTCACGAGAATCGTTGCCATGCCGGTACGCTACCGAAATTGGCTGGCCCGGGGGAGGGGCGCTTGCCGGCAGCCCACGACCGTGAATACCTTGTATTCAGCGCGGTGAAACGGAGAAACGATGAGCACAGTGACAGTGCGCATGAGCGAAGAAGACGCTGCGCTCGTGCGCAAATTCGCACAGTTCGAGGGCGTCACGATCTCTGATTTCGCTCGCACCGCCATCCTGGAAAAGATCGAAGATTCCTACGACCTCCAAGAACTACGCGAAGCAATCGCACGCGACTCCGGCGAACGCTTCAGCATCGACGAAGTGTTCGCCGAGCTCGACTAATGTCACCCCGGTCCGGCAGCTACCGCGTTGAGCTCGCCGCGCGAGCACGCAAGCAGCTCAAGAGGGCGTTATTCCGAAGCTCACTCGTGTTCGGAATCTGTTTCGAGCATGCGCGCGTCCTCTCTTGCGACACGCGAATCTCGACGGTGCTGTCAGTGGGAAGGTTGCGGCCGCAACGCACACATTTTGACGCTATCCCAGCGGCGACCATCCCAGGCGCGTGCCTCAGGAACCCGGCCACACTCAACAAAACCGCAGCGCTTCGCCGACGCGATCATCCGCTCATTACCCGACCACGTCTGCAACGTGACAACATGCGCATCCGTCTCATCGAACGTCGCCGCCAGCCACTGTGTCAGCGCCGTCCGACCGACTCCCCTACCCCACCAGCGCGGATCGAAAATGGTAATGCCGATCTCCCACCAACCGCCGCCAGCAGGTGCCTCTTCGAAACGCGTGACCACACCAACAGGCTCACCGTCAACCTCGATGATGCGACGGTCTTGACTTTCGAAACTGGCCGATTCTTGCCGGTCGAACTCATCCCTGCTGGGGCTTGCGGATGCCTCAAAATAGGGGCCATCCCAGCGCTTCCATTCCGCATCCGGGGTGCCGTGCATCCAAGTCCACAAGAAATCAAGATCGGCGGGCACCATCGGCCTGAGCGTCAAATTCATCACATCAGAATGCCACGGCCTACTCAGGCCGCACAAACAAGCACCGGCAGTACGTCGGCAGGGGGCAAGCCCCGTGGACTGCACCTCTAGACCCTAACCACGGGATGAAACGAGACTGACCCGAATCTCACGCTCTTTGCTGTCACTGAGCCCGGCTTGCTTCGGGCCACCGCGCTGCACTTCATATTTGAGCGCAGCAGCGAGTGTGTCGTGCAACGGACGCGCCACCAGGCCATTTGCAGTCTGGGCGAGAGACTCTCACCGGCCTCGCGGTGACCTTCATTGGAGTCATCCGATGCTCAGGCTGCCGGGAGCGGAGTGTGACCCTAGGCCCCCAACCAGGACGCAGACTGCAACTCAGACTCCAAAATTTGAAGTGTGAGTTGCAGTCTGAAGTCATGATGTGGACGCTGGACGATCTATCGTGGGCCCTCGATCAGATACGAACGCGGCGCGGATCCCCAGCGGGCTGGACATACGAATCATGCAACCCGCTTTTCACATGCACTGCAATCATGACCAACCACACCTAGTTGTAGTTCCTCGTCAGGTGCAGTCGTGTCGACTAGGAAGCGGGATGCGAAGCCCCTGTCCAGGGGTCAACTAGCGAGACACCAGTTCCCAGAAAATCCTTGATATTACGAGTCGCACAGACTGCGCCTCGGGCGCGACAGATCGCTGCTACTTGCGCATCTCTCATCGAAATCGGCAGCCCGGCAGATCCTCGTTCGGCAAAGATGCTGGCATAGTGCGATGCCGCCAAGTCATCAAAGGCGAGGATCGCATCCGTATCGCGATACAGCCGCAGGACACCTTCGACCTGTTCAGTGAGGACAGCCTTGCGTTTGCCACTCGGGAGCCGGCGCAGTCCGGCCAGCAGCTCCGCAAGAGTGATGGCAGTGATGGCCACGTCATCGGTTACCGATTCCAGCCAAGCTACGACCTGGGCACTTGGATGAGGTCGGAGCACCTCTGAGACCACGCTGGCGTCGAGGACAATCACGAGAACTCCACTGCGCGGGCGCGGTCGGATCGCTCAGTAACCGGCAGCTCCTCAACCCCACCAACCGACTGGCCTGCACGCAACAGCGCCAAACCAATGTTCGGCTGCGTCGCAGCCCGGGTCAGAATCTCTCGAACTTCAGCTTCCATGGAGCGCCCACGCTTTTTTGCCTGAGCAGCAAGCCGAGCCTTGACCGACTCGTCAAGACCCCTGACGACAATCGATGCCATAGTGCCCACCTCCAGAAACGATTGCACACATGCAATCACTGCGAACGGCGTTGGAACTGAGGGCATCAGCAGGGGCGACGCCGTCTGAGCCGCTGTGCAGAGCTAAGACTCTAAAAGTTCCCGTGTGTGCGACCAGCCGGGGTCTTCATTGATTTCTGCATTAGGCTCGCGGACATGGAACTCGTGACTTACATGCACGATGACGTGCCCACGCGAGAAGAACTGGTTTCGCTCTACGATTCCGTCGGTTGGACGGTCTACACCCGCACCCCCGAACGACTCGAAGCAGCAATTGGCGCCTCGCTTCGGGTCGTCACCGCGCGAGCTGGCCGCGAACTCGTGGGGCTTGCCCGCATCGTCGGCGATGGGCTCACGATCGCCTATTTGCAGGACATCCTCGTGCGACCGAGCCACCATCGCCGCGGGATTGGCCGCGAGCTATTTTCACGCGCATTCGAGCCCTACGCCAAGGTGCGCCAAAAAGTGCTCATGACCGACTGCGGGCAGGCCACGCGGTCGTTTTACGAAGCCATGGGCTTCACCGAAACCCGCGACCTCGGCGATCTCAGCGAACAGGTGCGCGTTTTTGTGCACTTCAGCTGAGCGGATGCTCAATAGCGGGAGCTTTGCTCACCAAAAAATCGAAGCACCAGGCGCCAGGGCTAGGGCCGACGAGCATCACTCGTCAAAAAGCAGCTCGATTGGTTCCGTTTCCCGCAGCTCGTGGTCCCAAACATAGAAGCGGTCGTCGCCGGGCAGCAGAACGATAGCGTTGCCTTCCTGGTCCTCGGCGACAGCAACGGCATCCTGCGGGAATCCGTCGGCCTGGGTGCGCCACGTTTCGGTTTCTTTCACCACGTGATTCGCCGAGCGGCCAAGCCGGCGCCGGTCGGAATCGTCATACACCGGGTAGAGGAACCAGTATCCCTCCTCGGCGTCGTCGATTTCACCGCCGTTCTCTGACATCAGGCGCTGACGCAAAACGTCCGGGAAGGTGCGCCCCAATGCTTCCTCAGCAGCGAGGATGCGTGATTCATCAACAGGAAAAGCCACACGCCCAGGCTACTCGAAGCCCCTGTCCCCTGGCGACAATTATCAATACTCAGATGCCGGACACAACAGCACGCCGCTCCACATACCTCACCGCTAAGCGGTCTCCTTGCCACCCTCCGGCAACCCACGCGAGGTCAAGTAGGCTGAGCGTCAAATACGGCTTGCTAGCGACGAAAGGCACCGGCTTGGAGGCGTAGATGGAAAGGATCTTCTCCGCAGAAACCACTCTCGTGGACAACCGGCTCAGGCTCGCACTCGCGCCCGGGCTGGATCCTGATGGACTCAACGCATCCCCCAGTTTTTTCCACGGCTTCGCAACCCACCCGCAGGTGCTCGCCCGCGGGCTCGTGACACTGGCCGACATCACCGCCACCCGCTATTACAACTTCACTCCGATGTCGGAGCGCGACCCGATCCTTTCCGCACACGGCGATCGACTGCGAGCCGAGTGTTTTTCGGGATGCAACGCCGTCTACGCATGCTTCGAGTTGATGGGCTCGGGCCTTGACGGCGGCGACATCGGACGCGGCACCACCAACGTCGACATCGGCCCCGCGTCCAGGGCGATGCTGTCCAATCTGCCGCGCCATGAACTCCTGCATCTCGACGTCGGCGCAGAGGGTCTGCGGGCGGCGACGCTGACGACGTCCACGGTTGAGCGTCCCGTGACGATGCCGTCACGCTGGCTGCCCGCGCTGGGCAACGCGGCGCAGTCGCAGCAAGGTTTCGTCGAGGCGTTCCGGGTGCCGGCCTCGGGTGCGCGCCGGTTCCTTGCCGGATTACCTCCTGCGAGCGCGTCCGGGCATTCTGCCTGGCTGTCCTCGTCTCGCGGCGCGGTCAACGCCAGTGCGGTGGCGACGCCAGGGGCGGTACTGGTCAGTGGTCTGCAGCGGCTGAGCGCACTGAAACGGCTGATGCCGCACGTGCAAGGACTCATTGTCCACGGTCCCGCCGACGAGCACATCGTTGGCGCGATGATCACTCTGCTGCTTCCGGACGCCCGGCTCACCCTCGGGCTCACCGATAAGGAATGGCGCGGCTACTCCGGCGAAGGCTCCCTACTGGCCTCGCTGGCAGAACCGAACGTCACGGAGGACGCCAACTTGGTGAGCGCCATGTTGGCCTTTGAGCCGGTTATCGATGTGCACCGCCTTTCCAATGACACCGCGCTACCCGAGGCCCGGGTAAAGTCCGCGCTGGCGCTGCTCGCGGCCTCGGGCCGTGTGGGTTGGGACGTCAACGACCAGGCCTACTTCCATCGCGAACTGCCTGACTCGCCCGAACGGGTCGAAAAGGACAACCCACGGTTGACTGCAGCGCAGAAGCTCGTGTCCGCCGGCGCCGTGCGGAACGCCGGTTCGGATGCCTGGATCGTCACATCAGGCGACGCCGAATATGGCGTGCGGCTCGGCTCCGATGCTGCCATCCCAGAGAAGGGCGCCACCTGCAGCTGCACCTGGTACCTCTCACACGGCGGCGACCGTGGGCCGTGCAAGCACGTTCTCGCAGTTATGCTGACCCGCAGCCAATCGGCGACGAACCAGCAGTCAGTGAATGCGTAGGCAAAAGAAGCGACCAGCCCCACCGAACGACAGGGACTCGAACGGCAGTGAATCCGAGGCTGAATGAGGCCGTTGAAATCTTCCGTGAATTAGGTTGGGACACGGCTGATGTTGCCGATGCGCCAACGCTGCCGCTCGGCACGAAAGAACAACAGAAGGTGGCCTTAGCCGGTCTGAGAACCGGCGACTGGGGCGAGTACGGGAAGGTCGGGCCGGACACTTACGGCTGGATCAGCGCGGTGGACGTCGATGAAACCATGCTGGCGCTGTTTGAGTTGCGGCTCGGTGTGATCCCGCACAGGGCATTGTGGCTGCT
Source organism: Gulosibacter sp. GYB002 (assembly GCF_036577665.1). Lineage (NCBI taxonomy): Bacteria > Bacillati > Actinomycetota > Actinomycetes > Micrococcales > Microbacteriaceae > Gulosibacter > Gulosibacter sp. GYB002. Next base: position 148,608 of record NZ_JARBDD010000003.1, on the reverse strand, counting down.
GCAGCATGCCGACGATGTTGTTTTGGCCAGGTGTGTCGCCCAACGCGGCGAGGCTTACGCCGCCGAGTTCATTGATGAAGTGTGCCTGCCGCTCCTGAGGGCGTCTGAGCACTCCCTGTCCGCCCATGGGGAGGCGGCCGTCCGGTTGGTGTGCGACCTCGGGCTAGCCGTCCCAGAAAAAATCGACTACCTCAAAGACTGGGCAGTGGTGGCGCTTGCGGCGCTTACCGGTGACGTCGCCGAAATCCCATGGCCTGAAAAACATGCGCTCCCGACCTTTGAAGAACTGCGCCCTTCATTTGACGAGCACTGGCGGGCAGCACTGCATTCAGGTGTACCCATGACGGGGCCTTTGGGCAAGCTTCTTTCCGCTGCGGTCAAAGCAGGGCTAATCGAGCGCAGCGCGGGGATGGAGCAGCTCTTTGCGTCTTTGGATGCGGCGGTGCGTCCTGGTGATCGTAAAGCACTCACGTCGTTGATCGTGAACGACATCGCGGTGACCGACGATGAACTGGTGACCCGCGTCGATGCGCTGATCCCCGTCCTGAGTCACGGCGAAGGGCCGATCGTCGAGAGCTTCGGCCCTCGACTGATCGCGAACGTAGCCGACGACCTGGTGGGAGAAGTGGCTCTGGCTTGCCTGTACGTGAAGACACAGAAGGCAGTGCGACAAGTGTTGACTGCTTTGAAGCAGCGCGACTTTCCGGGGCAGGCGAGTGCAGAACTGCTATACGACAGACTGAGTGAACTTGCCCAGTCCCGCGACAAAGCCACGGCGAAGCTGGCCGAGGCGGTGCTGGCGAATTGGAACGTGACCCCCGCGGTCGCAAGCGAAGAGCCCGAGGTCACCGGGCTGTGGCAGCCAACTCCAGAGCTGTGGAGCGTCCCGAGGTTTGAGCTGGGTGAGGTCACCCCGGAGGCGTTGACCGAAGCGCTTCGAGTGTTGACATCTCGCGGTGACATTGCTGTGCTCGACTTGGACGCAGAACGATTCCTGGCGCTGGCGGTCGCACTGGCTAACCACAGCCTGGACGACACCCGAAGGGCGCTCAGTGGGATCTCGTCGGCGCTCTGGGCACAGGTCGTCCGTAACTGGTTGGCGGGGGACCCGGCGCGTCCCCGTTGGCAAGCGGGAAGTTTCTTGTGGTACATGCGTGTTGAAAGCACGTTTGACCACCTCGGGCAGATCCCCTGTCTGTTATCGCAACCATCGCGGGTTGATCTGAGTGTCGAGTTCGACGATCTGGTTGCGTCCTTGGAAAAGTACGCCGCCGCAAACGTCCCGGTGCTGCAGGCTGACCTGGTTATGGCGCTGGCTCGCCTCGACGTGACGAAGGCGGACGCTAAAGCCAGCCTGCCCGAGGTTCCGGTGAAGCTGGCAAACGGCAGGCTGCTACTTCGAAACACAGCCCAAGTAATCATGTCCTACCTGAAGAGACCATTCGTCGATATGGAGGCGCCTTTTGCCTTGTCAGACCGCAATGGCAACTTGGCCTGGCCCAAGTCGTTGGTTGGGTTGGACTGCAATATGATCGTCAATAACCGGATCAAGAACTGCTTCGGGGTATTCCCCAACTGGGGTGATGCCCTGAATATCGACCTTGATCGACGACTCTACCCGGACTATGCATCGGTCATGGCTCGGCAGTTAGCTCACAGCGCCAAGCCGCTTGGGCCGGGCGGGGCGGTGAATTTGCTGGCCGTGCAACGTCACGGACGCCCGCAGTATGCCACCGAGTCAGCGTTAGCGCTACAAGAAGCCTGGGAGCGCGGGCTTTTAGTGCCCGGCGTTGCTGACATCGACTACCTCGACTGGGATGCTCAGCTGAGCAACATCGCATCATTTGTTGAGTCGTTGCGCGACGCAGCGGATCGTGGCATGTTGTCGGTTGTCTGGCCGGTGTTGGACGACGTGCTCTTCGCCTCTCTCAAAGCCCCGCGGATGTTGGCAGGCACCGCCGAGGCAGCGCAGGCGATGCAAGACTATGTTGGCGAGGTGCTGGCTGCGGTCACCTCGGGTGTTGCACCGGCGTCAGCGTTGGAGGTGCCGGGGGTACGTGCGTTGGCGGCTCGGAGCGGGTCGTCGAAGGCGGTTGTCGCTGCCAAGGCCGTCGTCGAGCAATTGCCCGACCGGCAGGTGGAACCTCCGCAGCCTGCTACGCCTACGTTCGACGTAGCGCGGTTCGAACGGATCTGGCCGGCGACGGCCGGGACCAAACCGAACATCCCAGATGGGGCGACGTACTCGCTGCGCGAGTCGAGTTCGAACACAAAGCAGCCCCACCTGCAACTCGACATGGTTGTTCCCAGCTACCCGGCGTCCGTATTCGAAATTGAAAGCCCGACCAGACTGTTCCACGACATCGCGGAGAAGAGGCAGCCCATTGCCAAGCGCGTGAGCCAGGACGAGCCGGAAGGCACGAAATGCTGGCTGCACTGGGACGGCAAAGCCTGGGTGACCAACGATTTCAAGAACCGGAGCGTGGGCACGAAGAACCGACAGAGCGGGGCTACACCCGAGCTTTCCGACGCGCTGGTTGCGGTATTGATCGCTTACCTGGCGGTGCGCGCCGACGACGCACACCAGAAGCGGGAATGGCCGGCGGAACGACTGCAAGAATTGGCCGAGAAAGGGGCCTACGGCTCCGCAGCAGTAAAAGCCGCCACGATCGGTTTGCTGACGTACCACGAGGTGTGGAGCCCGGCGCGAGTGGTGTACATCCTGGAGAAGCAGCCTGAACTGCTGCCGTTCCTGTGGCCAACGTTGAGCGAACCCCTGCGGTTCGCCGCGAACCAGGAGGCGGTACCGAAGTGGGTGAACCGTGTCCTCGACGTTGTGACGCTGCACGCCGAGTTCCTGCTCGAAGCCACCCGCCGAGGTTACGTCCCGGCTGACGCGTGGGACGGAATCGGCGTGCTGGCAGCTAAGAAGGGTTCGTCCGCGGCGTTGAAGAAGGCCCGGGCGCTGGCCGCAGACTTTGGCACAGCCAAGTCGCGGAGCTGACTGAAGACGTCCACGAGGCGACCATCGAGGAGGTCAAACGCGGGCGGCGTCAAGGATTCGACGACGCGTTCGCCGGCTCCCAGCCGAGTTCGGGCGCAACGTACTTCGCGAACGATTCGAGCACGTGCAGGTTGTACTGGGTGCCGACCTGGTTGGGAATCGTCAACATGAGTGTGTCCGCCGACATCACCGCTGCGTCCGCCCGCAACTGTTCGACGAGCTTGTCCGGCTCGTCCGCGTAGGTACGGCCAAACGTCGACGTGTAGCCGTCAATGACACCCACCTGGTCACGGCCTTGGCCGCCCCTGCCGAAGTAACGACGGTCAAGGTCGCTCACGATCGGGAACACCGAACGGCTGACCGACACGCGCGGCTCCCACCCGTGCCCGGCCTCGGCCCAAGCGTCGCGGTACTGCTGGATCTGCTCAGCCTGCAGGTCGCCCAGGCTCGCGCCGGTCGCCTCGGTAAGCAGCGTCGAGCTCATGAGGTTGACCCCCTGCTGCGCACTCCACACGGCGGTGTCCCGGCTTCCGGCACCCCACCAGATGCGACGATCCAAGCCCGGCGAATGCGGCTGGATGCCGAGCCGGCTACCGACGGGGAACTGCTTCGGATCGGCATCGACCACCTTCTCGCCGCGGATCGCCGCCATGAACAGCGGGAACTTCTCGCGCGCAATGTCCGCCCCGCGCGGGTCGGTCGAGCCGGTGTAGCCGAATGCCTCCCAACCACGATCGGCGGGCTCCGGCGACCCGCGACTCACGCCCAGGGCGACGCGGCCGTCGGCGATGAGATCGAGTGCGGCAGCCTCCTCGGCCAAGTAGAGCGGATTCTCGTAGCGCAGGTCGATCACGCCGGTGCCGACCTCGATGTGCGTGGTGCGCGCCGCGATCGCCGAGAGCAGTGGCATCGGCGAGGCCGCCTGCCTGGCGAAGTGGTGCACGCGGAAGTAGGCGCCGTTGACACCCAGCTCATCGGCGGCGACGGACAACTCAATGGCGCTGTGCAACGACGCTCGAGCGTCAAACGAGTCACCTTCCGGACCGTGATGACCAAAACTCAGGAATCCAAAGCGCTTCACGATCCTCCTAATTGAATGCTCAACAGCATAGCGAGTACGCTTCACCAGACCGCACGTAGCGAATCCACGCCAAGCAGCGTTAATCGGCAGACCCAGAAAGCGACGTCCGTTCTTTAGCGGCATCCCTGCGTCCTATCACCGCGACAACAACGCCCACGATGTAGGACACAATCACCCCAAGGCCACACAGCAAAAACAATATTGAGGAAAGCTCTAGCGCCTCCCGCCCCACAAACACAGTGAAGGCGGATTTCACGCTCTCCTGGGTGTCACCGCCATCAACGATGAAGAATCCAGCAAGGAAGAGAAACACGGTCATCGCGATGAAGGCCCAGGACTCGCGCCACCCGAAGGTCTTATACGGCCTTTCCTTTACGCTGCGCACGGGGATACACCACAGACCAATAAGCGAAACTGCAACGATTAGCCCTACTGGAAGTGAGAAGAGCACCATCCAGCCGCCCGCCCCGAACATAATCCGCCCCATGGCAAAGAACGCCGTCCCTAACAGACTCAGGACAAGCGCCGCAGCAGAGCTGATGTGGACATTCCTGTAGCTCATGCACCACATCCTATTTACTAAACCAGGCGTAACCCTTCCCCACTCCAACAGCACTCCCACCGAGCATGGTTCGGACCGGACCTCGGTGGCCGGGCACCACGAGGATGGCGTCGCGGGTCCGAAGAGCCTGCGACCCCGTGGCGAGCGTTAGCCCAGCAGCCGAGGCGCCACTTCAGTGCAGCGCCCACCCCAAAACCTAGTGTGCTAGCATCCTATCCATGACCGAGAAGTCCCAGTTCAACGTCTATCTGCCGCGCGAGCTCGTCACACAGGTGAAGCACCGCGCCGTAGATGAGAACACCAGCCTGTCCGCGCTCGTCGAGAAGGCACTGACCGAGTACCTGCAGAAGGAGCAGTCATGATCGTGCACCCCGTCATCACCACCCCGAACCCGGAGCGGTGGATCGCACTGCTGAAGGCGCTCGGCGCCTCGGTGTCCACTCACGACGACGGCACTCACCTGGCCGAGTTCGCCGGCGGTCGGCTCTCGGTCACCTCCGGAGACTCCCCCGGCGTGGAGTTCGGCCTCGAAGAGGTCCGAGGCGAGCTACCGGTGAAAAGCGGTGCCGTGCAGGTGGCCCCGCTGCTGTGCACACCGCAGGTCGAGAAGACCGCGCAGATGCTCGCGGGCCAGGGGCTGCAGAGGCGGCTAACCTCGGACAGCGGCGACTGGGCAGATCTGGTCGGCGACGGGATCGTGGGTGTGCATATCGGCCGGGAGGAGTCCACGGTGATAGCCTTTGAGGCCGCGGATGTGGAGGCCTTGAAGGAGCCGCTGGAAGGGGCCGGGTTCCGCGTGGCCCTGGTGGATGAGGCCTACGGCCGGACCCTGCACGTGGAGCATCCGGACGATCCCCGCCAGGAGGCTGAGATCTGGATCAACGAGACTCAGACCGACACCTACGGGTACACGCGACACGATGAGGACTGAGTCGGCCATCGTCGAGAAGCCCTCAGGGGCAGGGACTCACACGTTAACGCGGAACTCGACCGAGCTCCGGCTGGGAACCATCAGCGCCCGTGGTCGTGCGTGGCATCGGTTCGCTGGCGGTCCAGCCAGCGACTGAGCGCGTCGATCCACATGTCGAAGGCGTCGAGGTGCGCGTCATGGCTACCGCCATCGAGATCAATCCTGTCGGTCTGGGACCTGCGCCGAATCAAAGCTTCCCGATCACCGCTGCCTTTCACATGCCCTTCCAGCATCACGAGCCATTTGACCAGGTCTGGTCGTGCCACCGCGACGAGGAACGCGGTATGGGCTCCCATCGACTGCCCGACGAGCACCGCGCGCTGCCGAGGGACGAGCTCCTCGAGCACTGCGACGACGTCTCCGACGAAGGCATCGCGCGACAAGTCATTGGGAAGCCGTGTACTCGCACCGTGCCCCCGCTGGTCCACGAGTAGCACCCGATATCCCGGTAACGCTTGCGCCGTTGGCAGCAGCTCGCGCGAGCTCCCCGCGAGATATGCGCCCATGCAGATTCCGAGGTAGCTTCCACCGGTAGCAAAATAGTCACGTAGCCCGCGGATGTCGCGGCCAAGGCCGTCGTCAAGCAATTGCCCGACCTGGATGCGGCACTGCCACGAGTGCCCCGGCCCGAACGGTGCGGATTATAACCATCCGACCACCCCAGACACAGCCCGCCCAGAGCAAAGAACGCCGCCTCTAACAGACTCAGGACAGGCACCACGACGGGGTGGATAGGGACATTCCAGTAGCTCATCCACCGCATCCCACTTACAACCCTGGCTATCTACTGCAGCGTTCTTTCTTTTAAGTACAATCCCTGATCAACCACCTTGTTTCCCTAGAGGAAGAACCAGCCACCATGCCAGAGTTCTCAGCACAGGTTCAAGCGCTACGGTCACTGATCGAGTCGGGAGAGCTCATCTCCGAAGACGCTGATGGCCTAATCCAACTTGCTAAACCAGCCGTAACCCTTCCCTACTCCAACAGCACTCCTACCGAGCATGGTTCGTACTTCGGTGGCAGGCCGTATCTTCCGGAAGGTTCGGCCTGGCCCGTCGCAAAGAGCGGTCAGCCATTGCTCCATGTCATTCAGCTAAATTTTGCCGATATTGTCCGTCATGTGCGTGCGGAGGGAGCATCGGAAAGCGAAGCAACTCTCGGCGGATTGATTCCGGGGTCAGGAATTTTTCAACTCTTTGTCGGTGCTGATCCGCTCTATGGCGGATTTGATTCGAATTCGTCTGGCGACGGCATGGAAATTCGCTACATCCCTGAGCCTGCGGAAGGGTTTGGCAACCACAGCTTTCCTGGACCTCATACCGCGGAGCCTGCCGCATTCGATGAACAGGACGAGGATTATTGCTCCCCGTTTAGCAAGGATCTTGGGGAGGTTATGAACTCGCCGATTTCTTTGTCGAGCGCAGTGGCAATGATCCCTCCCACTGACCAAGCAGTGTACGAGGCTTGGGAGTCCGAAAAGGACGATGACTTTTTTGATAACGATGACTACTTTGACGAGCTAGTTGAGTTGCGAGCCGCAGCCAGTAACCAAAGCAACATTATGCTTGGCGGTTTCCCAGCCTTCGCACAAGACCCTACGCAGCCTGATGGGTACGTTCACTTCCTGGAGATTGATTCCACATATCTGGAAGAAGAAGAGCTTCCCTTCGAAGCGATGTGGGGCGATCTAGGTGTGGCCCACGTATTTCTGCACCCGGACGCATTGCAGAAAATGCACGAGGGCGAGGCCGTGGTGTACCGCTCCGAAAATACTGGCACGACGGATGGTGCTGTTTTTTACTGGGATTGCGGCTAATTTCCAGTGGGTGACCTATAAGAACGTCACAAGTGCGAGTGGAGTGCATCGCTGAGAGTTCTCGCTTTTTTGAGTGCAGCACTCGAACCTTTCTGCGAGGCAAAGGCGTGCAGACCATCCCACGCGTCCGCGGGAATGTAACCACGGCGGGTAGCTTCAGCAAGGATTTGGTGGTGCACAGTTACCACGTCGAGCACCCGGTTAACCCACCTGGGCACAGGCGTGTGCTCGGCAGCAAAAACCAGCGGTTCGGTGACCATCGGCCACAACGCGGGCAGGAGTTCCGGTTTCGTCTCAAGATCGTGAATGGCGCGTGCGGGGCTCCACGCCCCACCCGGTATCAGTTGGGGTACCACGGCTCGGACGGTGGCCCATCCGAGCTTTCCCGAGACGACCAACTGCTCTACGTCGTTGCGCGGGATAGTCACGTCACCGTCGGTCGCAAGATCGGTCAAGCACACACCAAACAATGAGTCTGAACGCGTTTTTTGCTCGGTAATTCGCTTGTTCTTCCGGCGTTGCCACGCATTGCGTTCCTTATTGCCGAACGGTTCAGCAACCATCTGTTTGCCGTCAAAGAACACTCGCTCATTCTCGGTAGACAGCACCCATCCTTCACTCAGGAATGCACCCGTGAAGGTGCTGAGTTTCACTGTCTGGCCCGTGGGGAGTGTGAGGTGGCACATCAACCTGCGGTGACTCGCATGAGGATCGTCCCAGTGTGCACTGATCTGGGCGCCGTCATCGATGCGGGAAGCGGTTCCCGCATCAGGTGGCCACACGCGGTGAAATTCCTCTGCGTCAAGTTCTTCGGCGTTGAACTCTTCGGATTTAGAATCCGAAGCCTTGCGCGTGGGGAGTTCTTCAGCAGCGGGTTCGGGGGCCGCTACTCCCCAGGCGTCTAGTACCCGTTGTGCCTGCTTCGCTAGCGCCGCATTCTTCTCCACGGCTAGCTCGCCCACCCGGTCTGCCAGCAGGTGAATCTGTTCAGACTCCAAGTCTTTCCTGCCTGCCAGCGCCTCAACTACCGCGCGCTTTGCCTTCACTGTTTTGGCGTACAGAGCAGGTAGAGCCACTTCAGCAACCACCTCGGGAGGGGCGAATGAAATGAGCCGAGGTGCGAGCGCCTCCACCACCGGCCCCTCACCCACGCTGATCGCGGGAACCAACACCGCCACCCGGTCCAACAGCTCGGAATCGCGGACGCTCAACTCCTCCTTGATAATCCGCACCAGTTCCTTGCGGTCCCCGGGCTTGGGGGCGGTGTCCAGTCCGGTGATGGCGAGTTGCAGGGCGTCATCACGGCTGATGAGGCCCTGTTGAACCCCCATGAGGAGCACTGCGCCCAACGGGCCATCCACGGAGCCGCCCAGCTCCAGTGCGGCGCGCAGGTGAGTGGCAAATGATGGGCGCAGGTCGTCGAGGGACGGAATCCATGAGCCGCGCCCAGGTGTTTGACCTGTGAGTCCTTGGTGAGCCGTCACGGTCCAGGCTTCGAGGCACGGAAGTGTGTAGGGCATCTCCAAGCCGTGTTTGAGGATCAGACCCACGGCCACGTTTTCGCTCATTGCATCCGCATTCGCCCACAGCCAGCACGCGCGTTCAGCAAATGCGAGCGCAAAGTCCTCATCACGTTGTAGAAGGCAGTCCAAGAGCGCTTGGTCTGACCCCTTAGCCAGTTCTGCTGCCCGCCGCCCGTTCACTCCCAACCGAATGGCGAACATGCCGAGCATCCCAGGGTCAACGTCCACGCTTGGAGCTCCCTTTTGCAGGCCCGCGAGCGCGGCACGCTGTTGGTCATTTGTCCCCAGCGAAAGGATGGGGGCATCTTCGCGAGCGGCTGTGTCCCAGCCGAGGTCTTTAAAAATCTGTACCGAGCGGTCAATGGGCCTCATGTGTGTTCCTCAGATCAGGGCCGTCACCTAATCATGGCACGCGGTTATGCCACCCGGTTTGCCCGGTCGATCGTGCCCTGTTCCAGCACGCGGGGTGACGTACTTAAGTTCGAACACGAAGCGCCGCCCCTCGTGTCACGCAGTACCCAGCAACTCCTGGATGCTGACAACCGACCTTGACGCCTTGCTCACGTCACTGCCCTCAACGGTGGAGGGCGGAGGATAGAGGGCAATGCCCTGTGACAACGCCAACGGCGCCACCTCGCCTTGCCAACCGGGCCAGCGCAGCCCCTCGAACACCACGTCGAGCGCACCGCTCAGCGCAGCCTGTAGGAATGCCGAGTAACCGCCACCGAGTCCATCCCATGCGAGGGTGTCCGGACCGAAGTAACACACTTCACCGGGCGCAACACCCAGCGCACCGCCGTCGATGGCGAACAGGCCACCCAAGACGTCATGCCCGACAACGAGCGCACCGGGCGGTTCTGGAACGGGGCCGCTCAGCCCGTTCGCTTCAGCGATGCTCAGCAGATGCTCGCTGCCGCCGCCGTACAAACGAACCCAACCGTGGTCGGCGACGATGCCCCCGGTGTGCAGCGCGACGGCCCCCATCGTCGACGCGGCACTGACCTGCAACCCCCACAGCGAACGCTGCCCTCGCTCCGGGTCGACGGGAAGCGCGATGACGTCGGATTCGGCTAACGCCTGCTGAAGATGGGGCCAGGCCGGATCGTCGACGGCGATGAGGCGTTCGATGTCGAGCATGGCGATTCCTTCACTTAGCAGGCTCATCTTCAAGGACGAGCGGTGAGCACCAGCTGCATACTACAGCAAGACTCCACAAAGTTTCACCGCAAATTCATTTGCTACATTGCCACCAATCAACTGACGGCAACGCTGCTTGGAACACTTATAGGACACTACTACGCACGTGGAGTAAATACCCCTACGCTGCTACGCGTGACAACCATATGACGCACGCCAGGGATGCTTGTGAAGTTTTCAAGTGTAACGAACATATCAATGGCAACATAACGCAACACCTAATCAAAACGAATACCCATCGTTTTCGACCAATATTAAACAATTCACGTCAGCATGACACAAAGACACCAGAGGCAACGCTAAATGAGATTGTGGAATTCCGCTGAAGCAGAGCATACCGTAGGGCACGTATATAGCAAGATCGCAAATGAGATTGAGAGAATAGTTAACTCATATATTGAGGGCAAACAATTTTCTGATGCATATAAAGATTGGTACTGGTCATACATCGCAATGCTTGAGGGGCCAGTTATGAAGACGATGAAACTCCCCGAGATTGCACGACGCAACAATAAACAACAGGATCTTGAGTTTCGACTGAAAATCGATTATCAGTCTTTCCTCGATGGTGATTACAATCAACGACTTGAACTGATCATCGAGTCCTTGAATCGCTGCTTAGATCATCCAAAGATGACGAACACTTGGAAAGTTCCGGAAAGTGACATAACCATTCTGAAACAAGCTTTGCAAGCGGCAGAGCAACAGTTGAAGAATAATTAAAAGTTGCCCATTAGCGACTCGACACAATGCATACAGCGAGCTTGCGCTACATAATGACGATCCCCTCGACGAAGGATAGCGCAGCCAAGCATGCCGGATGGGCATCCCATAAGTGGGCCTTAGACGTCGGCAACATAGACAGTCTCTGCCTGGCCGAGGGCCGACTCACGAAAGTAGGGATTGCGGATTGCTCGCTTCACAACCAGATCGACATCGCGCTTAACGATGGCACGAAGATCGTCATGCAGCGCGCAGAAGTCTTCAAACGGATCCGGCCGTCCGGGAAGGAAGTCGACGAGGAAGTCGATGTCGCTGTCGGTGCCAAAGTCTCCGGTGACGACGGATCCAAACAGTGCTAATTCTGCCACGCCGTGGCGCTCAGCGGCGCGACGGATGGCGTCGAGATCCATGCCTGCAGTGACAGTCATGGGGCCAGTATACGAACGTCACCTACCAGCAGAACGGTGAGCCAGGCTCGGTCACGACAGGTTTACTGTCAAGTCCGACCGATGTCTCGCATCGACCGAGATCAATACACCGTCGGGGCAAAGAACTGCGCGGTTGGTGACGCCGCCAGCAGTGATGGCGCGCTTGCCATGCACGATCTCGTTGACCCGACGGGGCGGCACCCCGATCGAAACGGCGAGCTTGTGCTGGGTGATGCCGAGCCCCTCGATGAAGTCCTCCATCAGGATCTCTCCCGGGTGGACCGGCTCGATCAGGTCGGCCTTCGACGAGTTCGGCATCGTCTGCACCTCCATCCCTCCCGGCGAAGCACATACACCATTGTGCGTGCACGCGGATGTTGCACTGCCCGCGCCGGTCGCCGACGAGACGCTCCAAGATCGCTAAACGTTAAACCGGAGCTCGACGACGTTCCCAAGCTGATTAACGTCTTTTCGGCGCCACAGATCCCGAGCACCGCGATACTTCTGTTTTGGTCGATGCCGTCAAGGACGCCCACACCCGCGCACTTGCCACAGGCGTCGACATCGTGTCTCCGCTAACGACCGTGAACTGAGACCAAGGTGCAATCATTCAAAATAGTTGAAGGGATACCTCTCACTCAGTTGCGAATGGATGCTGTTCAGAAGGTCCGAAACTTCCTGCTCGTATTCATTGATCTCCTGCCCCTCATCAAGCTTCTCTTCCAGCTCCGACAACAAGAACCCCATCCTGAGAAAACCAGTGAAGTCGATTTTCAGATCGAGGAAGCTCTCTGGCCCTCCGTACTCCCCCTGGTCGTGGTCGAAAAAGAACACTGTCTTGTGCAGTGCACTCAAGAACCACTCATCGCCCTGCCCCGACTGCCCGATAAGCCACAGATTTTCGGGCAAACCGTCGCCACATGCTCGCCGATTCCACTCGAGCACCTTCTGATAGCCATACAGAACAATGTCCGGCGTGATACTTACCCCGTCATAACGATGAATGAACTCGGTGTACGTTGCATCGATGTCAGGGATCTTGGCTTTGTTTTTGATGGCGGGATCAAGCTGCTCAAGAGAACTGAAAAGCTCGTTCGGATCAATCAACCTCATGATTTTTCCCCTACTCATCCGTGACCGGAGACTGGTCGTCGAAAACCAGTTCGACGGGCTGAGCCCCAGTGAGTTAGTGGTTCCAAAGATGGATGGCATCGTCGCCCGGCAGTATAACAAGGGCGGTGCCGGAGAACTCCGGGGCCGCCCTCAAGCGGCCATTCAGCCGATCAGCCAGAGGCTGAACGACGCACTCGGCTACACGTTGAACCGGAACTCGACCACGTTCGGTAGCCGAAAAACCTTTGGGTCCGCGCTTTCAATCGGTGGCAATGTGCCCACGCAACGCCTCGGCCAGAGGCGGCAGATGAGTCTCGACGACATCGCGGACCACGTCGATGTCGACTCCGAAGTACTAGTGCACCAGGATGTTGCGAAAACCCCGAATCTGAGGCCAGGCGATCTCAGGGTGTGACCCGGTGATCTCATCGGGAAGGTGGTTCACCGCTTCGCCGGTGATCTGCAGATTCCGCTCGATCGCATCCTCTGCCATCTCCGCGATGTCACTCTCACGGTCCAGCGCAGCGACGTACCTCTGGCACCGCTCGACTGCCTCTAGCGCATCAGCGATAGGCTGCTCCGGACTGCGACTCACAGTGGCACTGCCTCGGCGAGCGCCGAGGCAGAGACCGGACGTTTGAGCAGTTGGGCAGGAAACACGTCGATGTCATCGCGCCCGAACAACGCGCGCGTCTCCTCGAGCAGACCGGATGCACGCATCAGAACGTTCCCGTCGGCAGGGTCCATCTCGACGAGGATGTCGATGTCCGATCCTGCAGTCGCGGTGCCGCGGGCGACGGACCCCAACAGCTTCGGGTTAGTCGCGCCGTAGCGGTCGAGGAGCATCTGGAACTCGTCACGACGCGCGGCGAGGAGCTCGCGCAGCGCGAGCGACTCGGGCGTCATGACGGTCTCAAACATGCTTCCAGGGTACCGGACCTGACAGTACGTCGACATGACGCGCTACACGTTGAAGCGGAACTCCACACCAACGCCGTGTCCACTACTCGGGGGACACCCCCAACAATCAATGCTGCCCTGCCGGCAGACCAGGGCGGCCGTGTGAGTATCGGACAATAATGCGTAGTCCTCCAAGGGTCTGGACACAGGAGCTTTCCCTTCCTCAGTGGTGCGACCAGAGGGAGAAAAAACATCCACCCCGGTGCACCCGCTGCGGTGACAACGACCCATCGCCCACAGCAGGTGGCAATCGTCACGCTTATCCCTCTTTTTCAGATGCCTGTCCTCGGGATCAGAAGAAGACGGGGACCTGTCATAGGGCGGTGAGCATCTGCTGCATCTGGGCGATCTCGGCCTCCTGGTCGTTGATAATTTGTTCGGCCAGGGTGATCGCATGGGGATTCTGGCCGTCAGCAACCTCGTCACGGGCCATGTCGACCGCACCTTCGTGGTGGGCGGTCATCTGCTCCAGGTATAGACGGGCAGCCTCGGTGCCCTGGGCCTCCTCAAGGGCTGTCATATCCTCCTGGCTCATCATCCCGCTCATGCCACCAATCTCGCTGTGATCCATTCCACCCATCTCGTCCATGGTGCCCATGCCCCAGAGTCGGTGACCGGCTGCTGGCCCCAGGCCTCGAGCATGGCGTTCATCCGGTCAATCTCCGGTCCCTGGGCGTCAGTAACCCCCTGGGCAAACTCCACGGCCTGGGCGGGGATACCTTCCTTGGCCAGGAGCATCTCACTCATCTCCACGGCCTGCTGGTGATGAGGGATCATCATCTGGGCAAACATGATGTCCGCGTCGTTGTGATCGTCGGAGATCTCCCCGTCCGCCTCAGTCTTCGCCGTGGTGGTCTCGGTCGTCTCAGCGTTAGTCGTCGCAGTGCTGGTGGTCGAGGTGGTGGCGTCGGTGTTGCCTGACTCGGTGGCCTCACCGCAGGCGGCCAGCGCCAGGGTGGAGGCCACGGCGATAGCGGAAAGAACAAGGGTGCGCTTCATGGTCGAGCCGTTCAGGGTCATATGGGGGCAGTGGAGAGAAGTGGTGGATCAGTGGACAGCGGTGGATGCCGGAGTAGGCGTGGTGTGTTCCTCCTTCGACTCGGTCGGAGCCAGGTGAGCCGGATCCAGATCAATGCGGCGCAACAGCTGGGCGTTCAGGGCCACCACGATGGTCGAGGCAGACATCAAGATCGCGCCCACGGCCGGGGACAGCACGAACCCGATTGAGGCGAGCACTCCGGCGGCCAGCGGCACGGCGAGGATGTTGTAGCCAGAGGCCCAGATGAGGTTCTGGATCATCTTGCGGTAGCTGGCCTGGGACAGCTCAATCATCGACAGCACCGCCCGCGGGTCATCACTGGCTAGGACCACTCCGGCGGATTCCATGGCCACATCCGTGCCGGCCCCGATGGCGATACCGACCTCCGCGCGGGTCAGAGCGGGGGCGTCGTTGACACCGTCGCCGACCATGGCCACGCTCAGGCCACGCTCCTGTAACTGGGTGACCTTGGTGTCCTTGTCCTGGGGCAGGACCTCGGCGAAGACCTCATCGATCCCCAGGTCCTGGCCAACTGCCTGGGCCACCTGCTGCGCGTCACCGGTGATCATCGCGACCTTCACCCCGCGGTCCTGCAGGGCTTTCACGGCGGCGCGGGATTCGGGGCGGATCTTGTCCTCGACGGCCACCGCACCGATGATCTGACCGTCGCGGACAATATGGAGCACACCGGCCCCACGCCCGGTCCAGGCGCTGGTGGTGTCGGTGAGCTCGGCCGGGGTGGTGAGGTTGAACTCGCGCAGCATGTTCGGCCCGCCCACGAGGATCTCAGCGCCATCGACAGTGGCCCGGACTCCCCTGCCGGAGGCGGCGCTGAAACCAGTTGCACGGATTTGCCGACGGGAGGCCTCGGGATGGGCGGCCGCGGCCGCCACGATGGCGCGGGCCACGGGGTGCTCGCTGTCGGCCTCCGCAGCGGCAGCCAGGGCCAGCAGCTCGCCCTCGGTGACGCCGACAGCTGCCGCGACATCGGTGACCGCGTGCGCACCCGCGGTCAGGGTGCCGGTTTTGTCGAAGAGCACCACGTCGATGGTGCGCATCCGCTCGAGCGCCATCCGGTCCTTGATGAGCACCCCGGATTTCGCGGCCCGCTCGGTGGAGATCGCAATGACCAGCGGAATCGCCAGGCCCAGGGCGTGCGGGCAGGCGATGACCAGCACCGTGACCGTGCGCACCACGGCATCGTCCGGGCTGCCGATGATGGTCCACACCACCGCGGTGATCAGAGCGGAGATCAGCGCGAACCAGAACAACAACGCCGCCGCCCGATCCGCCGGGGCCTGGGCCCGGGAGGAGGACTCCTGAGCGTCGGCAACCATGCGTTGGATCCCGGCCAGGGCGGTGTCCCTGCCGGTAGCCTCCACCCGGATGCGGACGGTGTTGTCGGTGGCCACGGTACCGGCGACCACCTTGTCACCAGTGTCGCGGAAGACGGGACGGGATTCGCCGGTGATCATCGCCTCATCGAATTCGGCGGCTCCGTCGAGGATGGTACCGTCGGCCGGCACCCGGGCACCGGCCCTCACCTCACCAGCACGACGTCGTCGACGACCAGCTCGGAGATGGCCACGGTGCGGGTGGTCCCGTCGATGACTTTCTCGGCCTCATCCGGCAGCAGGGCAGCCAGCGCGTCAAGCGCGGAGGACGCGGCCCCGAGAGCGCGCATCTCCAGCCAGTGGCCCAGCAGCATGATGGTCACCAGCAGAGCCAGCTCCCACCAGAAGTCCAGCTCAAAACCGCCCAGCCCCAGAGTGGTGACCCAGGAGGCGACAAACGCCACGGTGATGGCCATGGCGATCAGGAGCATCATCCCGGGTTGGCGGGATTTCAATTCTTTCCATCCGCCCTTGAGGAAAGGCGTTCCGCCGTAGACGAAGATGATCGTGCCCAGCACCGGGGGGATCCAGGTGGATCCGGGGAATGCCGGGAGGTGGTAGCCGAGCAGCTGGGCGACCATGGGGCTGAAAATAATGACGGGAATGGACAGAATCAGCGACCACCAGAAGCGGTCCCGAAACATTGCGGTGCTGTGTCCGGCGTGTTCGCCGTGACTATGAACTTGGTGGTCTTCGTCCATGGCGGAGTGCGGGTGATCGTGGGGCATCGCCTGGCCGTGGGTGTCGGCATCTGCGTGGTGTTCGTGGCTGGCATGATCCGGGTGGTGGGTGTGGCCTGTTTCCGGAGCGGGGTGATCACCATGGTGCTTGCTGGAATGGTGGGGAGTGCTCATGACGTTCCTTTCGCTCAACCCGGTCGGGGTCGAGATGATGGGTAAAACTGATCAGGATAAGACGGTGTAGCCGGCCTCCTCGATGGCCCGGCGAACCATCTCCGGAGGTACGACACCGGTGACCGTGACGGTGGAAACACCACCAGCAGCGAGATCAACCTGGACGTCGTCGACCTGGGGGAGGGCCTGAAGGGCCTGGGTCACGCTTTTCGCGCAGTGGCCGCAGGTCAGGCCGGTGACCTGGTAGCTAGGGGTAGACCCTCCTGCTGACGAGTCGCTGGCGGCAGGGATGGAGGCGGTGTCGGCACGTGAGGCAGGTCCGCAACAGCTGCAGCCGTGGGAGGCCATCGGCAAGAGGCGGGGCGGGGAGGTGATCATGGGAAAGCTCCTTCGGTTCGGTGGGGTGCGGCGATGCCGCTCTTTGGCATATACCCCTTTCAAGGAGTGGACGGCACGGCTCTCACGCGGGGCAGGGTGTGGTCACTGAGCAGCCTCCTCACTGTCGGGAGGGGACAGCGGGAGGCGGAGGACAAACACCGCTCCGCGACCGGGTCCGGGGGAGGTGGCGGTGAGAGTGCCGCCGTGGGCCTCGATCAATGCCTTGGAGATGGTCAGACCGATACCGGACCCGCCGTTGTCCCGGCTGCGGGCGGCATCCCCCCGGTAGAAGCGTTCGAAGATGTGTCCGAGCTGGCCAGGTGGGATGCCCTCGCCGTCATCGGCGACGTGGATGAGCGCGGTGGACGCCCCCTGTCGGTGGACGCTGATCCGGACCTGCCCGCCGGCCGGGGTGTGCCGTAGCGCGTTCGACAGGAGATTGCTCATCACCTGGCCGAAGCGTTGCCGGTCCACGACCACCCGGGCGGTGTCCGTAATGGTCTCGACCTGTAAATCGACGCCTTTGTCAGCATAAGCTTCCCCCGTGGCAGCAGCGGCGGTATGGAGCAGATCCCCGAGCCCTTCCTCTGCCAGGTCCAAATCGATCCGGTGTTCCTGGGCCCGGGAGACATCGTCAATGTCTCCCATCAACCGGGTCAGGCGGGTGAGTTGGTCAGCCATGATCGTGTGGTTGGCATTATTCCAGTCCACGACCCCGTCCTGGAGACCATCGAGGTAGACCGTGAGCACCGATAAGGGGGTGCCCATTTCGTGGGCCAGATCAGAGAGCATCTGGCGGCGGACCTGTTCGGTGTGTTCCAGCCGGTCGGCCATGGTGTTGAAGGCATGCGCCAGGGTGGCGACCTCGGGGCCTGCTTCTCCGGCGGGCACGCGGATACGGGAGTTACCGGCCGCCAGGCTGCTAGCGGCGCGGGTGAGATCCTGCAGGGGGGTGCGCAGGCGACGCGATAACCACAGGCTGGCCAGTAGGGCGCTGATCAAGGCAGTGGGCAGATCAGGTTGGCGTCCCGGTAGGCCTGCTCGGCATGGAACAGCTCTAGCGAGGGGTCCTTCCGGCCGGCCATCAACATATGATCATGGAACAGGGTCGGGCCCACCGTCGTGGCCACGGCCGCGGCCACCAGCAGGCTAATCACCACGACCAACACCTGGGCGGCCAGGAAGCGGAAGGTCAGGCCGGGTCCGTGATTCATGGCTGCCCCACCCGGTAGCCCACGCCACGCACGGTGTCGATAAACCCCCGGCCTCGGGTGTCGGTGCCGAGCTTGCGACGCAAGTTGCCTATGTGGACATCGACGATGCGTTCATCACCGACCCAGGTGGTGTCCCAGACCTCGGTGACCAGGTCGTGGCGGGTCAGCGCCTGACCGGGGCGCAGGGCCAGGGCAACCAGCAGCTCGAACTCCGTGCGGGTGAGCTCCACGGTCGTCTCCCCCACCCGCACCTGATGGGCGACGGGGTCAAGGATGAGGTCACCAACGATCAAGGGGGTGGTCACCTGCGGTGGGGTGGTGCTGGTGCGCGGGCGGCGCAGCACTGCATGCACCCGGGTCACCAGTTCCCGGATGCTAAAAGGTTTGGTGATGTAGTCATCCGCCCCCAGGGTCAAACCGCTGATCTTGTCGTCCTCGCTGCCACGCGCGGTGAGAATGAGGATGTAGCAGTCCGAGAAGGTGCGGATCCGTCGGCAGACCTCCAGACCGTCGAGTTCGGGCAGCCCCAGATCCAGCACCACAACATCGGGGGAAAAGCGACGGGCCTCGTCCACGGCCTGGGTGCCGGTGTGCGCCTGGCGGGTGTCGAAGCCTGCCCGGATGAGGTAGGAGGCCACCATCTGAGCCAGGGGTTGTTCATCATCGACGACCAGCACCCGCCCCAAGGGCGTGGCGGTGGTCGGTGTGTGGTCAGCCATAGACCCCAGTATCGCTCCGGGCAGGGGGAATACCACCCTCGCTCAGTGCCCGGCGGGGAAGTCTTCATCAAATCTTCAAATATCGCCCTTCGACCGCCGTCACCCCTGTGCCCCACCCCGGGCCGGCGGCATCGCCTTCCCTGGTCGGTTCAGCAGGCGCCACCAGGGATTTCACTGCCTACACCGCATACCCGGGGCGGGTGGAAGGACATCGCCCACGGCTGTGGGGTGGTGTTCCGGTGGTGACCCAGCCCACCGAATTCACCCCCTTTTCGCCCTGTTATAAGGCTGTGAGCAGGGTTTTTGATTTCTAGTCCGTCCGGCACCCGTGCTAGATAAAGGTATGGCATCGACCTTGAGGCGGTGTCTTCTCACAGTGTTGCCACGATCCAAGGAGATTGACGTGAAACGAGCAGCGATCGCAGCCGCCGCCCTTGCCCTCGCTCTCACGGGGTGTTCGGCCGCCGACCCGGAACCCACGGCCGACGGGACGGTGTCCCAGGATACATTCCTGACTGCCCATGGCCTGGCCGACATGGACGCGGTGGAGATCATTGATCACCTCGACCGGCAGAAGGTCACTGAGCGTCCCACGGATCTGATCGCCTCAGTGCGTGCCGATGAACTGCTGCTCTCGAGCGGTGACCAGGAAGTCGTGGTCGATCTTCCCGACAATCAGACGTATGTCTCGATCGCACCCTATCTCACCTCCACCCACGACTGCTTCTACCACAGCCTCACGACCTGCCTGGGGGAACTCAGCAATGAGGATATCCAGGTCACGATCACCGATGAGGCGACCAGTGAGGTGCTGGTGGACGAGGCGACAACCACCTTCGACAACGGATTTATTGGCTTCTGGCTTCCCGATGCTATCACCGGCCTGATTGAGGTCAGCTACCAGGGGCGTACCGGCACCACGGAGTTTTCCACCACCGACGACGGTGCCACCTGTGTCACAGACCTGCGCCTGACGTGATGGCTCAGCAGGGTCCTCACCTGCGCCTGTCTCCCGTGTCACTGAGTTCTTACACCAGGAAGGTTAAATCATGACGAACGCGTTTTCCCGACGACAGTTTCTGCTCGGCGGGCTCGTCCTCGCCGGCACCGGGGCCGTGGCCGCCTGCACCAGCGACCCTGGACCCGCTGCCTCGGCACCAGGTCCCTCCCTTCGCCCCACTCCCGCCCCCACTGCGCTCGGTGAGCCGACGGTGCGCCGGACATTGACCGCCCGGCCCCTCTCCCTGGATATCGGGGGGGCATTGAAGCCAACGCGTGGGGATACGTCTCTGACACTGGGGATGCGGCCATTGAGGCCACCGCCGGCGACGTCCTGCAGGTCGATTTCACCAATGAACTGCCTGAGAGCACCTCCATCCACTGGCATGGCATCGCACTCCACAACGCAGCCGACGGGGTGCCCGACATGACCCAGGACCCCATTGAACCTGGCGAGTCTTTCTCCTATGTTTTTGAAGTCCCCCACGGCGGCACCTACTTCTACCATTCCCACACCGGCCTGCAGCTTGATCGCGGCCTCCACGCCCCACTGATCATCCGTGACCCGCAAGACGCTGGGGACCAGGACGTCGAGTGGACCATCGTGCTCGACGACTGGGTCGATGGCATTCAGGACACTCCCGCCGCTGAGCCCGGCAAGCTCATTGAGCAGCTCAAAGCCGACGCCGCCGTCATGTCCGCTGACTCCCTGCTCATCACCATCCCCACCGGGATGGGCGTGGACGTCAACGTAAAGATCGTGACCAATTTCGCCACGCACGTCGCCCTCGCGTTGGGTTGGCAGCCGAACCGCGAAAGCCCAGTTACCGGCTATCCGATCGACTAATTTCTGCAAGTCGCAAGCTCTTCACTCCAATCTCAGTTCAGTGCGTGCTGAATAGTTCAGTGAATACTGTATAGTTCAGCATATGCTAACTATTGCTTCACGCCTCGACGTCATGAACCGGCTCGGCCGAGCTATGGCCGATCCGACGCGCTCCCGAATCCTGATGGCCCTACTTGACGGCCCGAGCTACCCGGCCGTGCTCTCGGACAGCTTGGATCTGACCCGCTCGAACGTCTCGAACCACCTGACCTGCCTGCGCGACTGCGGCATCGTCGTCGCCGAGCCAGAGGGCCGCAAGACTCGCTACGAACTCGCCGATCCGCACCTCGCGGCAGCGCTCGACGCGCTGGTGAACGCGACGTTGGCTGTCGACGAAAACGCCCCGTGCATCGACCCTGAGTGCTCGGTGCCCGGCTGCAGCGTGAAAGGAGCGGACGCATGAGCACGGCGTGTGGATGCGAACACGAACCCGTCAAAGAGATCGAAGAGCGCGATCGACCATGGTGGAAGGACCCCGAGCTGCTGCTGCCGATCTTCTCCGGCGTAGCCCTCGGCATAGGCCTAGCGCTGGACTGGTCTGGGCAGGAGACGCCCGCGACGGTACTGTTTTGGGTTGGCCTGCTGCTGGGCGCATACACGTTCGCACCTGGAGCGATCCGGAACCTTGTCACGAAGCGCAAGCTCGGCATTGGTTTGCTGATGACAATCAGCGCGGTTGGCGCGGTAATCCTCGGCTTCGTCGGAGAGGCCGCGGCGCTAGCGTTCCTATACTCGATCGCCGAGGCACTGGAAGACAAGGCAATGGACAGGGCCCAGAGCGGGCTGCGGGCACTGTTGAAGTTGGTACCGCAGACCGCGACGGTGCTGCGCGACGGCACGGCGGTCGAGGTCGCAGCGAAGGACCTCGTGGTTGGCGAGTTGATGCTCGTGCGCCCAGGGGAGCGGATCGCCACGGATGGCATCATTCGGTCTGGACGTTCCAGCCTTGACACCTCAGCGATCACCGGAGAATCCATTCCGGAGGAGGTCGCGCCCGGCGACGAGGTGCCCGCGGGAGCGATCAACTCCGCCGGTGTGCTGGAGGTCGAGACGACCGCAGCTGGAACGGACAACTCACTGACCACACTCGTGGACCTGGTCGAGCAGGCGCAGGCGGAAAAGGGCGACCGCGCCCGGATCGCCGACCGGATTGCCCGTCCCCTCGTGCCCGGAGTGATGATCCTCGCGGTACTGGTCGGCGTGATCGGCTCGCTGCTCGGCGACCCCGAGACGTGGATCACCCGTGCACTGGTGGTCCTGGTCGCAGCGTCGCCGTGCGCGCTGGCAATCTCCGTGCCGCTGACGGTCGTGGCCGCGATCGGCGCGGCCAGCCAGTTTGGCGTGGTCATCAAATCCGGCGCGGCGTTCGAGCGGCTCGGCGGCATCCGTCACCTGGCGGTGGACAAGACCGGAACCCTCACCCGCAACCAGCCCGAGGTTACCGGCGTGGTCCCGGCAGTGGGATTCGATCGGGCCCAGGTGCTTGCCTTCGCGGCGGCAGTTGAGCAGCAATCGACGCACCCCCTCGCCGCGGCGATCGCGGCAGCGGTGCCCGAAGCGCCCGCCGCCCAGGACATCAGCGAGGAAGCCGGACATGGCATCGGCGGCACCGTCGACGGTCGACGGGTGCTGGTGGGCAGCCCCCGGTGGATCGACGCCGGGCCACTAAAGGCAGACGTTGAGCGCATGGAGTCCGAGGGCCAGACCTGCGTCCTTGTCACCGTCGATGATGCCCTCTCCGGGGCTATCGGGGTGCGCGACGAGCTGCGGCCCGAAGTGCCCGAAGCCGTGCAGACCCTGCACGCCCACGACGTGGAAGTGAGCATGCTCACCGGCGACAACACCCGCACTGCCCGGGCCCTGGCTGAAATCGCCGGAATCGACGACGTGCGCGCCGAGCTTCGCCCGGAGGACAAGGCAAGCATCGTCGCCGAACTCTCTTCCAAGACGCCGACGGCGATGATCGGTGACGGCATCAACGACGCGCCGGCGTTGGCGGGCGCGACGGTGGGCATAGCGATGGGAGCGACCGGCTCTGACGCCGCGATCGAGTCCGCTGACGTCGCCTTCACCGGCCACGACCTCCGGCTGATCCCGCAGGCGCTGCAGCATGCCCGCCGAGGCAGCAGGATTATTAACCAGAACATCGTTCTGTCTTTGGCCATCATCATCGTGTTGATGCCGCTGGCGATCAGCGGTGTGCTGGGCCTGGCCGCCGTCGTGTTGGTTCACGAGGTCGCCGAGGTCATCGTGATCTTGAACGGCCTGCGGGCTGCACGAGCGAAACGCTGAGGCTGTGACCGGCAAGTCTTATAAGGGTTAAACCACGCGCCGAGCACACACACGTTGGACCAGGCGAGTCATTCGAGTTCACCACCTGGTCCTTCTCGATGCGTGCAGGCACGGGAACTGTGGGTGAACCTAATAGTTCAACGGCCCGATACCACTTGCAAATTCTTCACACGAGGTAGCGGAATGGACCGAGGCCGAACGAAAACCGGAGTTAGAGACAGCGCTCTTCAACCTCCTCCCCCCAATAACGCGAAACGTCATTAACGCCTCGCGTTAAACGTTGAACTTGAACTCGACCACGTCGCCGCGGATACCAACCTCACACGACATGCCGTTTCTTGCTTTTCCGGTCAGTTCTTTACCGCGGACACCCGACGGATCAGTCGTGCTACCACCTGGCATACTAGGGCGGCGGGCAGGAGCAACGCGACGCCGTTGACCGTGTCACGGAACCGCAGCTCGCACCCGTCCCGCTGGAGTTCTCGACGCGCCATGAGTGCCCCTGGAAGCATGATCGGCAACGCCGTCGCAACACCGGCGGTGTAACCACGCTGCGCGACTGAACCGCCGAGGTGAGTCACGACGTGGGCTTCCAGCCCGGCGACGACTGCCCGATAGGTCGCCGACTTACCGGTAGAGCGCACGCCGCGGCCACACGCCGCCGCCACCAGAATTCCCATCAGCCCCACGGCGATCCACGATTGCTGCGGCGTGATTCTGAGCTGTTCTATACCAGTGCGATCCGCGAGACGATCGCAGGATGCAGAAAACGCGAACGCCTCTTCGAAGTCGTGGATTACCCACGCCGCAAACAGTGCAGTCGGCCCCTTCCAACTCACAATTCAGCCTTTCCCTCACGAATGCAACTCCGATGAATCTGCTGGCAGACGCACACGCCCACCAGCATCATTTCACAGCCGACAGAGTGTTTGAGGCCATGCTACCGTGAGGTTCAACCGGAACTCGACTAGACGTTAAACTTAAACTCGACGGTATCTCGTTGCAAAGTTACTCCCTCTCGTTAACACCATCAAAAGGAGTGTTATCCAATGAAAGCGTTCGGCTTCTTAAGCTTCGGGCATTACGCCTTCGGCAGCTAGTGCGGGCCATCTGCGGAAAAGATCGCCAAGACTCGTCTGGAGATCACCCAGGCTGCGGACGAAATCGGCGTGAACAACGCGTCCTTCCGAGTCCACCACTTCGCGCTGCAGGCCTCCGCCCCGATGCCGCTGCTGTGTGCTATCGCTGCCACCACCAAAATCATCGAGGTGGGCACCGGCGGCATCGACATGCGCTAGCGCATATCGGGGTTGTAGCGTTTGAGTCATTGACTCCCGCCGTCTACAAGTACCTACACACTTGATCGGTGCTGCACGTTTCAGGATCCGGGTGCGCGGCGTCCTGGCTAAGGTCCGCGATAGTGTCGCGCAGCACGGAGAGCTGCGCGATCTGCTGCTCGATCTCAGCGAGGCGCACGTCAAGCAGGTCGCGCACGTGCTCGCAGGGCGCATGGCCGCCGTCGCGGATGTCGAGGATCTGGCGGATCTGGGCGAGGGTGAGGCCCGCGGCCTGGCCGCGGTGGATGAAGTCGATCCGAGCGACCGTCTCGGGCGCGTAGTCGCGGTATCCGGACGGCGTGCGCTCGGTCGGGGGCAGAAGGCCCTGTTCCTCGTAGAAGCGAAGGGTCTTCGCGGTAGTGCCCGCCCTCTCGGCGAGTTCTCCGATCCACATTACTGTCTCCCTCCGTGGCCGCGCTTGACCTTCCCCTGCACTGGAAGGTCCAGTATGGCTGAGACAGAGCAGAAAGCCAAGAGTTGACAGGAGCAGCGATGCCTACGAAGTACGATCTCGCCATCATCGGATCGGGAGGCGGCGCGTTCGCCGCTGCGATCCGCGCCAGCACGCTCGGGAAGTCGGTGGTGATGATCGAGCGCGGGACGCTCGGCGGCACCTGCGTGAACACGGGCTGCGTCCCGTCGAAGGCGCTCATTGCCGCGGCCGGCGCGCGGCACGTCGCGGTCGACGCCGCAACCCGGTTCCCCGGGATCGCGACGACGGCGGATCCCGTCGACATGCCCGCGCTGATCGCTGGGAAGCAAGCGTTGGTGGAGTCGCTGCGCGGCGAGAAGTACGCCGACGTCGCCGACTCCTACGGCTGGCAGGTCCTCCGCGGCGACGCCTCGTTCGTGGGCACCCCTGATGCGCCGGTTCTCGATGTTGCCGGATCCGACGGAAGCGTCGAGACCATCGAGGCCCACCACTACCTGGTCGCGACTGGTTCTCGCCCGTGGGCACCGCCGATCGACGGCCTGGAGGAGACCGGATACCTGACCTCGACCACGGCGATGGAGCTGACGGAGGTCCCCGAGTCGCTGCTGGTGCTCGGCGGCGGCTACGTCGCCCTGGAGCAGGCGCAGCTGTTCGCCCGCCTCGGCTCGCAGGTCACGCTGCTCGTGCGGTCCCGGCTCGCGTCGAAGGAGGAGCCGGAGGTGTCGAAGGCGCTCCAGGAGGTGTTCGC
Organism: Gulosibacter sp. GYB002; assembly: GCF_036577665.1. Classification (NCBI taxonomy): domain Bacteria; kingdom Bacillati; phylum Actinomycetota; class Actinomycetes; order Micrococcales; family Microbacteriaceae; genus Gulosibacter; species Gulosibacter sp. GYB002. Next base: position 122,938 of record NZ_JARBDD010000003.1, on the reverse strand, counting down.
CGGCGAGGGCATCCGCGTCGTCAGCCGCGCAGTGCCCACCCGGGTCTCCCGCGGCACGGGAGGCGAGGCCGTCGTGACCGCCGCCTTGTCCGGCGGCTCGCAGGAGTTCCGCGCCGACCAGGTCCTGGTCGCCCTCGGACGCCGTCCCGTCACCGATGGCCTGAACCTCGATGCGGTCGGGGTGAATACCGGAGACTCCGGCGAGGTGGTCGTCTCCGACCGGCTGCAGTCCTCGAATCCGCGGGTCTGGGCCGCGGGCGACGTGACCGGGCACCCCGAGTTCGTCTACGTCGCCGCCCACCACGGCACCCTCGTCGCCGAGAACGCGTTCGCCGACGCCGACCGGTCCGTCGACTACGCCCGCCTGCCGCGGGTGACGTTCACCGGGCCCGCGATCGGCGCGGTCGGGATGACCGAGAAGGACGTCCTCGCCGCGGGGATCCGCTGCGACTGCCGCGTCCTGCCCCTGCACCACGTGCCCCGCGCCTTGGTGAACCGCGACACCCGCGGGTTCATCAAGATCGTCGTGAACGCCGAGACGAACGAGATCCTCGGCCTGACCGCCGTCGCCAAGGACGCCGGGGAGCTCGCCGCCGCAGGCGTCCACGTGCTCGGCAGGACCGTCGCCGAGGTCGCCAACGCCTGGGCCCCCTACCTGACCATGGCCGAGGGCATCCGGATCGCCACGAAGGCCTTCACCACCGACCCGTCGCTGCTGTCGTGCTGCGCATGAACGGCAACACAGGCAATCGGGGAGATCTCATCCTGAAGCAGACGATGAGCGCCGATCAGGACCGCGACGAATGGCGCGCCGGTCCCGTCGTCGCTGCAGTGACCGGGCTGCTCTTGCTGGCATGCTGCGCGCTTCCGTCGCTGCTCTGCTGCGGCCTGCCGTTCATCGCGGCGGGCGGAGCACTTGCAGGCGTCGGTGGGCTCCTCGGTAATCCCTGGATCATCGGTGCCGGGACCGCCGTCGTGATGGCCGTCATGGCGGGGATGCTCGTCAGGCTACGGCGGCGGCACCGGCGCCGCAGGTCCGGCTGCTGCGAAAATCCTTCGACCGCTGATCGGAACCGGTAGTTCGAGGGATCCAGCGATCACTGCCACCTACGGAGGCCGCTGAAATCGAAGCACGACGGGAGAAGGAGGAGCAAAAAGCGTTCGAATCAACCGGTGACGAGGATAATACTGAGGCTGGATCCCGGCCGTCGCGACGCGGTCTCCGCTTCCGCCGAGACGAGAAAGGGTTGTGGGCACCTAGGCTGGGCGGCATGAACGACCTGACCATAGCGCCCGGCCCGGGGATCCCCGACGGTGCGGTCATCGCCGCCGATCTCGCGGAGCGTTTCGCGAAATCGTCGACTCCAGGCGGCCAGGGCGTCAACACGACGGACGGCAAAGTCCAGCTTTCCATCGATGTCGCCGAATGCGCATCGCTTACCGACGCCCAGCGTCACCGTATCTCGCGCAACCTCGAGCACCGCCTAGACGGCTCCGTCTTTACCGTGACTGCGTCGACTCAGCGGTCTGTGTTTCGCTCCTGGTCCTCTCGCTTGCACCTGCGACACAGCCTCGTGTCCCCGGGCCGTAGCGTTCGGGGGAGCACAATAGCCCCAGTCCTCATCACGTCCCGGGATCAAAGAGTTCATCGCAGAGGTTAAGCACTACACGTTAAATTTGAACTCGACCACATCACCATCCTGCATGACGTAGTCCTTGCCCTCCATACGCACCTTGCCGGCGGCCTTCGCATCCGTCATTGAACCGGCCGCATCCAGGTCGTCAAACGACACGACCTCAGCCTTAATGAACCCGCGCTCGAAATCGGTGTGGATCACACCCGCAGCCTGCGGCGCCTTCCACCCCTTGCGAATCGTCCACGCGCGCGACTCCTTCGGCCCGGCAGTCAAATACGTCTGCAAGCCCAGCGTGTCGAAACCGACGCGCGCCAGCTGGTCAAGCCCCGACTCTTCCTGCCCCAACGACGCGAGCAGCTCAGCCGCCTCATCGGCCGGCAGATCAATTAGCTCCGACTCGGTCTTCGCATCCAAAAACACCGCCTTCGCCGGCGCCACCAACGCGGCAAGCTCCGCAAGCTTCGCCTCATCGCCAAGCGCATCCTCATCCACGTTAAACACGTAAATAAACGGCTTCGCGCTCAACAGCCCCAGCTCACGAATTGGCTCAAGATCAAGATCACTCATCGACAGCAGCTTGCCTTCTTCAAGCACCGCGAGCGCCTCCTTCGCAGTGCTGTACATCTGCGGGTCAAGCGTCTTGTGCTTCGCGCCCTTCTCATAGCGCGGCAGCGCCTTCTCGATCGTCTGCAGATCGGCAAGAATCAGCTCGGTATTAATCGTCTCCATATCGCTCGCCGGCGACACCTTGCCATCCACGTGCACCACATCCGGGTCACTGAACCCGCGCACCACCTGGCAAATCGCATCCGCCTCGCGAATATTCGCGAGGAACTGGTTACCCAAACCCTCGCCCTCCGAAGCACCCTTCACAATGCCGGCAATATCCACAAACGACACGGTCGCAGGCAGGATGCGTTCAGAACCGAAAATCTCGGCGAGCCGTCCGAGACGTTCATCGGACAGCTCAACCACACCCACATTCGGCTCAATCGTCGCGAACGGATAGTTCGCCGCGAGCACGGTGTTCTTGGTCAGAGCATTGAACAGCGTCGACTTACCGACATTGGGCAGACCGACAATTCCGAGAGTAAGAGCCATAGGCACCGATTCTACCCGCCGCAAGCCCCGCCTAGCTCGGCGAGAGTCGGTGGCACCTGCAAGGATGGTTGCTATGCCCGATTTCGTCGCGCTCGACTTTGAAACCGCAAACCGCTCCCCCGCATCAGCCTGCGCCGTCGGGATGGTTCGGGTGCGCGGCAGTGAGATCACCGACCGCGAACACTTCCTCATCCGCCCGCCGGCCGGGCACGACGAATTCACCCCCTTCAACGTGCAGCTGCACGGCATCTCACGCGAGCGGGTATCCCGCGCCCCCGAATGGCCCGAAGCGCTCGAACGCATCCTCAACTTTGTCGGTGACGACATCATCGTCGCCCACAATGCCGGATTCGACGCCGGAGTGCTCGTTGCCGCCACCCGAGCCTGCACACTTCCCGTGCCCGCAGCGCGATACTTTTGTTCGCTGCGGCTCGCCCGGCGCGGCTACCAGCTGCAGTCATACCGCCTGCCCAACGCCGCCCGCGAAGCCGGATACGAACTGCAAAACCATCACGACCCGCTCGAAGACGCCGAAGCCTGCGCGGCAATCGTCATCGACATCGCTCGCCGTATGGAAACCGCAACGCTCGCCGAGCTGTCAAAACAAACCGCGGTGTTCATCCGCGAAATCCCCGCCGAGGATGCTGACGCACTCACCGCACTCGAACGAAAAGCGACCTTCTAGCACCGGCCTTTGGCGCGCATCCCGGCCCTGCCGCACTGACACCGCGGCACTGAGTTTGCCGCAAGATTGGCCCCCTACTATGACGACATGACCGCAGCGCAAACTCCGCTCTGGAAATACGCCCTCGATCACGCCGAACAGGCCGACCCCAACGGCGTATACGCTGCCATTGTCGCCGACGGCGGCGAAAAAGCCTACCGGGCACTGCTCGACAAATGGGTGCGGATGCGCGACAGCGGCAAACGTGACCTGGTTGCCGGACTCGCGCTCATGCTGGCACACAGCTTCGACGACCACCGTGCCGTCGAATACATCGCCCAAAACTGGTCAGCACCCTTCCCCGACGAATTCGCCTGGCGCTGTTACCTGCAGCCAGCAAGCGAACCGGTGCGCCGGGCCTTCAGCCCCAAAGTGATCGACGAGCTACGCACCTGGCTCGTCGCACACGATACCGACGCACTCCCCCTCGACCTGGCACGATCGGCAAGGGCCCTGCGCGCCGACGACCGCGGTGAGGTATACCTGCAGCTGCGACGCGACCTCACCGAGGCCGCGCCACAGCCCAACGACCCGGCCGTTGAGCGAGTCACCGACGAGCTCCTCGTTGCAGCCGCATCCGCCACCCCCGACCGGCCCGACGTGCGCAACACCGTGCTGTCGTACTGGGGGCTTGAGCGGCCCCTGGATGCGGTGCCCAGTGGCGAACCGCAACCGGGCGAACAGCCCGCATCCTGGACCGCCACCTGCGAACTCATCCACCACACCCGCGATGCCGCTTTCGCCGACCGGATTATCGAAGTCGCCCACGGTCACCGCGAAGCGTGGACGGGCTCAAGCATGGCCGCCGAACAGTATCTGCGCGCATTAGAAGCAACCGTCGGCAACACCGCCGAAACGCACCTGCTCGAAATAGCCCGCGCCGAGGTGCCCGCCTCGGGCCTTGCAGTGCAGCTACTCGCTGCACGGCGGCGGCGACTGGCAGGTGTGCGGCCGCCGCTGCTGAAACGCGTCGAACTCGTGCTCGACGGGATGCACGTGTCGGGCCTGCTCGCCAGATACGAAGGCCGGGGCCCCGGCAGCCAAACCCGCGCAGCACTCGCCAAAGTCGTCGACGAGGCCGACGACACGATGACTATCGCGCACCGCATCGCAGAATCGCTCGATATCCCCAACGACGATACCCTCGCGCTCGAGTGGGCAAGTTTCGCGAGCTGGGCGCTCGAGAACGAACTGCCCGAAATCGACCCCGTGCCGGCAGCGCAGCCGCCCACCCGCCGCGGCCGCGGACTTCTCGGCAGGCTCTTCGGCAACTAGCGCCGCTTGGATGCGGCCCGCTGCTGAGATCACTATGGAATCCCGACCCCGTATTACACCCGCTATTGGCCCCGTCTGGCGGATCTTGCGGTGGGCATCAGTGATTTCGGCAATCGCGATTTCGGTAACGTTGCTCGCCGTCTATCCCTCGATGTCGGAAATCGTGCCAATCCACTTCGATGTCAACGGTGAACCCGACAGTTTCGGACCGAAAACGAGCGTGTTTGTGCTCATCGCAATCATGCTTGCGATAACGGTGCTCATCTTCTGGTTCGCGGCGCGGCCACGCATCGTGAATTACCCGGTGCCGGTGACTGCCGACAACGCCGCCCGCCTCTACGCGCTGAGCTACCAGCTGCTGGTGCTCGTTGGGGTTGGGATGCAGCTGATCTACGCCGGAATCACGGCAGCGCTGCTCGCATCGCCGATTACGTGGCTGCTGTGGGTTGGCTTGGCGGTGCTGTTGGTTTCGCCCGTGATCGCGATCGTGCTGATGGTGCGGCAGGGATAGTTTTTGGCTTTTGGCCGGTGTTGTTTCGGTTTTTGATCGGTGTTGTTTTGGCCTTTGGCCGGTGTTGTTTCGCTTTTTGGTCGGTGTTGTTTTGGCCTTTGGCCAGTGTTGAGCCGAAAATGTCGGAGGCTCGTGCGAGAGTTCACCCATGCATCCCATTTGGCTCATCCTCTGCTTGATCGTCGGCGTCGCGCTCGGCATCGCCATCGGATTGCTCGTCAACCGCGCCCGCGCGGCCGCTGCTGAAGCGCGGGTCGCTGAACTGCGCAGCGCGCTCGAAACGCAGGACGCGCGGCACCGCGGCGACACTGCGGTGCTTCGCGAACTGGCACCAGTGCGCGGAGAGCTGCAGCAGCTGCGTGCCGTGGTGCAAGAGCTTGAAGGCGAACGGCTCGAGCTTCACGGGCGGTTGAGTGAGCAGCTGCGAGTACAGGCACGATCCGATGCTGAACTTCGGGCCGCCACTGAACAGCTGGCCACATCGATGCGGTCGAGTAGTGCCCGTGGCAACTGGGGTGAAGCGCAGCTGCGCAATCTTCTCGAGGCAACCGGGATGCTCGAGCATGTCGACTTCAATACCCAGGTGACGGTGGCATCAGGTTCTGGCGGGGCGCGACCGGATGCACTCGTGCACCTTCCTGGCGAACACGAACTGATTATCGATGCCAAGGCGCCGATGGCGCGGTATTTGGAGGCGCTGGCGGTGCCAGTCCCAGGGGATGCGGCGGATGAAAAACAGCGGCAGCGCCTCTTGCTCGAGCACGCGCGCGCGGTGCGGGGCCACGTGGATGCGCTGCGCACCCGCGACTACCCGGCTGCGGTTTCCGGGGCGGCGCCACTGGTGATCGCGTATCTGCCGAGTGAGGCGGCGCTATCGGCGGCGGTTGGTGCCGACCCGGCGCTGCTCGACTACGCGTTCAACCGCGATGTGGCGCTCGCCTCACCCACTACGCTCTGGGCGATTCTGCGAGCCGTCGCGGCAGCCTGGCAGCAGGAGCGAGTGAGCGATTCGGTTGCCGAGGTGCTTGAACTGTCAGCCGAGCTGTACCGCCGACTTGCCACCGCATCCGGGCACCTCGCCAAACTTGGCCGGCAGCTGCAGGGATCGGTGGAGGCCTACGACCAGCTGATCGGGTCGCTTGAAGCGCGAGTGCTGCCCACCGCGCGGCGCCTCGCCGATTTTGATGCCGCCGCCAAACAGCTGCCCAGCACGCCGCCGCTCGGCGTCGCGCCGCGCACCCTCACCGCCCCCGAGTTCACCGAGCCCGCGCGCACCGAGCCCGGGGCCTAGCGCGCAGCCTCGCCGCCCCCGCAGAATTTTGTTTCCTGACCTCAGAATTTTGTTTCCTGTTTTTTGATTTTTGGCTGCATCCACGCAGAAATAGGGCCAAATCAGGCCGCTTTAGCCTCAACTGCAGGCATTCTGCAGCCAGGAAACAAAACTCCCCCGCCGGGATGCAGCCAGGAAACAAAATTCAACAGCGAGGATGCAGTCAGGAAACAAATCTCGCACCAAGCAGGTGGCGACGGTAGTGCGGCGCTACCTAACCGGGAGGCGGCGGCACCAAAGCACGCAGCGGCGTTAGCTGAGCAGGAGCGGTTGGCCGGTTAGACGCCGAGACACCGAGTTGAACGCCGCAACCCAGCCCGGAGGGGCTGTGGATAGTGAGTTATTCCCAGAGACCACCCTGGGCCCGGAACAAAACGCGATTTCTTACCAACCTGACACCGTGAAATCAATCCAAGAACTGCTTGAAGCAAATTTCGGAGTCGTCGCAAGGTTTCAGCTACTGAACGCCGGCTACCGATCACACGATGTCGACCGCGGCCTACGACGCGGCGTCTTGCAACGCATCCGCCATGGTTGGTTTCAAGCACCAGGATTCATGACTCCCAATCCCGACGTGGTTACGGCGGTCGCTGCCGGAGGCGTGCTCACTGGCGCACGAGCGCTCGCCCTGCGCGGAGCCTGGGATCCGGGAGGCCCCGAGATCCCGGTGCGCGCCGCTTATGTCCACCGCATTCAGCAGCGCGATGGAGTGCATCCTGTCGCCCTCCCGCAACGCAAAAATGCGCCGATCATCCAGTCGGTGGATTCGCTACAGGTCGCCTTTCAAATCATGGTGTTGACGAGCGACCGAGCAACCTGCACGGTCGTCGGCGATTCTCTCGTTCAGCGCCAGTTGCTTTCCCGCGATGAGATGCAAGATCTTGTTCAGGATTATCCGCAGTCGGTGCGCAGCCGCATCGCCCTGGTGGATGGCAGAGCTGAATCGGGCGCCGAAACTCTCGTTCGCATGTGGCTCGAAGCCGAAAACCTTCGTTTTGTGCCGCAGTTCGTGGTGGAGCAGCTGAACGCGCGCGTGGATTTTCTCGTCGAAGACGACGTGGTCATCGAAGTGGACAGTCGCGCGCATCACACCGGCGAACTGCACTACCAGCGCGACCGCACACGCGACCAGCAACTGTCCGCGCTCGGGTATCGAGTCATTCGTGTCACCTATGAGGATGTGTATTTCAACTGGCCTGCGGTGTCGCAAACCGTTCTTGCGGCGCTCGGGCAGCGGCACATCGTGCCAGCCTGAGACGCGCAAGCAACGCAACGCATCCTGCTGGTCTGCGACACGACGCATCCCCCTACCTGCGAAGCGCGCATCCCCTACCTGGGATGCACAGACCAGCCGCCCAACCTGCTGCCCCCGCTCACATGCAGATTTTTGTTTCCTGGCCTCAGAATTTTGGCTGCAAATTGCCCGCATCCAACCCAAATGGCACCTAAAACTCGAGTTTTGCAGCCAGGAAACAAAAATCATCACCGGGATGAAGTCAGGAAACAAAATTCCGCAGGGGATGCAGGGGGGATGCAGGCCAGCAGCAAGACAGCAAGCAGCTGCCGCCCGCGCCAATACGACGGGCGACAGCTGCAGGGAGAAAGCAGACAGCTGCAGGGCGGCTGCGGACAGCAGCCGCAAAGCAAACTGGGCTAGGCGCGGATGCTGGCTCCGTAGCGTTCGGCGGCCACTGCGGCACCGGCTTCTTTCGCCTCGGTGGCTTCGGCAGCGGTCAGAGTGCGGTCGTTCGCGCGGAACCGCAGCGCGAAGGTCACCGACTTCGTGCCGGGCTCGAGCCCCTCACCGCGGTAGTCAGCGACGAGCCGGATGTCTTCGAGCAGCTCACCGGCGCCCTCAACCACCGCATCCCGCAGCTCACCGGCCGCAACCTCTTCGCGCACCACGAGCGACAGGTCTTGGGTGGCTGCCGGCACGCCCGCGATCACCACCGCTGAAACATGCCGGTCGGTGCCCGCGAGCAGCGCATCCACGTCAATTTCAACGGCGCCCACCACTCGCGGCAGGTCGCGCTCGGCAGCAATTTCGGGATGCAGCTCACCCGCGTAGCCGATCACCCGCTCATCACCAGCGGTGTTGCGCACCGACACTTCGGCGCAGCGTCCGGGGTGGAAGGCAATGTGCCGCCCCTGGCGCACCACGATCTCGGCACCCACTGCCGCACCAACGCGGTGCACCAGTTCAAGCGCATCCTGCCATCCGAATTTCACGGCCCGCACACCCGGCTGCGCCGACGTGCGTTCCCCCACAAGCAGTGCACCAAGATAGTGCGGTTGCGGCGGCAGCCCGTCGTTCAGCTGGGCAAGCACCTCGTCGCTCGGGCGCTCACCCACCGGCGGCAGCGAGTCGACACCGTACCGCTTACCAGCCTCGGGACGGAACACGCGGCCAAGTTCAAACACTGCAATATCGGTGAGTCCGCGCGAAACATTGCGGTGCGCCACCCCGATCAGCCCCGGCAGCGTGCTTGTGCGCAGATAGGGCACAGTCGCATCCATCGCATTCGCAAGCTTCATCGCCGGCTGCGTGTCAGCCTCAGGCGCACCAAACGTCGCCACGTCGTCGGCGCTCACGAACGGGTAGCTCATCACCTCGGTGCAACCGGTGGCGGCAAGCACATCCGCAAGCTGGCGACGAAGACGCTGTTCGCGAGTGAATCCGCGGCCCGCCGGCGCAATGGGCAGCTCAGCGGGGATGCGATCGAAGTCAAGCAGTCGCGCAACTTCTTCAACCAGGTTGACGTCGCTCGTGAGGTCGGGGCGCCAGCTGGCCGGGCGTGCATAAATCGTGTCGCCGTCCACTCGCACCTCGCAGCCAACGGCGCGTAGTGCATCCAGCACTTCATCGGCACCGTAGTCGACACCCATCAGGGTTGCGGGTAGGGATGCGGGCATTGCGATCTCGTCGCGCGACACCACCGAGCCGATGATTTGACCGACCGGTTCGACCTTGCCGCCGGCGAGTTCCACCAGCAGTTCGGCCACGCGCGCCGCCGCCGCGGGTGCGACCGCCGGGTCGACTCCTCGTTCAAAACGACGGGATGCTTCGCTCGGCAGCTTGTGCCGGCGGGCAGTGCGGGCGATCGAGATTGGCGCGAAATTTGCCGCTTCGATGAACACGTTCACCGTGTCGTCGGTGAGTTCGGTTTCTTCACCGCCCATCGTGCCGGCGAGGCCGATCGGGCCGCGGTCGTCGGTGATCAGGATGTCTTCGGGCGACAGTTCGCGGTCTTTGCTGTCGAGGGTGGTGAGCCGCTCGCCAGCTTTGGCGCGACGCACGTGGATGCCGCCGCGCAGCTTGTCGAGATCGTATCCGTGGATCGGCTGGCCGAGTTCGAGCATCACATAGTTGGTGATGTCGATCAGCAGTCCGAGTGAACGGATCCCCGCCAGGCGTAGCCGCTGCGCCATCCAAGCCGGGGTCGGACGGTGTCCGTCGACGCCGGTGACCACCAGCCCGGCAAACACCGGCGCCAGCTGCTGGTCGCGCACCCCGAGTTCGTCGCTGATCGACAGCGGCACTCGCACATCGGCAGCGTCGGCCGCCACGCCGGCGGCAAGAATCTGCTGCAGCTCGTCGCGCTCGGCGGGGTCGGCGAGCGCCGCACCGGTCGAGTTCGCGTATTCACGAGCGAGCCCGCGCATCGACATGGCATAGCCGCGGTCGGGAGTGACGTTCACCTCAACCGCAACATCGTCGAGCCCCAGTAACGGCAGCGCGAGAGCTCCGACCTCGGCCTCAATGCCGAAGTCTGCCAGCACGATGATGCCGTCGTGGTCGTCACCGATGCCGAGTTCGCGCACCGAAGCCATCATCCCGTCAGACACGTGGCCGTAGGTTTTGCGTGCCGAGATGCGGAAGTCGCCGGGCAGCACCGCTCCGGGCAGGGTGACCACCACCTGGTCGCCGACCTTGAAGTTGTGGGCGCCACAGACGATGCCGCGCACGGCCTCGCCGCCGTCGGCCGCACTGGCGCCATCGGGCGCAACCCGCACCTGACACCAGTTAATGGTTTTGCCGTTCTTCTGCGGTTCGGGAACGAATTCGAGCACCTCACCCACGACGATGGGGCCGGATGCTTCGGTGGCGTGAATCGCTTCGTCTTCAAGACCCACGCGCACGAATGCGTCAAGCACCTCACGCGGGGTTGCTTCGGCGGGAATCTCGACGTATTCGCGGATCCAAGAAAGAGGTACACGCATGACTAGATCACCATCCCGAACTGCTGGCTGAAACGGACGTCGCCCTCAACAATGTCGTGCATATCGCTGAGATCGTTACGGAACATGAGCGTGCGCTCGACACCCATCCCAAAGGCAAAACCGCGGTATTCTTCCGGGTCGACGCCTGCGGCACGCAGCACATTCGGATGCACCATGCCGCAACCGCCCCATTCGACCCAGCGCGGGCCGCCCTTGGCGCCGGGGTGCCACACGTCGAGTTCCGCGCTCGGTTCGGTGAATGGGAAATAGTTGTTCCGCAACCGGATGCGGGCATCCTCGCCAAACATGCTGCGGGCAAAGTGTTCAAGGGTGCCGCGCAGGTGCGCCATTGAGAGGTGCTTATCGATCGCGATGCCCTCAAACTGCATGAACACCGGTGTGTGTGTCGCGTCGAGTTCGTCGGTGCGGTAGGTGCGTCCGGGGGCGAGCACATACAGCGGCACACCGCGCTCGAGCATTGAGCGCATCTGCACCGGTGAGGTGTGGGTGCGCATCAACATGTGGCGCTCAACCGGTTCAACAAAGAAGGTGTCTTGCAGCGCGCGTGCGGGGTGGTCGGCATCGAAATTGAGCGAGTCGAAGTTGTACCACTCGCTTTCAAGTTCGGGGCCGTCGGCAATCTCCCAACCCATCCCAACAAAGATGTCGCAGACCCGATCGCGCAGCATGGTGAGCGGGTGCCGGGCACCGACACGTTCACGCAGTGGTGCGGCGGTGACATCGACCCGTTCAGCTTCAAGCTGTGCGGCAGCTTCGGCGGCAGCAATTTCTGCTTCGCGTGCGGCAAACGCCTGGTTGACTCGCCCTCGAGCCCCGCCGATCAGTTTGCCGGCTTCTTTTTTCAGCTCTTTCGGCACCGCGCGCATCTTGCTGTTGAGCTCGGCGAGCGGGGATGCTTCGGCAAGGTGGTCACTTCGCACCTGCTTGAGCTCGACGGTGCTCATAGCCGCGGCGATGGCAGCCAGCGCGGCCTGTTCTGCCGCTTCGACCGCCGCCGGGGTAATCGGGTTCTCTGGCGAATTTAGGTCTGACACAAGGGTTAAGTCTAGTGACATCGTGAGCGGGACGCGCGCTGCATCCCGCCCACGGCCACCGATTAGCGTGACCGACCGCCGCTTTGTTCGGTGCGACCGGTCATACCTTCTGCTTTACCGATCGAGAGCAGCGAGGTATCGGTGCCGATCTGACCGCGCGGCGGCGTCGACGCGTCTCCCCCGCGGCGGGTACGACGTCGGGTCGCGCCCACAGCCCGCGGCCCTGAACGGCGCGCGATCCACCTCGCGAACGCGCTGAGCGAGAGGTTCACGAGGAGGTAGATCGCGAGCGTCACAAAGAAGATCGAGAACGAGTAGTTGCCCGATCCGTAGTAGTCCTTGAGCTGGTTTGATACCCGCAGCAGCTCGGGATACGACACGATGTAAGCCAGTGAAGTGTCTTTCAGCAGCACCACGGTCTGCGCCACAATGATTGGCAGCATCTGCCGGAAAGCCTGTGGCAGCTCAATCAAAAAGCGGGTCTGCATCCGGGTCATTCCCAGCGATAGTGCCGCTTCTTGCTGCCCGCGTGGCAGCGAGGTAATACCAGCGCGCAGTGCTTCACCGATGATGGCGCCGTTGTACAGCGCAAGCGCGCCAACCACGGCCCAGTAGTCACCCACTTTGAGGCCGAGCAGGATGAACAGCATCATCAGTAGCACGGGCATACCGCGGAAGAATTCGAGCACAATAGTGACCGGGATGCGTATCCAGCGGCTGCGTGCCAGTCGCCCGAGCGCAAACAAAACGCCGAGCACAATCGCGAACACGGCCGCGAGCGCCGCCGCACGCAGCGTACCCATCACGAGTCCACGCCACAGCAACCCCTCCCAGACTCGCGAGTCGGTGAAAATATCCCAGCGGTCGGGGTGCCATAGCCCGGTAAGTTCGGCTCCCGTGGCAGCGGTTCGTGGCTGGCCGAGCTCGAAGATGAACCAGCCCAATAGCACCACGATGACGGCGGTGGCCACGGCCGAAATGATGCGTGACTGTCGCCGCGCCTTGGGGCCGGGCGCGTCATAGAGAACTGATGCGCTCATCGAAGCACCGCCACCTTTCGTTCGATGCGTGCCGCGATGAGACCGAGCGGCACGGTGATGATCAGGTAGAAGAGTGCGATGCCGAACAGCATCGGGACGACCTGGTCACCGTTTGCGTTGGCCAAGATTTTTGATTGCGCAACCAGTTCGACGACGTAGAAGCCTGATGCCACCGAAGTGTTTTTGGTGAGTGCGATGAACACGTTGATGAGCGGCGGCACCACCATGCGCATGGCCTGGGGGAAGATCACGTGCCGGATCGTCTGATTGAAATTGAGCCCCAGTGATCGAGCCGCCTCAGCCTGCCCCATGGGCACCCCGTTGACGCCCGAGCGGAGCGCTTCGGCAATGAATGGTGAGGTGTAGATCGACAGCGCGAGAAATGCGCCGGCCATTGAGTCGAGCCCCAGGTTGAGCACTGGCAGCACGACGATCACGAGAAAAAATACGAGCGTCAGTGGCGTGTTCCGCACCAGCTCGGTGTAGACGGTGGCGATCATCCGCAGCGCGGGAATCGGTGAAATTCGTAGCAGTGCCACGAATGTGCCGATGAGGGATGCGCCGACGCCGCCCACGGCGAGCAGGAGCAACGTGTTGAGGAACGCCGCCCACACCTGGTCAATGTTCTCAAAGAGTGCCTGCATCCTGATGTTTCCTGTGGTGGTGAGCTGCGTGACACCGGCGCAGCGGTTGCGAGTCGGTGCCACGCAGCTCGGGATGAATGTCGTCCCCGGGCGCAAGTTCAGCTGGCGCCCGAGCCGAAACGGTCAGTTTGCTTCGAGCCGGCCTAGTAGCGGTCGACGGCGGGCGGGTCGGGAAGCTCGAGGTTGTCGCCAACGGTTGACTTCCAGGCTTCTTCCCAGCGGCCATCCTCGTAGGCGGCCTCGACGGTGTCGTTGATGAAGTTCCGGAACTCGTCATCACCCTTCTTCAAGCCGATACCGTAGGGCTCCTCGGTGAAGGTGCCGCTGACCACTTCGAACTCGCCCTTGTTCTGGTCGGCGAGCCCCGCGAGGATCACGTTGTCGGTGGTGAGCGCGTCGGCCTGCCCCGAACGCATCGGTTCGATGCAGTCGCTGTACTTGTCGACGGTCATGACCTTGTCGGTGTACTCGCGAACGTTCTCTTCCGAGGTTGAACCGACCACGGTGCAGACGGTCTTGTCTTTGAGCGAGTCGGCGATCTTGCCCTCTTCGGTGGTGATGCCGCCGGGGTTGCCGGTGGGCACCAGGAACGACTGGCCAGCGACGTAGTAGGGGCCGCCGAAGTCGATTACTTCTTTGCGCTTGTCGTTGATGGTGTAGGTGGCGATCACAATGTCGACAGTGCCGTTTTGAACGAAGGCCTCGCGGTTTTGCGATACCGTCTCGACCCACTTGATCTTGTCGGGTGCGATGCCGAGGTCGGCCGCAATGAGCTTGCCGATTTCGACGTCGAAGCCCTCGGGCGTGCCGTCGGGGCCCGAAAGACCGAATAGCGGCTGGTCAAACTTGGTGCCGATGGTGATGGTGCCGGCGTCGGCGAGCTTCGCCATGGTGGTACCGTCGGCGAACTCGGGGTTTTCAGCAACCTCAGGTTCGCTGCCCGAGCCCGAGCAGCCGGTGAGTGCGAGACAGGTAGCGGCAACAATAGCCAGGCCGGAAAGTAGGCCGCGTTTTTTGTTCACTGTGACTCCTTTGTCGTTGGGGTTTGGGGAATTCAGAATTAACGTTCGAGGATCTTCGAGAGGAATTCTTTGGCTCGGCTACTGCTCGGGTGAGAAAAGAACTGTTCGGGGTCGGCTTCTTCTACCACTGCCCCGTCGGCCATGAACACAACTCGGTCGGCGGCCTTGCGAGCAAAGCCCATTTCGTGGGTGACTACCACCATGGTCATACCGCCGTGCGCCAGTTCGACCATTACGTCCAGCACCTCATTAATCATTTCGGGGTCGAGTGCCGAGGTGGGTTCATCAAGCAGGATGAGCTTGGGATCCATTGCTAGCGAGCGAGCGATCGCCACGCGCTGCTGCTGCCCACCCGAAAGTTGCGCGGGCATCTTGTGCGCGTGTGCTCCGACGCCGACCCGTTCAAGCAGCTGCATTGCGCGCTTTTCGGCTTCTTGTTTGTTCATCTTGCGCACCTTCACTGGTGCCAGCGTGACGTTTTCCAGAACAGTCTTGTGCTGGAAGAGGTTGAACGATTGAAACACCATGCCCACATCGCTGCGCAGTTTGGCGAGGTCTGCTCCCTCTTCGGGGAGCTTCACGCCATCGATGAGAATCTCGCCCTGATCAATGGTTTCTAGGCGGTTAATCGACCGACAAAGTGTTGATTTGCCAGACCCGGACGGGCCGATGACCACAACCGTTTCGCCTCGGTTAACGGTGAGGTTAATGTCTTTCAGTACATGGTTCTCCCCGTACCACTTATTAACGCCGTTGATTTCTACAAGTGGCCGCGTCGACTCAACATCATTGTTCGAGTTCATAGGTGACATATAACCACACAACGCAACGGTTCATGGAAACAAGAAGTAACGAACCACTCGACCGCCGGGAAAATAGCGTGGTGGCCGGCGGAAAACACCGTGGTGACCGCCGCATCCGCGACGGCCACCACCAGCAAAAACTATGCCGAACGCTGCGCGAACGCCGACTCGTACAGGCACACGCTTGCCGCAGTGGCGAGGTTCATCGATTCGGCACGCCCGTAGTTGGGTACCGCGATCGTGGCATCACACTGCGCGATGATGTCGTCGGGCAGGCCACGAGCCTCGTTTCCGAACACCCAGGCGGCTGGCTGCGCGAGGTCGCCCGCGTTTCGGGCCGCCAGCAGATCGTCGCCGTCAATATCGGCGGCGACCAGTCGCATCCCGGCCGTCTTGGCGCGCACACTCGCGTCAAGGAAATCGCCATCCACTGCAATCGGCACGTGAAAAAGCGAACCGGTTGTGGCACGCACCACCTTCGGGTTGTAAAGGTCGACCGAGCGGCCGGTGAGGATGACCGCATCCGCACCCGCGGCATCGGCCACCCGGATGATGGTGCCGAGATTACCGGGGTCACGTACCTCTTCGAGAATCACCACCAGCTGCGGCGACTCATCAAAGAGACGCTTAATCGCCACCGGAAACTGCCGCGCGACGGCCACCACACCCTGCGGGGTGCGGGTATCGCACATCGCATCGACGACCTCTTCGGTGGCCCAAACGACCTCGATTCCGGCTGCGTCGGCAAGTTCGGCGAGGTCGTGGTGCCGTTCCATTGCGGTGGGGGTGGCAAATAGTTCGGTAATTAGATCAGGGCGGTCGTGCAGGGCCTCGCGGACGGCCTGCGGCCCCTCGAGCACAAACAGACCGCGCTCGGTGCGCTCAGCTTTTTGCGCGAGCTTACGCACATCACGCACTCGGGAATTGCGTACCGACTCAATCATGGGTGGGTCCTTTCATTCGCACTGCTCGGGATGCAAGAAGGCGGCCGGCCGGAAGCTCTCCGGCTGGCCGCCCACTCATACGGGCCGTTACGCGGCGTTCTTCGGTGCCGAGGTGTCCTCGGGAAGAGCAGCCTTCGCGGTCTCAACAATTGCGGCGAATGCGGCCGGCTCGTTCACTGCGAGCTCGGCGAGCATGCGGCGGTCAACCTCAACGCCGGCCAGATTCAGGCCCTGGATGAGGCGGTTGTAGGTGAGGCCGTTTGCGCGCGATGCAGCGTTGATGCGCTGGATCCACAGGCGGCGGAAGTCACCCTTGCGGTCTTTACGGTGTGCATAGTTGTACACATACGAGTGGGTGACCTGTTCTTTCGCCTTACGGTAGAGGCGCGAACGCTGACCGCGGTAGCCCGAGGCTTCATCAAGAATGACGCGGCGCTTCTTCTTCGCGTTAACTGAACGCTTCACACGTGCCATAGCAGTGTTCTCCTAGTAATTTCAGTGCCGGGATGCTCCGGCAAAACTTTTGTTGGCTGCGGACTAGCGACCGAGCAGCTTTTTGATGACCTTGGCGTCCTGAGGAGCAGCGATCTTGTCGTTGTTCAGGCGTGCCTTACGGCCGGGGGCCTTGACCTCGAGGTTGTGGCGCATGCCGGCCTGCTGCTTCTTGATCTTGCCGGTGCCGGTGACCTTGAAGCGCTTCTTCGTACCCGAGTGGGTCTTCTGCTTCGGCATCAGTTCTCCTTGGTAGTTGCCGGGGCATCGGCGTTTTCGGCGCCTGCCTTGCCGGCTTGCTTGGCGGCACGAGCCGCTTCTTTTTGCTGGTTACGTCGGGCGTTCTGCTCGGCCTTCGCCTCGGACTTGTTGCGAATCGGTGCGACGATCATGACCATGTTGCGACCGTCGAGCTTCGGTCGATTTTCGGCCGTGCCGTATTCGGCGACATCCTCAGCAAACTTTTGCAGCAGCTTCAGACCGAGTTCGGGACGCGACTGCTCGCGGCCACGGAACTGGATCATCGCCTTGACCTTGTCACCCAACGAAAGGAACCCAACGGCTCGCTTGAGTTTCGTCTCGTAGTCGTGATCGTCGATCTTCAGGCGGAAACGGACCTCTTTGAGCACCGTGTTGGCCTGGTTGCGACGGGCTTCTTTCGCCTTCTGTGCTGCCTCGTACTTGAACTTGCCGTAGTCCATGATCTTTGCCACGGGAGGACGGCTGTTCGGTGACACCTCGACGAGATCAAGGTCGGCTTCCTGGGCGAGGCGCAGAGCGACCTCGAGTTTTACGACGCCGACCTGCTCTCCACTGGGCCCGACGAGGCGTACCTCGTGGGCGCGGATTCGGTCGTTGGTGCGTGGTTCGCTGATGGTGGCTCCTCTTCTAGCACGTGAATCGCTTCACCGGTTTCGGATCCCCCACCGGCAACGACAGTTCGCAGCACGTGCAGCCACCCACTATCCAAGAGCTGGATCACTCAACACCGTAGATACAGCGTTAAGGGAGCGGTTTACCCGGTAACCTTGAGCGGTAGTCGCGGGTGGGACGAGTCCTCTTGACTAGGCCGCCTGAACTGACCGCTGCCGAAGCAGCAAACAGTGCAGACACCGCCCAATAGACTAACAGAATCTTCTCGTGAAAGGAACCCTGTGGCCGAGAACACTCCAGCCGATGCTGGCACCAACCAGTTTGCCTTCAATAACGAACAGGTGGATGCGCAGCTTCGCGACATCGCCGAGGTGCCCGCCGTCGAATTGATCTCGACCGTTGCGGTTCATCTCATGAGTGCCGCCGCAGTGCACCTGGGTCTGGCCGAAGGCGACACCGAACCCGATCTCGATGAGGCGCGCAAGTGCATCAGCGCGCTTGCCGGCCTGATCCAGGGCGCCACCCCCTACCTCGGCGACCACCACGGCCGTCCGCTGCGCGACGGGCTGCGCTCACTGCAGCTCGCTTTCCGTGAGGCCTCCACTATCCCCGACCCGATCGGTAAGGGACCGGGCGAAGAGTTCACCGGCCCGGTGTTCGGATAGCCCCAGCGCCAGCACCAAGCCAGCACAGCGCCAGCACGAGCATCTCGGCGTCACAGCACCTAGCTAAACCAAAACGCAGCGGGGCGAGTCAAATGGATCGACTCGCCCCGCTGTAGTTTCCCGTCGTTCACCGGCGACGCTGCTTGCCGGCGCGCCGCTCGTGACGTTGGCGGCGCCGCCCCGGTTCGTCACCGTGGCGCTGCCCCGGGATCAACCGAGTCAGTCGCTCACGGCGATCGTGGATGTGCTGCAGCGATTGCTCTACCTCGGCACCCAGCGCGCCGGCCCGCCAGCGGCCGTGCAGCTCAAGCAGCCCGATCGCGGCAAGACAGGTAATCGCCAGCGCGATCCAGAGTTCGTTCGTGGGCCATTCAAGTTGCAAGAACCACCGCCCGAACGGGATCGCGAGAATCAGCAGGAATGCCGCAATACATCCCGCAAAAACGGCAGCCAGTAGTGGCTTGAATGGGCGGCACACGAGGCTCAAAATCCACAGACCCGCAACCGCGAGGAATAGCGACGCGGTTGTCTGCTGTTGCGGAACGCTCGCATCCGTGAATCGTCCCACCGCGGTAATCGCGAACACGCCGAGCAACACCACCGCACCGGCGGGCAGCGCGAATTGCAGCGCGCGCCGGAAGAACCCGCTCACATAGCGGCGCGAGTTGGGAAGCAGCGCGAGCACAAATGCCGGCCAGCCGATCGTCACACCGTCAAGAATCGACAACTGTCGCGGCAAGAACGGATACGGCCAGAGGATCAGGCCGAACACAACCGCAAACATCACCGCGTAGGCCGTCTTCGACAGGTACAGCATTGAAACGCGCTCGACGTTTGCGATTGCCTGTCGACCTTCGAGCACCACATTCGGCAGCGCCTCAAACTGGTTGTTGAGCAGCGTCAATCGTGAAACCGCCCTGGCAGCTGCCGAGCCGTGCCCCATCGCGATACCGAGGTCGGCGTCTTTCAGTGCCAGCACATCGTTCACACCGTCCCCGGTCATGGCAACCACGTGGCCGCGCTTGCGCAGAGCGAGCACCATATCGCGTTTTTGTGTGGGGGTCACCCGGCCAAACACGCGCTGCTGCTCGAGCACCTCGGCCATCTCATCAATATCGTCGGGCAGCTTGCGCGCATCGAATCCGGATGCATCCGGTTCAATCAGTCCCACCTCGCGCGCCACGGCCGCAACCGTGCGCGGGTCGTCACCCGAGATGACGCGCAGGTCGACGCCTTCTTCACGGAAGTAGCGCACCGTATCGGCAGCATCGGGACGGATGCGTTCGCGCAGCGATACGAGCACCACGCCCTGACAATTCTGCGGCGCGGCCTCATCGGCCACCTGCTGCTCGGTGAGTAGCTCTGGCGAATAGCACAGCGCCAGCACGCGGCGACCCATATTGCTGAGCTCGGCCACTTCGGCGAGCAGCTCCTGGTCTCGTTCGGGTGAGAGCACAATATCTGGGGCACCCAGCTGCCAGGTACCGCGGGCTCGCTCATCTTCGATGACCAGCGCCGACCACTTTCGCTGTGACGAAAACTGGATTTCGCGCGCGACCGGCAGAGCGAGGTCGGCGCCATACTGCTCGGCCAGACAGGCCGCCGAGTCGTTTGCGTTTTTATCGGCGCCAATAGTTGCGAGCACCTGCTCCCAGCCCGGCTGCGGCGCCGGGCCCTCGTGCGTGCCCCAATAGGCCATACCGCCCTCGGTGAGCGTTCCGGTTTTGTCGAAGCAGAGCATGTCCACGCGCGCCAGCCCCTCAACGGCGTGCAGCTCTTGCACCAGTACCTTCCGGCGCCCCAGCTTCACCGCACCTGCGGCGAACGCCACCGAGGTCATCAGCAGCAGCCCGAGCGGCACCATCGCAATTGCAGCGGCAACGGCACCAACGGCCGCATCCACCCACTTGCCGGAATCGATCGCGTGCTGCCAACCACCAAAGGCCTGCATCTGACCATTAATGACGATGAGCATCACCGGCGCCAGCAGCCAGGCGACCAGCCGCAGCACCCGGTTGAGCCCGTCACGAATTTCAGAGTTCACCAGTGAAAAACGCTTCGCTTCGGCGGTGAGTTTTGCCGCAAACGATTCAGCACCCACGCCCGTAACCACCGCGGTGCCGTGGCCGGCAACCACGATCGAACCCGACAGCAGCGCCAAATCGGCTTGCTTGTCGACGGCATCTTCTTCACCCGTGAGAAGCGACTCATCCACCTGCAGCCCGGATGCGCTCAGCACCATCGCGTCGGCCGGCACCTGGTCGCCGGAACGAACCTGAATAATGTCGCCGAGCACCAGATCTTCACGGTCAAGTTCAATGACCTCACCATCACGAAGCGCACGCGCGTGCGGGGCGTGCAGCACCCGAAGGTTATCGAGCTGACGCTTCGCGGAATATTCCTGCCAGACACCGATGATCGAGTTGGCGACCGCCGAAAACCCGAAAATCGCATCCTGCCAGCGGCCGAGCACCGCCAGCAGCGTAAAACACGCCAGCACAATCAGGTTGAACAGCGTGAACACATTGGCCCGCAAAATCGCCCACATTGAGCGGCTCGTGGTGCTGGGCAGCTTGTTGTCACCAAACTCTTGACGAGACTGCTCAATCTCGGCCGAGGTCATCCCGATCTCGGAATCCTGCGGCCGAACCCGAACACTAGTTGGATCGATCGCGACGCTGGTTTTTTCCATGGTCGCTGTTTTCGGAGTTGTCTGGTTGGCCATTCCTCGAGCCTATCGTCGCTTACGTCGCCAAAAACCGAATCGTCGGGTGGGTTGTGCTGCTTCTGAAGTCGGATTTTTCCCGATACCTTCGGAGGGGGCCACCTGCGCGGCGGCAATTCGCAGCGAGTCGATCCGCTGCACAAGCTCGGTGTCGGCGCCGATCCGCTGCTGAATTTCGTGCAGCACTGCCTGCCGATGTTCCCGGTCGGTTTCGGTGAGTTCAACGACCAGCTGCACCTCGGGGCCGGCGAACCGCGCCTGTGCATCGCCCGGAAGCACGTTGATACTCGTCACCACCGGGTCGATCTCTAACAGCGGTTGGATGCGCTGCAGCACCTGTGGGTCGACCCAGGGCTCGACATATTCGTGCCCCTGCGCGATCGCCCACACTGCCGGACGCCGCACCACAAACTCAGTGTCGGGGTTGGCGGCATCGATGATGAGCACGTCACTGCCGGCCTCTACCGCAGCCAGCGCTGCCCGCCGCGCATCCACCGGAACGGGCCGGGCATCAGCGTCCCAGGCTTTCATTGCCGCAACCGATGAGAACACCGGGACGACCCCACGGCCATCCGGCGCTGCCACGGTCACGATCGAGAGATCTGCCGACTTATCGACGGTCTGTCCCTGTTCGTTGACACCGGCTTCACCCAGCTCGGCAACCAGTGGAATCAGCAGCCGCGAGTCGCGCAGGGTATCGACGACCGCGCTGCCGGGTGCTTCTCCGGCTCGGAAGGCGCGGAGTGCGGCCAGCAGTTCGGGTGGTGCTTCGCCGCGGTCATCCTGCCAGGGGTTTTCGGTGAAGTTGCGCCCTGCCCAGGGTTGTCCGGCCGAGTCGGTGAGGTGGCCGCGCAGGTGTTCGGGAATTTCGACCATTGTGGCTAGTTGCCCGCGACGTCGAGTGCCTCACGCAGCGTGAATGCGCCGCTGTAAAGCGCCTTACCGATGATCGCGCCTTCAAGACCCAGCGGCACCAGATCGCGCAATTCGGCAACGTCATCGAGGCTCGAAACCCCACCGGATGCAATCACGGGGCGGTCGGTGCGTTCCATTACCGATTTCAGCAGCTCGATGTTCGGGCCCTTGAGGGTGCCGTCCTTGTTGACATCGGTGACCACGTAGCGTGAACAGTTGGCTTCTTCGAGGCGTTCGAGCACCGTCCACAGGTCTCCGCCTTCGCGGGTCCAGCCGCGCGCGGCGAGCGTGGTGCCGCGCACGTCGAGCCCCACCGCAATGAGCTCGCCATAGCGGCTGATCGCCGCGGCAGCCCACTCGGGATTTTCGAGTGCGGCGGTGCCGAGGTTGATACGTTTTACCCCCATCTCAACGGCGCGCTCGAGCGATTCGTCATCGCGAATACCGCCCGATAGCTCTACGCTCAGCCGGCCCCGCATGGCACGAATCACGCGGCGAATCACGGCCCGGTTTTCACCGCGACCGAAGGCGGCGTCGAGGTCGACCAGGTGAATCCACTCTGCTCCCTGCTCGGCCCAGTCGCTGGCAGCGTCAACGGGATCGCCGTATGAGGTTGCGCTGTCGGCTTCCCCCTGAACGAGTCGCACTGCCTTCCCATCGGCAATATCGACCGCGGGGAACAGCGTGAGGGTCGGCGAGGTATTGAATTCGCTCACTTCGTTGACGTCCTTTGAGTCTGGAATGGAGTGGAAATAAACAGGTGTTCTGCGGTGTTATGACAGCGTTTACCGCTGCCGCGCGACCGCTGGGCCGGCTCACAAACGCGCTGCGCAAACGGCCCGCATCGTTCAGCCTAACGAATCGACCCAGTTTCGCAGCAGGGCGATACCTGCCTCACCCGATTTTTCGGGATGGAACTGGGTGGCACTCAGCGGCCCGTTTTCGGCCGCGGCGAGGAAGCGCTCTCCGTAGTTGGCGAAGGTTTTTTTGATGGGCTCGACATACGGCAGCATCTCGTCCACCTCAATATCGGTGGCCGCGTAGCTGTGGACGAAGTAAAAACGTTCGGTTTCAATGCCCGCAAATAGCCGTGAGTCTGCTGCGGCCTCGACCGTGTTCCAGCCCATATGCGGCAGCACGTCTGCTCGCAGACGACGCACCTCGCCATCCCACTGGTCAAGGCCCGCCACCCCGCCACCTGGCGCGCTGGACGCGTGTTCCTGCGACCAGAAGTCGTCGGCGTTTTGCGCGTGTGCGTGCCGCTGCGGATCGGGCGTGATTTCGGGGCGCTCTGCTGACGGCTGCCCCTCCAGCCCGTGCGAAAACATCACCTGCATTCCCACACAGATGCCCAGCACGGGACGTCCGCCCGCCAGTCGCCGGTCGATAATCTGCGGGCCGTCAGCGGCGTTGAGTGCCGACATCACTGCCGAAAAACTTCCGACTCCCGGCACGAGCAGCCCGTCGGCGTTCAGCGCTCGCTCTCGAGAGCCGGTCAGCTCGACTTGTGCGCCAGCTGCTTCAAGGGCTTTTACCGCCGAGTGCACATTGCCCGAGCCGTAGTCGAGGACGACAACGTCGGGACGATTTGCCATTAGAGCGCTCCCTTGGTTGAGGGCACACCGTCGACTTCGGGGTCGAGACGTTTGGCGGCGCGGAATGCGCGCGCGAAGGCTTTGAATTCGGCCTCGGCAATGTGGTGCGGGTCGCGCCCTGCGACCACGTTGAGGTGCACGGTAAGCCCGGCGTGGAAGCTGATCGCTTCAAACACGTGGCGCACCATCGAGCCGGTGAAGTGCCCGCCGATGCGGTGGAATTCGAACCCTTCGGGCTCTCCCCCGTGCACCAGGAACGGGCGGCCGGAAATATCCACCACGCACTGTGCGAGTGCTTCGTCGAGTGGCACGAGCGCATCGCCGTATCGCGCGATGCCGTGCTTGTCACCGAGTGCCACACGGATGGCTTGGCCGAGCACGATGGCGGTGTCTTCGATGGTGTGGTGTTCATCAATGTGCACGTCACCGACAGCTTTTACGGTGAGGTCGCTGAGCGAGTGTTTGGCAAACGCGGTGAGCATGTGATCGTAGAACGGCACCCCGGTGTCGATGTCGCTTTTGCCGGTGCCGTCAAGATTGATGGTCAATTGGATGCGCGACTCGCTGGTTTCGCGGCTCATCGTTGCCTGACGCGTGGTGGTCATGGTTCCTCCGGGGGTGCGGCGCGGCTCACTCTGTTCCGCGCGATGGTGTGTGGTGTGGTCGCCGAAATTGGCAACCCAAAATTGCGGCCTAGGCGCCGGCAGTCTCGGTGCCGGCAGTCTCGGTGCCGGCGCGCAGTTCGGGATGCTCGCGCACAATTTCGGCGAGCGCGTCAAGGAACTGCGTGGTTTCGGCTTCGGTGCCGGCGGTGACTCGCAGGCTACCGGGAAGGCCGTTGTTACGAATCAGGATCGAGCGCCGATAAAATTCTTCAAACATTGCCTGCGGGTCGGTAATCCCGTGGAAGGTGACGAAGTTTGCGGTCGATCGATACACGGGGAAACCGAGCTTGGGAATTTCGGTGAGCAGCCGGTCGCGCTGCACGCGAATCGCGTCGACCTGACCGAGCATGATGTCAGTGCAGTCGAGCGCGCCGATTGCGGCGGCCTGCGTGATTGCCGACAGGTGGTATGGCAGGCGCACCAGTCGCAGTGCGTCGCACAGTGCGGGGTCGGCAGCGAGATAGCCGAGTCGGGCGCCAGCGTAGGCAAATGCTTTTGACATCGTGCGGCTGACCACCAGGCGTTCACGGCCTGGCAGCAGCTCGAGCGCCGACGGGGTGCCATCAGGTTGAAACTCGGCGTAGGCCTCGTCAACGATGACGATTCCATGCGTTTGTTCGTAGGCGGCCCTGATGATCTCGAGATCGACCGGGGTGCCCGTGGGGTTGTTTGGGGCGCAAAAAATCACCACATCGGGCCGATGCGTTTCGATGGCTGCCACTGCTGTTGCGACACTGAGTTCGTAGTCTGCGTCGCGTTCGGCGGCGATCCACTCGCTTCCCACACCCGCGGTGAGTAGCGGATACATCGAGTAGGTGGGCGCAAACCCCAGCACCGAGCGTCCCGGGCCCGCGAAGGTTTGCAGCAGGTGCTGCAGCACCTCGTTCGATCCGTTTGCCGCCCAAATTTGGTCGGCGCTCAGCCCGTGGCCGAGGTACTCGGCGAGTTTCTTGCGCAGGTCCACAAATTCGCGGTCGGGATACCGGTTGAGCCCGGGTAGTGCGGCTCGCACCCGGTTCAGCACCCGCTCGACAACCTCGGCCGGCACGTCATACGGGTTTTCGTTCACATTGATCGAAACACGCACGGGTTCCTGCGGTGCCCCGTATGCGGTGCGGCCACGCAGGTCGTCTCGAATGGGAAGGTCGTCGATAACAGTCACCGCTCCATTCTAGGTCGAGGCTGCAGAACCGGGCGCCGCAGCGTTCCGCTGAGTCGGCGCCCGCCGCTGCTCACCGGGCTAGCTCCACCTGAAGTTGGGCGGCACCAGTTGAGGCTGCCGATGCCAGCTGAAACTGCCCGGCGCTAGCTGAAGTTGGGTAGCGCCAGCTGCTGTCCCGCCTGCACGTTGGCGCTCGTCAGGTTGTTGAGCCGCATGATCTCTTGCACCACATCGCGCACATCACGATCGCCACCGATCTGTTCGGCGATCGTCCACAGCGTCTCGCCGCCCGTCACGGTGTGGGTGTTGAACTGTTCATACGCGGCCACATCCTGCCGTTCATGTCCGGCCATTGCGGTGGGGATCTGCGCAATACCGG
Organism: Gulosibacter sp. GYB002; assembly: GCF_036577665.1. NCBI lineage: Bacteria > Bacillati > Actinomycetota > Actinomycetes > Micrococcales > Microbacteriaceae > Gulosibacter > Gulosibacter sp. GYB002. The sequence continues at coordinate 97,160 of NZ_JARBDD010000003.1, read as the reverse complement.
CGCCGACACCCAGCGCAGCGGGGATAAGCAGCGCCCCGGCCAATGCTCGACGCCCACGCGCAGTCAAGCGCAGCCGAGCACCCCGGTTTACCCGTTGAGGCAGTGCGTTGATCGTCATGGTGGTTCCTTCTCGATTGAGCGGATCGCGCGCACTCGCACGCTTTCGAACATTTGTTCCAAACATACATTCGAACAGTGCCGATTTCAAGCAGGTGTTCGAATGTTTTTCGACAACACGCTCGAAAATGTGTTTGAGAACAGTGCTGGCCTCGACTAGCGTCAAAACCAACACGAACCACCAGACCATGAGCCTCCGACATTTTCGGCGCGCCGGCCGAGCTCAGCAGGTCGAAGCCCGAGGAGCCACCGTGCCAGCAGCCCGCAAACCCCTCACCGAAGTACAGGAACGCATCCTGTCGTTCATCGCTGAACACCTGCATCGAAACGGCTTCGCACCCTCAATGCGCGAGATCGGTGACGCCATCGGCATGACCTCATCGTCTTCGGTGTCGTATCAGCTCGACCGGCTCGAAAAACTCGGCTACCTGCGCCGCAATACCAACCGGGCTCGCACCATCGAGCTGCTCATCGACATCAACGAGTCAGATTCCGCGAGCGCTCCGGATATTTCAGCAACCGCCGTGGTGCCACTGGTGGGAAGTATTGCCGCGGGCATCCCGATCACAGCCGAGCAACAGGTCGAAGAATATTTGCCACTCCCCCGCAGCCTCGTCGGTGAGGGCGACCTGTTTTTGCTGAACGTTGTGGGTGACTCGATGATTGACGCGGCAATCTGCGATGGCGACTGGGTGGTTGTGCGCCAGCAGCGCACCGCGGTCAATGGCGAAATTGTTGCCGCGATGATCGACGGCGAGGCAACCGTGAAGACTTTTAAACAGCGTGACGGGCACACCTGGCTGCTCCCCCGCAATAGCGCGTTCGAACCAATCCTGGGCGATCACGCCGAGGTGCTCGGCAAAGTTGTTGCAGTGCTGCGGTCGGTCTAGGCCGTCACCGCCGCACCCCTACTGCTAATCGTTGCGCGGTAGGTCGAGCACCCGCTCGGCTGGCGCATCCTCACTGCGGCGCGGACGCTGTTTGAGCGTCGGGCGCTCACGCTCGGGCGCGTGCTTGCCGTCCACCCGATAGGGCTCAACCAACCCCAGCTGATCGGGATGCACGCGCGCCACCAAGTGCGTACCGTCGGCCTCATAACGTTCGGTGAGCACGCCACCGCGCTCGTGCAGCATCGACACGAGATCGCCGCGATCAAAGGGCACCACGAGTTCGACATCAACATCGTGGTTTGGCAGCATCTCGGCGATGCGCTCGAGTAGCTCGTCGACTCCTTCACCGGTGCGTGCCGAAACAAACACGCAATTTGATTCCAGGCCGCGCAATTCGATGCGCTTGGCATCGTCAATCAGATCGCATTTGTTGAACGCGATGATTTCCGGAATATCCCGGCTGTCGATCTCACCAATCACCTCACGCACGGTCTGAATCTGACCGGCGGGGTCGGGATGCGCCGCATCCACCACGTGCACGATGAGATCCGAGTCGGCAACCTCCTCGAGCGTCGACCGGAACGCCTCAACCAGCTGGTGCGGCAGATTTCGCACAAAACCGACCGTGTCAGCCATCGTGTAAGGGCGACCATCGGGGGTGGCACAGCGCCGCACGGTGGCATCAAGCGTGGCGAACAGCTGGTTTTCAACCAGCACCCCGGCCCGGGTAACGCGGTTGAGCAGCGATGATTTGCCGGCGTTCGTGTAACCGGCAATCGATACCGCCGGCAACATATTGCGGGCACGGCGAGCGCGTTTAGTGTCGCGAGCCGTTTTCATGTGGGCGATCTCGCGGCGCAGTTTCGCCATCCGAATGTGGATGCGGCGACGGTCAAGTTCGAGCTTGGTTTCACCCGGACCGCGCGAGCCCATACCGGCACCGCCGGACACCTGGCCACCGGCCTGTCGCGACATCGACTGACCCCAACCGCGCAGTCGAGGCAGCAGGTATTCGAGCTGCGCGAGTTCGACCTGCGCTTTACCCTCACGGCTTTTTGCGTGCTGGCTAAAAATATCGAGGATCACCGCGGTGCGATCGATCACCTTCACCTTCACGGCATCCTCGAGCGCGCGGCGCTGGCTGGGCGCCAATTCGGTATCGGCAACAACGGTGTCGGCGCCGGTGGCGACAACAATCTCGCGCAGCTCCTCGGTTTTGCCGCGACCAAGATAGGTGGCAGGATCGGGATGCGGCCGCCGCTGCAAGACGCCATCGAGCACCACCGCGCCGGCGGTTTCACACAGTGCCGCAAGTTCTTGCATAGAGTTTTCGGCATCGCGCTGGCTTCCGGCCGAATAGACGCCGATGAGCACCACCTTTTCGAGCCGCACCTGGCGGTACTCGACCTCGGTGACATCTTCGAGTTCGGTCGACAGGCCATCGACGCGCTGCAGCGAATGGCGCGCCTCCCGGTCGAGTTGCAGGCCGTCAATATCGTCATTGTGAGCCGTATCGGCGTCGTCCATGAGCGCCTCGGCAGCACGAAATACCGCGGTGTGGTCGCGGTTGGTTTCGCTGCGAGACAGGATGCGGTCGATCACGCTATCGGCGTCGTTGCCGGCGAATCGGTCAGATGGGTCAAGATTCATATTCTGATCAAGTCTACGCGGCTGCGGCAAGCGAGTACTGTCATTGCTATGACCTCGCACTATTTTGATGCCGACCCCGCCACTGATGAGCGTCGCCGCGAAATCGAGGTGGAGTTGCGCGGCGCCCCAGTGCGGGTAAGCACGGCGGCATCGGTATTCAGTGGCGACCGGCTCGACAAGGCCACGAACATCCTGCTGCACGAGGTGCCCGATCCCCCACTGCGCGGCAATGCGCTCGATTTGGGTTGTGGTTGGGGCCCTATCGCACTGTCGCTGGCGCTGGCGTCGCCCGAGCTCGAGGTGTGGGCGCTGGATGTGAACGCACGCGCGCTCGAGCTGACCGCCGAGAACGCTGCGCGCCACAATCTCGAGCGGGTGCGTGCGGTCACTGCCGCTGAAATTCCCGACGGCGTGATGTTTGATGTGATCTGGTCAAACCCGCCGATCCGCATCGGCAAACAGGCGCTGGATGAACTCATGCTCACCTGGAACCGGCGGCTGGCACCTGGAGGTGTCGGTTGGTATGTGGTCGGTAAAAACCTCGGCGCCGATTCGCTGCAACGACGAGTGGCGGATGCGCTGGGTGACGGTTTTGACGTTTCCCGCGCATCCACCAGCGGCGGTTTTCGGGTGCTGCGAGTTGAGCGGCTGGGCTAGCTCGGCCAGCTCAGCCGCACTCGCCGCATCCTTACTATCCGGCCATCGTCTTGACGATATCGGTCGTCGATTCGCCCGATCGACGCAGCACGATCGCGACAATTGCAAGTGCCGCGAGGGTGAGCACGATCATCACTGTCGACATCGCGGCAAGTTCTGGCCGCATCCCCGTTTTGAGGGTCGACAGGATGTACACGGGCCACGGGGTCGATCCCGACACCTGCACGAACGATGAAATCACCGTGTTGTCGAGCGAGAGCGTGAACGCCAGCAGCCCGCCCGAGAGCACCGCGGGCATTGCCAGCGGCAGCGTCACGCGACGGAACACCACCGCCGGTGGCGCAAAGAGGTCGGCGGCGGCCTCTTCGAGCCGTTCATCCAGGCCGGCAAATCGTGCCCGCACGATGAACGTCACCACCGCGGTGGCGAATAGCGAATTACCGATCACCAGACGAACGATGCCGTTATTAAAAATCCCGAGGTGCAGGTCTTGCCCGAGCGTGACCAACCACGGTAGCAGCGAGACCGCATCCACAATTTCTGGGGTGACGGTCACAAGGCCCAGACCGAGCACCAGCCACGGCGCCCACTTGGCGCCGCGTCGCGCGAGTGCCAGCCCTGCGAGCGTGCCGAGCAGCGTGGCCAGCAGCGCCGACCAGGCCGCGCTTTGCAGTGTCACCACCACTGAACTCGTGATCCGTTCGTTCGCGAAGGCCGACTCATAAGCACCGAAACCGGGCTCGGTGAATGACACCAGCAGGCGCCCCTGGTTAAACGAGTAGATGACGATAACGACGATCGGCAGGAACAGGAAGATAAAAATCAGCACCGCCCAGATATTGAGCAGCCGCGTGCTTCCCGATGTGCGGTTCATGAGTTCATCTCCTCAAGCGAAACGCGCCAGCGGCGCTGGAATGGCAGTGCGATGAGTTTGGTGAGCAGCCAGATTCCGGCGGCCAAAAGCAGGACGACAACGACCAGCAGCACCGCCATGGCTGAGCCAAGCGCCCAGTTTTGGGCAGTCTGGAACTGGCTGGCGACCAGCTGACCGATCATCGAGCCCTGCGCACCACCGAGCACTGTCGGGGTGATGTAGTCACCCATGAGCGGAATAAACACCAGCAGGATGGCCACCAGGATGCCCGGCCAGGCAATCGGGAGCGTCACGCGGGTGAAGGTTGCCACGCGGCCGGCACCAAGATCAGCGCTTGCTTCGCGCAGATTACCGGCCACTCGATCGAAGGCCACATACAGCGGCAGGATCATCATGGGCAAATAGTTGTAGACCACACCGATCAACACGGCTTCTCGAGTGTTAAGCAGCCCCAGCGGCTCGGCCCGCAGCCCCGCGCCCATGAGCCACTGCGAAAGCCACCCCTCGGGTGCCAGGATGATTTGCCAGCCGATCGTGCGCACCAGCAGGTTGGTCCAAAACGGCACCAGCACCAGTGCGAGATACAGCCCGCGCCGTTTCGGGTGGGCCTTGGTGGCGAGCCAGTAGGCGAATGGCATGGCCACTGCCAGGCACAGGAAAGTACCTACCAGGCCAATCCAGATGCTGTTGAGCAAGATCCCGAGGTTCGATCCGGTGAGCGCCTCCAAATACCGCTGGAAGGTGAAAACCTCGTTTGAGTGAGTCTCAAAAATATCGGGCTTTTCACCGAAGCTGTAGAACAGCACCAGCGATACCGGGATGAAAAAGAACACGAGCAGCCAACCGGCCGCGGGAAGCGCGAGCAGTCCCCCGCGTTGGCGGCGCTTGGTTACAGTTGCTGTCGAGGTCAATTTGCTGCCCTCCCCTTCACTGCGTTCCAAATATCAACGAAGCGCTGCTGACTCTCGGTGAGCAGCATAACCTTGAAACTCTGCACCTGATCGGCGTCGAAAAAGACCATTTCGGGTAGTTCCATCCCCTCTTGTTCGGCGCGTTCGCGCAGGCCCTGAACGCCCACATCCGACCCGATGTAGTCGACTTCGCGATAGGCAACGTCGGGCTCAAGAACAAAATTGAGGAAGGCGTGGGCGGCCTTGGGGTGCTGGGCACCGGCGGCGATGCACCAGTTATCCATCCACAGTTCACTGTGCGGCGCACCGACCACCCAACGCCAGCGGTCGGGGTCGGGCGATTCGAGAATTCCCAGCCGCGCGTCGCTATTCCAGCTCTGAAAAAGCCACTGCGTTCCCTGCGGAATCGCACCCGAGCCCGGATAGGAATCGAAGGCCGAAATATGCGGGGCGAGCTTATTGACGAGGAAGTCTTCCGCCTCATCAAAATGCGCAGCATTGTCGTCGTTGGTGCTGTATTTGTTCGCCCAAAAATAGGTCCCCACCAGGCTCTGCGGGTCGTCAATCATTGACACCTTGCCCGATGCTTCGTTCATCGCGCAGTCAAAAAAGTCATTCCAATCTTTCAACTCGCGCTTGATCTTGGTGGTGTCGTACACGAACCCGGTGGTGCCCCACGATTTCAAAATCGAATATTTGTTTTCGGGATCCCAGGGCTGGCTCATGAGCTCGGGTAGCACATGTTTCATATTCGGGATGAGCGAATGATCAAGCGGCTCGATGAGCCCGTGTTCGGCCATCGCACCAATGTAGCCGCCCGTGGGCACCACAATGTCGTAGCCGCTGGTACCCCGAGCCCCGACGAGCTTTGAAATGAGCTCTTCGTTCGAACCGAAAGCGTCGATGATGAAGTTGGTGTTGAAGGTCTCGCGAAACTCATCGAGCACCTCCGGGTCGTCATATTCGCCCCACGTGTACATCAAGAGCTTGTCTTCAATGGGCTCACCGTCAACGCCGGCTCGGGTTTCGCGTGCCGGCCCAGCACAGGCCGCCAGGGCACCGGATGCGGCAAAGGCACCGAACGTGGCGAGAAACGATCGGCGGGTGAGATCGGCGCGGATGCGCGGCGCCGAGAGGGCGTTTGCGAGAATGCGAATGGGTTGGCGCTCTGTCATCGTCCCGTTCCCATCGCCGCGATCGTCTGGGTGGAGAGATTGGCGTCGATCTGCCCGCGCACCTTCTCGTGGTCGGGATCGGCCGCAAAAATACGCACGTGTTCGGGTTCCCAGCTCAGCCGCACCCGTTCGCCGAGTTCGAGGTCGCCGCGTGCTGCCACCGGTTGCCGTGCGAGCACGGTGCTGCCGTCGTTTGCCTGGAAGAGGTACTGCATCGTCTCGCCCTGGTGGGCGAAACCGCTGACGCTGGCTTCGAGGGTGTTCACCGCGGCTGGTTCGCCGGTGGAGCGCGCGAACCGCACAAATTCGGGACGCACTGCGCCACGCACTTCGGCACCCGGCTTGAGGTCGCCCGCTGCCGAGGGCTGGCTGGCTGCGAGCCGCACGAGCCCCGAGGTCATTTCGGTGGCCGAGTCGAGCGTGCCGTCAAAGAAGTTCTGTTGCCCCACGAATGCGGCCACATAGGCGCTTGCGGGCCGGTCATAAATGTCTTGGCTGGTGCCGAGCTGCTCGATACTGCCAGCCCTCATAATGGCGATGCGGTCACTCATTGAGAGCGCTTCGGCCTGGTCGTGGGTGACGAACACGAAGGTGGTACCGAGCCGGCGCTGCAGCAGCTTCAGCTCGAGCTGCATTTCTTCGCGCAGCTTGCGGTCGAGAGCACCGAGGGGTTCGTCGAGTAGCAGCACCGCCGGGCGGTTGACGAGCGCTCGCGCCACTGCAACGCGCTGCTGCTGCCCACCCGAGAGCATGGTGGGTTTGCGGTCGGCGAACTTGCGCATCTGCACCATGTCGAGCGCTTCGGCCACCCGCTCGGCAATTTCTGCCCGCGGTGTCTTGCGCTGCTGCAAACCGAACGCGACGTTTTCAGCGACCGACAGGTGCGGGAAAAGCGCGTACTGCTGAAAAACGGTGTTGACCTCACGCTTGTGCGGCGGCACGCCAACCACATTGCGCCCGCCGAGCTCGATGCTTCCCGAATCGGGATGCTCAAATCCGGCAATCATGCGCAGGGTCGTGGTTTTTCCGCATCCCGATGGCCCGAGAAGGGATAAAAACTCGCCCGCTTCAATATCGAGCGAGATATTGTCAACCGCGACGTGGTCGCCGTAGACCTTGGTGATTGACTCGAGCCGAACGGCGATATCACCGTTTGGTTGCTGGTTGTCTCCTGCGGTACGCATCGTCGGTACCCCCTCCTACACCGTCGTAAGAACTGCTGAGTTTCAGCAAGGTGTAGTCACTATACCAACTAGACGGTATATGTCGACGAGATGCGCCCGTTTCGCACCGGTCGGCAAGCTCGGCCAGTTGCCAGTTACGCGCAGCACTCCCCCGTAAACACGCGCCTCGCGCTGCCTGTCACGCTTACTGTTTCACCCTGCTCGGTGAGTTCGATCGACACGCCATTGGCACCAAAATTGCCGCGCACATCCCACTGCCGTGGCGCACCGCTGCCGGCCCAGTAGCGCACCGCGAGCGCCGCCGCACCCGCCGCCACGGCACCTCCTGGCACTTCGCCGAGCATCCGGTCATACACGCGCGCCGCCAGGCAACCTCGACCGCCCTGGATGAGCGGATCACCGGGCACCACAAACACCACGGTCGCATCATCAAAGGGGGCCGGGTCAAGCTCGGGCCGAGCGCGCAAATCCAGCTGCTCGAGTTCTTCGGAGCTCGAGAGCGCCACCACCACATGCGGTGTGCACAGCTCAATGCCGAGCCCGGGGCGCGGCACATCGAGCCGTCTTGCTTCAACGAGCGGCTCACCACCGGCGAGCCGCCAGCGACCGAGCGCAACCCGGGTTTGGTCACCACTGCGGGTGATTTCGAGTTCACCAGCACGGGATGAAATCACTGTCGGAACATCGTTGTTTGCGGCCAAGTATTCGACGGCGGCAATCACCTCGTCCCCGCGGAGTTCAGCCACCGTGCCGTCGGCATTGCGCGCGTCGACGAGCCACTGCGGGGCGTCGCCGTGCAGCGGTTCGGTTTTTGACAGCCGCACAAGGCCCGTCGCCCCAATGCCCCGATGCCGATCACAGATCGCCGCGATCTGCTCGGAGTCAAGTTCCAGTTCGTACCGTTCGTCGAGCAGCACAATATAGTCGTTGCCGTTCGATTCGATTTTGGTGAATGGCCGGGGCAGAATCATGCCCTCAATCATCCCAGAGTCGTGCTTGTCGCCCGCTGGCGATAACGGTCGCGCCAGTTATTCGCGGGTCCCATCGCCGGCCGCAAACCCAGCAAACTCAACCACCCGCTGCGCACCCCACGCATCGCCGGCCGGCAGCCGCAGCGCGCTCTCATAGCGGCGGAACCACGACACCTGCCGGCGAGCGTATTTGCGAGTCAACAGCTGTGATTCGGCAATCGCCTCATCCTCGGTGAGTTCGCCCCGCAGCTGCCGTGCCGCCTGGGCATAGCCGATCGCTTTGCCCGCGGTCGAGTTCGCAACGAGCCCCGCATCCAGCAGCCGCTGAGTTTCATCAAGCAGCCCCGCACGCCACATTTCCACCACGCGTGCATCCAGTGCCGCAACGAGTTCGGCACGGTCGCGTTCCACCAGCACGACGCTCGTTGGCCGCCACCAATTGTCCTGTTCGGGTAGCTGCGCCGAAAATTTTTCGCCGGTGATGCGAATCACCTCGAGCGCGCGGATCACCCGACGGGCATTGCGCGGGTCGATACGCTCGGCAGCCTCGGGATCAAACTCCGCCAACCGCCGGTAGAGCATCCCCGGCCCCCACTGCTCAAGTTCACGCTCAAGATCGGCCCGCACCTGCGGATCGCGCGCCGGGAAGTTCAGCTCAAACACCACCGCGGCAATGTAGAGCCCCGAGCCGCCAACCAAAATCGGCACCGCGCCGCGGCCGATGATCTCGTCAAGACGGGCGCGCGCCTCGCGCTGATACCAGGCCACAGTCGACGGCTCGGTAACGTCAAGCACATCAAACAGGTGATGCGGGATGCCGCGCCGCTGCACAGCTGGCAGCTTCGCGGTGCCAATATCCATGCCGCGATACAGCTGCATCGCATCCGCGTTGACGATCTCGGCGGGCCGACCCAGCGCTTGCAACCGCTCGGCAACATCGAGCGAGAGCGCGGTTTTGCCGGTGCCGGTGGCGCCGCCAATAACAATCAATTCGCTGGTCACGGCCGGCCGGGCGCCCCAATTCGCAGCGTTGGCAGGCCGAGGTTCACCGCGCGCCCACCCGTATCATTACCACCCGAGGTGCCGCACGACTCTGCCTGAGCCGCGTCCCACGCGTCCCCGGCGCGGGTGCGAATCACCGGCACCACCCCACTGCCGTCAGCGACCAGATAGCTCGGAGCGCCGCGGGTGATTTCCACCTCGACAAAATCACCGGGGCGAGGCGTCTCATTACCCTCCGGGAGCGAAAAGTGCACGAGGCGCCCGTCTTCGGCTCGGCCGGTGAGCCGGTGCGTAGCGTCATCTTTTTTGCCCTCGTCCACCGACACCAGCAGCTTTTGCCGAGTACCGACGAGCGCTTCATTTTCTTCGAGCGAGATGCGGTGCTGCAGCTCAATCAGTCGGTCGAAGCGCTCCTGCACCACTTCTTTCGGCACCTGATTCGGCATCGTCGCTGCCGGGGTACCCTCACGGATCGAATACTGGAAGGTGAACGCATTCGCAAACCGAGACTGTTCAACCACCCGCATCGTGTCGGCAAAGTCTTCCTCAGTCTCGCCCGGGAAGCCGACGATGATGTCGGTGGTGATAGCGGCGTGCGGCATTTTTTCGCGCACCCGCTCGAGAATGCCGAGGAACTTTTTCGAGCGATAAGAACGACGCATCTCGCGCAGGATGCGATCGGAACCCGATTGCAGCGGCATATGCAGCTGCGGCATTACGTTCGGGGTTTCGGCCATCGCGTCAATCACATCATCGGTAAAGGCGGCCGGATGCGGGCTTGTGAACCGCACCCTTTCGAGGCCCTCGATTTCGCCGCAGGCGCGCAGCAGCTTGCTGAAGGCCTGCCGGTCGCCGAACTCGACACCGTACGAGTTGACGTTCTGCCCCAGCAGCGTCACCTCGATAGCGCCCTGATCAACCAGCGCCTGCACCTCGGCGAGGATGTCGCCGGGACGGCGGTCTTTTTCTTTGCCGCGCAGCGACGGCACGATGCAAAACGTGCAGGTGTTATTGCAGCCAACCGAAATCGACACCCACCCCGAATAGGTGCTGTCGCGCTTGGTTGGCAGCGTCGAGGGGAAGGTTTCGAGCGACTCCAGCAGCTCAACCGCGGCCTCACCATTGTGGCGGGCGCGCTCGAGCAGCACCGGCAGCGAACCCATATTGTGGGTGCCGAACACCACATCCACCTGCGGGGCGCGGCGCACAATTTCATCCTGATGCATCTGCGCCAGGCAGCCGCCCACCGCGATCTGCATACCGGGATGCTCGCGTTTCACTGCGGCGAGCTGACCGAGGTTACCGTAGAGCCGGTTGGCCGCGTTTTCGCGCACCGCGCAGGTGTTGATCACGATCACATCGGCGGTGTCTGGCTCACCCTGCGCGTAACCGGCGGCGAGCAGCGAGCCGGTCATCCGCTCAGAGTCGTGCACGTTCATCTGGCAGCCGAGGGTGCGGACATAAAACGTGCGCTGGCTGCCATCCTCATTCCGCGATGCGGGCGACGGCGCAATAGTCGTGGGGCTTTCGGTCATAGTGTGGCTAGTCTACGGCTCGAGATGCGGGCACCGCATCCGCCTCGGGGGGAACTATTGCCGCGCCGGGCCGCGCCGGATGTGACTACGGGCGTGCTCGACGGCATCCTCAATACTGTCAAAAACGTGCTCGTCACTACGCAGGGCACCGAGCACACCGTACGCCTCCGCCACTTTTCGATGCTGGGGTTGGAGCCCCTTGAGCAGTACCGTCACGCCACGCTGTTCGAATGTTTCGATCACTTCCACGAGCGTGTTCGCGCCACTCGAATCGAGCCCCGATAGGCGCGAAAGCCGGATGATGACCACTTCGATGCCGCTGAAGCTGTCGAATTCGCGGCGCAGCCGCTCGGCAGCTCCGAAGAACATGGCGCCGTCAATGCGCACCAGCGCAATTCGTTCGTCTCCGGGCTGCTGTTCGCCGGGCAAATCTTCACGACGAACGCCCGCCTGATCTGCCACCTGTTTGAGTGCAATCACGGCAGCAACCACGAGGCCGATTTCGATGGCAATAATGAGGTCGAACGCAACAGTGATCAGCGCGGTGATCACAAACACCAGCAGGTCCGACCGCGGCGCCTGTGCCAGGGCCCGGAAGGTGGTCGGGGCGACCATGCGCGTGGCGGTCGCCATCAGCACACCTGCGAGCGCGGCAAGTGGGATGTGCGCCACGAGTGACGAGCCAAAATAGATCACCACCAGCAGCAGCAGGCCGTGCAAAATTGCACTGACGCGGGTGCGGGCACCGCTGCGCACATTCACCGCGGTGCGCGCGATAGCGCCGGTTGCTGGCATCCCACCAAAGAGCCCCGAAGCTATCGAGGCGAGCCCCTGCCCGCTGAGTTCACGGTCGGGTGCGTAAGGGCCGGTATCGGCCATACGGGAAGCAACTCGCGCTGACAGCAGCGATTCAATCGCCGCCAAAATCGCAATTCCCACTGCGGGACCGGCCAGATCACCGAGCATCGCGAGATCGAATGCGGGGAGCTGCGGCGCCGGAAGCGCGGTGGGTAGTGCCCCGATTGTCGGCACCTGCATCCCCGTAACCACCACCACAACTGTGGCAACAATCACGCCGATAAGGCTGCCGGGGATCATCGGATGGATTTTGGGGAGCAGCAGGATGAGCGCCCACACTCCCGCCACAATGCCGAGGGTTTGCGCTGCTACCGACCAGTCGGCATCCCCGAATGCCACCACTGCTGCAACCGCCGGGTTCAACCCGACCTCGGCTGTGGTGCCGAGCGCCATCGGCACCTGCTGCAAGAAGATGATCATGGCGATACCGAGCGTGAACCCCTCAACCACCGTCCAGGGAATCAGCGAAACCGCACGCCCGAGGCCACTCAATGCCATCACGATGAGCATGATCCCGGCGATGATCGCCAGCAGCGGCACCGAGCCGGCACCGTGCACGGCAACCACCGGCGCCAGAATCACCGCCATCGCTCCGGTTGGTCCAGACACCTGCACATTCGAGCCACCAAAAATAGCGGCCACGATACCCGCCACCACCGCGGTCACGAGACCTGCGGCAGCCGATACCCCCGATGAGATGCCGAACGCCAGCGCCAGTGGTAGCGCCACGATGGCGACGGTCACACCGGCGGTGATATCGACCCGCCAGCTCGAGCGCAATTCTGAATAGTCACTCGCCGATGGCAACAAGCGTGCCAGGCTGTTTGCCCGCGGCACCGATGTGTTCGAGGGGGTCGACAATGTAGAGAGTCCTTCGCTGCTTGTCGCGATGCAGCTGCGGCACCGCGACCCGGTTCGGATGCAACTCATAGTAGCCAGCGCTTGGCGGCACAGCTGCGCCGCGTGCGGCGACATCGGTGCGGTTCGTCGGTAGGATTTCGAGCGGTAGTTTGCTTATTTCCCAACTGCATTTTGAGAGGAAAAACGTGGCCGAGCAGCAGAGCAATAAAAAGATCGTGCGCGCTCCGAAGCGCGAACGCAGCGCTGCGGATGGTGGCGCCAACAAACCAACTTGGCGGGCAACCGACGAGGCCAAGCGCTGGGCACGCAATCTGCGCATCTGGGCGATTGTGTGTTGGGTGATTGCGATAGGCCTCGAAGCCTTCGCGATTTTTGGCCTGTTGAACTCAAACTCTCGCGCCCACATCGGTGTGGCCTTTGGTTGGGATACGGGAGACGAAGGGTTCCCCGGCTGGGCGCTCGTGTTTTTGATTGTGTTGGTGGTGGCGATCGGCGCGCTCGCGGTGACGGGGTCGCTGCTGTGGAAGCGTGCCAACCGACTCGACCCGGCCTCTAAGCGCGACCCGGTGCGGTTCTTTATTCAGAACCAGCTGGGCGCCATCATCACGGTGGTCGCGTTCTTGCCCCTGGTCGTGCTCGTGTTCTTGAACAAAGACATGGACCAAAAGCAAAAGAGCATTGCCGGTGTGGTCGGTGTGGTCGTTATGGCAATTGCGGTGCTGATTGGCATCGACTGGAATCCGCCGTCGATTGAGCAGCGCACTGCCGAGGCACAGTGGGATCAGCAGCGAGTGATCGCGATGACCGGTAAGGATGAGGTGTACTGGGTCGAGGGTGGCGAGGTCTACCACCTGTGCGCTGAGGTGTCGCCGCTGCAGAAGACTTCGACCGCGGAAGAAATCGTGGTCGGCACGGTGCAGGATGCAATCGATGCCGGAAAGTCGCGGCTGACCAAGCAGGTGCAGATGGAGATCAACCAGTGCGGCCTCCCCCAGCCGGATGATGTGTATCTCAATTGGGAGCCGCCGGCGAATGTTGAGGAGCTCATCAACGACGGCGCTACGTCCACCGAACCGGCACCGACGGTGCCGGCAACCTAGGCGCTTCTAGCACGCGGGCTGTAATACCGCACGTGGATGGCGATCGGGGGCACTGTGGCAGCGGTGCCCCCGATCGTTTTTTGGATGCAACCGAAAGCACGCCTTCGTAACATTCGTTACACACTTGACGCGATCAAGTATCTACGTAATGCTTGATTCACCCAATGACGGGCACTCAACCACCAACATCGGAGACGATATGTCAGCAACGACGCCGACAGCATCCACGGCAGAACAACCGAAACGACCACTCAAAACCTGGGAAGTCGCAGCCATCTCAATCGGGTTCATGGGCCCGGTTATGGCAATGTCACTCAACGGAATTGGTGTTGCCGGTCTCGTCGGCAAAGCGGTTCCCTTCACCTTCCTGGTTTCGTTTATCGGAACATTCCTGGTCGCCTACGGGTTCATTAGACTCACCCGATACTTCACGCACGCCGGCTCGGTGTACGCGCTAGCGGGATCAACCCTCGGTCCCCGGGCCGGGTTCTTCGGCGGCTTCGCACTGCTTGGCACCTACCTGCTGTTCGCGGCATGTATCGCCGGCGCGTGCTCGGTCTTCTTCGAAGCGATGATGGCCGAACTCGGGATCGAACTGCCCCCGATGCTCTGGATCGCAATTCCTGCCGTGGTGGCAGTGGTCGCCCTCGCACTCAACCTGCGTGAATCGGCAGTCACCGCGCGCACGCTGCTCGCCATCGGCTTCCTGGGCATCGCCGCCATGGTGGTGCTGTCGTTCGTCATCCTGTTCCGCGTCGGCTCCGGCGATGCCCCGGTATCAACCGGTATCGACTGGTCGGTATTCACACCGGATGGCGCCCCGATTAGCGCCGTTATGACCGCAGCCGTTTTCGCGTTCCTCTCGTGGGCGGGATTCGAATCGGGAACCGCGCTCGGTGAAGAAGCCGAAAACCCCCGCCGCGTCGTGCCGCGAGCGCTCACGCTGGCGGTGTTCATTGGTGGTCTCGTCTACGTCTTCGTCATGTTTGCGCAGACCATCGGGTTCGGCACCGACGAAGCCGGAGTTGCGGCTTTCGCCAACTCGGCCTCCACACTCACGCAGCTGTCATCGACCTACATTGGCAAGTGGTTCTCGGTGCTCATCTCGATCATCGCGTTCCTGGTCGCTTTCGCCTCATTCCTGAGCTCGACGGTTGCCGCATCGCGACTGCTATTCGCCCTGGCACGCGACGGATTCGGACCCAAATCATTTGCCCACCGCAACCCCAAGACCGCGGTGCCAACCGTCGCGGTATTCTTCACGGTCATCCTCACCGCGCTCATGACCATCGTGCTCGGCCTGTTCGGTGCCACCAGCGTCGACGCCTACTACTGGTACGCAACAATCGCGACACTGTGCATGATCATCGCCTACGGCATGACGTCAATTGGGGTGATCGGCTACTCGCTACGGCAGGGCTCCCCCATCCCCAAGTGGGAAATCGTGGTGCCCGTGCTCGGCCTGGCATTCCTCGTCTGGGTCTATGTGGTCCAGGTGGCTGGCCAGGAAGCGCCATACACCTACTTCCCCTGGATCGCCGCTGCCTGGTGTCTCATCGGTCTGATCGCGGTGCTGTCGAAACCAGCGCTGGCGCAGCGCATCGGTGCGCGGCTCACCGAACAAGATCCGCTCATCGACGAACCTTCAGAAGCGTAACCACCACCCCCTCACCAAGGAGTTCTCATGACTCAGCAAGAAGCCAACAACACCGACGAACTGATCTTTATCGCCACCAGCGACATCGCGGCCCGCACCAAGGGACGCTCAATGCGCCTGGCCGACTTCAACGAAAACACTTCGATCGGCTGGGTGCCCGCAAACCTCGGCATCGGCCCGCTCGGCCACATCGTCGACAACATTCCGTTCGGATCCAGTGGCGACCTTCGACTCCTCCCCGACCACGATGCGGTCTACCGAATCGATGGAGTGCCCGACAAACCGGCATTCACCGTTGCTTTTGCCGACCTCGTTGAAACCAACGGCACGCCATGGGAAGCGTGCCCCCGCACCTTCCTGCGCAACGCGCTCCAAGAACTGCGCGACGACTACGGCATCACCAGCAACGCCACCTTCGAACACGAATTCGTCGACCTGAGCGCAACTGAAGATTCGCATCCGTTCTCATTCCAGTCGTTCCGTCGTCTCGAACCGATCGGCACGCAGCTCATGAGCATCCTGCACCACGCTGGTCTGCAACCCGAGAACTGGCTGCCCGAATACGCCAAGCACCAGTACGAGGTGACCGTCAAACCCACCGATCCCGTCACCGCCGGTGACCGCGCCGTGTTGCTGCGCGAAATCGTTTACGAACTCTTCGACGCGCACGGCCGTGAAGCCTCGTTCGCTCCCGTTGTCGCTCCCGGTTCGGGCGGAAATGGCGTGCACGTTCACTTCTCGCTCAACAACCTCGACGGTGAAACCCTCACCTTCGACCCCAACCGCCCGGGTCGGCTTTCAGAGCTCGCTGGCCGATTCGCTGCCGGAATCATCAAATATGCTCCGGCACTCACCGCCCTGTTTGCGCCGCTGGTCACCAGCTACGAACGGCTCGCTCCGAACAACTGGTCGACCGCTCGGTCGTTCCTCGGCCTGCAAAATCGCGAGGCCCTGCTGCGCATCTGCCCGACCAATGAAATTGCCGGCCGTGACCCCGCACCGCAGCTGCACTTTGAATTCCGCGCGAGCGACATCGGCGCAAACCCGTGGCTGCTGCTCGGCGTTATCTACCGTGCGGGCCTGCAGGGGCTGCGCGAAAACCTCGACCCTGAGGAAGTCATCGTTGGTGACCTCGACCTCGAGGGCGAGCACCGCCGCCTCACCCAGCTGCCCCGCTCGCTGAACGAGGCCCTCGACCTGCTCAAGTCGAACGATGTCGTCCGGTCGTGGTTCCCTGCCTCATTCCTCGAAACCTTCATCGCGGTGAAACACGATGAAAACGTGTTCGTGCAGGGCCGCAGCCTTGCCGAACAGTGTGAGGTGTACTCGCGTGTCTACTAACCAGATCGAAAACCTCGGCTCACTGCGGCTATTCGACCACCACTGCCACGGCGTGGTCGAGCACGACCTCGGTCGTGAAGAGTTTGAAGCACTGATTTCAGAATCTTCACGCCCGGCGGCTGCGGGATGCACGCGATTCGACACCCAGGTTGGGTTTGCCATTCGCAGGCACTGCGCACCCGTGCTTGATCTGCCAGCGTTCGCCAGCCCCGAAGATTATCTTCAGCGCAGGCAAGAGCTCGGCGCCCAGACGGTGAACACCCGCCTGCTGCAAGCCGCCGGCATCGACCTGCTTGGTATCGAAACCGGGCACGCACCCGACACGATTTCTTCGGCGGCACAAACCGCCGCGTTCGCATCCGCTGAAAGTGTGGAGATTATTCGCCTTGAGCGCATCGCTGAAGAGGTTGCGCTGGCACACGCCGCAGCCGACGGCAAACCCGAGCAGCTATTCGATGCGATTGTTACCGAGCTCGAATTGCGGCTCGAGTCGGCGGTCGGTGTGAAATCAATCGCGGCCTACCGCTGCGGGCTCGATTTTTGCCCCGACCGACCCACCGCCGTAGAAATCACCGCCGCGGCGAGCGAGTGGATGCGCGGCTTTATCGGATCGCACCCACGCCTGGATGATCCCGTACTGATTCGCGCCCTGCTGTGGTTTGCGATCGACCGTGGGTGCGCAATCCAGCTGCACATCGGCTACGGAGATGACGATGTTGATCTGCACCGCTGCAACCCGCTGCTGCTGACCCGGCTGCTGCGCGCATCCGTTGACTCAGGGGCGCGGTTTATGCTGCTGCACTGCTATCCCTTCCATCGCGAAGCCGGTTATCTGGCGGATGTTTTCCCCCACGTGTACTGCGATGTTGGGCTCGCAATTAATTACACGGGCTCACGCTCTGAGGCCGTCATCGCCGAGTCGCTTGAGCTCACGCCGTTTCACAAGGCACTTTTTTCGAGTGACGCGTTCGGTGCGAGCGAGCTGTACTACCTCGGCACGCTGCTCTTTCGCCGGGGACTCGCTGCGACGCTCAACCGATTCATCGAGCTCGATGAATGGCCGCACGACGAAGCGATGCGTGTTGCCAAGATGATCGGATACGACAACGCCGCGCGCGCATACAACCTCTGACGAATTTCAATTCGAGAGCACGAATAGGAGCATCGACTTGACCGCAACCGGCAATCAACGTGAGCGCGATACCGCCTCGGCCCAGCTTTTGGCGCAGCTTGTTACCGAAATCGAAAACGAGCGCGAATTTGCGTTGCAGCTGCGCCGCGAACTCCACCAGCATCCGCGCCTTTCGGGAGACGAGGCAGACAGCCGTGACCGGATCGCTCGGGCCACCGAACTCGATTTCACCCCGGTAGCTGAAACCGGCGGCTACTGTCGGTTCGGCCCCGCAGACGGGCCAGCTGTCGCCATCCGCGGCGAACTCGACGCGCTGCCCGTGAGCGAGCAGACGGGACTGTCGTGGGCTGCCACAAACGGGGCGATGCACGCCTGCGGGCACGATGTACACATGGCCGCACTCGCCACGTTTGTGCGCGCCGCCAAACGCGTGACACTCCCCTACGCTGTGGTGCCGCTGCTGCAGCCGCGTGAGGAGGCCTATCCTTCGGGAGCCAGCGATATTTGCGATAGCGGCGTGCTCGACACCTTGAATGTCGCCCATGTGATCGGAGCGCACGTGCATCCCCGTGTGCTCGCCGGGCAGGTCGCCACCGGAGCCGGGGCCGTCAATGCGGCCTCCGGCGAAATTCGCATCGAGGTGGAAGGCCGCACCGGTCATGGTGCCTATCCGCACGATGCCGCCGATGTGGCTTCGGCGCTCGCGGCGATCGCGCTCGGGCTACCCGAGGTGCTGCGGCGCACGGTCAACCCGCTTTCCCCGGCGCTGCTGAGCGTTGGGCGGATGGTCGCCGATTCGGGGGCTGCGAACGTGCTGCCAGGTAAGGGCACGTTGCACGCCATGCTGCGCACGACACAGAACGAAGATGCGGCGGTGATCGGTGATGCCGTGGCCGAGTTTGCTCGCCACCAGGCCGAGGCGTACGGGGTCACCGCAACCACCACTGTGGTGCAGGGCGAACCGGTTTTGTTCAATGACGCTGCGCTGTGCGATGCGCTCGAAGGCCTACTCGGGCAAGCCGAGCTCGAGGTGGCGCCAGCTATGCGATCGCTCGGCGCCGATGATTTTTCGTTCTACAGCCAGCAATACCCGTCAACCATGTCGTTTGTGGGGGTTGCCACCCCTGACACGGTCGAGGACGGCCCGTCGCTGCACGATGCCACGTTCCTGCCCGATGATGATGCCGTGCTGCGGGTCGCGAAGACCATGGCCTGCGGCTATGTTGCGGCTGTTCAGCAGATTCAAAAGCGCTAATCGTCGCGAAATTGGCTCGGTTCAATCGCTTCTCGCAGGGGGTCGACGTGTTCAAGCCGCGCGACCCCCTGTTTGCCGAGGCTGCGTTCGACCTGTTCGCACAGCACCTCTGTCACCGCCAGCAGCGGTGTGGCGGTGTCGGTTGGTCCGGCCGATTCGACCTGCGCGGTGAACACGACGGTGGCAAAACCCGCAATTGGCGAAAGCCAGCGGTCGGTAAAAAGCACGATTTTGGCGCCGCGCTCGGCCGCAGCCTGAGCGATTCGGTAGGTGCGTGGCCGGTAGCGCCGAACATCAAAAATGCACCAGACATCACCCTTCGAAATATCCGCAATCTCGGCGGCAATGAGCACAGTCTCGGAGGGCAGCGTGCGCACCCGCGGCCGCACCGGCGCCAGCTGCAGCACCAGCTGTCGCGCCGCGATTTGGGAGTAGTCGCCGCCAACGGCCACCACCTGACGACCGCTGTCGGCAAGCAACCGCACGGCGGTGCGCAGCTCACTGTCGGGAGTGCGAGTGACGCTCTCGTTCACCCCGTCAATGAGCGTTTGCCGTTCGTTCCCCCGGTGGTTTCGCGCCGACTGCGACAGCGCCGAGGCTTCGCGCGGGCCCAGCTCGCTCCGCAACGCCTCTTGGAAGTCTCGAAACGAGTCAAATCCCAGAGATTTCACGAAGCGCATCACGGTGGGACCGCTCACCGAGGATGCTTTTGCCAAGCTCGCCACCGTATTCAAACCGGCTGCAGGGTAATCGCGCAGCAGTGCCCTCGCGACACGTCTTTCGGAAGCGGTCAGCTGCAGATCTTCGGCAACCAGCCGCTCACCCACTGCCGCATTTCTTCCCTGAAGCGTCATATTTCCATCCTATGAGAGCGAAAGTGAGTCAATGATGACCCTCCCCACACCAGATACCGTTCAGGAAATCACCCCGCAAGAGCGCGAAATTGAGATGCGGGAGTACCTGCGCGAACAGCAATCCCTCGCCGCAATCGAACAATTGCGATTTTTCCCGCTGACCGTGAGCGGTGGCCGCGGTGCGACGCTCACCACGGCCTCGAATCGAATGGTGATTGATTTTTCTGCCAGCTGGACCGCATCCGGTGTCGGCCACTCGCACCCCGCTGTTGTTGATGCTGTCGAACGCGCGATCCGCAACCAGGGCGGCACATCCTGCCTTTCGGCGGCAACACTGTGGTCGACCGAGCTGACCGAGCAGCTCTGTGCGCTCATCCCGGTGCGCGGTGAGGCGCGGGCATATCTTGGGCTTTCGGGCAGCGACGCAAATGACGTGGCGATCCGAGCCGTGCAACACCACACCGGCAAATCTCGCGTTATTTCGTTCGACGGCAGCTATCACGGCGGCCTCGGCGTATCGCAGCAGGCATCGGGGATGGCAGACCCCGATGCCACAGAAAACGCTGCCCGGTTGCTGCTGCCCTACCCTGAAACCGCCTCCCAGCTGGATGAGGTCAGCGAACAGCTTGAGCGGGCGCTCGGCACCGGCGAGTTTGCCGCGGTCATCGTTGAGCCGGTGCAGTGTGACGGCGGGGTGCGGGTGCCGGCCGAAGGGTTTTTGACTCGTCTGCGTGCCGCCTGCGATCGCCACGGCGCACTGTTGATCATCGATGAGGTCAAGGTCGGCTTGGGCAGAACCGGCCGGCTGCTCGCACATCAGCGTGAGGATGCGGTGGCCGATATCGTTACGCTCGGCAAGTCACTCGGTGGTGGACTACCGGTGTCGGCTGTGGTCGGCTCGCGCGAGCTGTTGAGCGCACCGGTGGCTTCGGCTCTGCTCACCGCTGCCGGTAGCCCGGTGGCCTGCGCCGCCGCCAGTGCTGCCCTCGGTGTATTGGCGCAAGCCGCGCTATTTGATGAGGTGAACCGGCTCGGGGCCGTGTTCGCCGAGCAGCTTGCGAACTACCGCCAGTCAGACCGGCCGGGAGCTGCATCCATTTCGGATGTTCGCGGGCAGGGCCTGTTGTTTGGAATCGAGCTGGGTAGCCTCGGCGGGATTGACGGCTCGACATTTGCCGCGATGGCCGCCTATCGCGCGTGGGAGCTTGGCCTGGTGGTCTACGTGGTGCGTGACAACGTGCTCGAATGCACGCCCGCGCTCACCATCACCGAGGCTGAGCTAGTTGCGGGCATCCAGCGACTGCTGGTTGCGATTGATGATGTGGCGCAGGGTTGTGTGGACCCCGAGGATGTGGCGCAGTTCGAGGGCTGGTAGACCACGGGCTTGATACTCACCGGATTCGCTGCCGCCGGGCGAGTTTTGCCGCAGGCAGGTTGCGCCGGTGTGCGCGGCCGGTGCGCGTCGTTATTCTTCGTCGTTGAGCGCTGCGCGGATTGCTCGCGAGGCGGTTTCGCCGCCGAAGCCGCGACGTGCGAGGTAGCCGTGGATGCGCCGATAGGCGGTGTCGTAGTCGAGTGAGCGGCTTCGCCGAGCTCGGTCACGGGCGAGCTCAAGCGCCCGCTCATACTCATCGTCACCGTCAATATTTGCGAGCGCCAGCTCGATGGCGCTGTTTTCGATGCCACGAGATCGCAGTTCACGTTCCATGGCGCTCCGGCTCAGCTGTTTGCGGGCAAACCGGCCGTCGCGCAATTGTGCCGCGAGCCGAGCGTCGTCAAGATAGCCGAGCTCGAGCATCCGCTGAATAATCTGCTGCCGGTCGCCCTCGCCGAGCGTTTCGTAGTCGCGCTGCAACAGTTGATGCGCCTCAACGACTGATTTCGGTGAGCGTGCCAGTGCCCGCACCAGCGCGTTTTCTGCGTCTTGCAGCAGCCCGGCGTCGTCGGTCGTTCCCGGAAACGCGGTGATGGTGGCTTCGTCGCTCGCTACGCTCGGCGCTCGCCGTTGTTCAAGCTCACGAATGGCTACGCGAAGGTCGTCGGGTGTGGCTTTCGCGCCCGGGAACTGAATTACCTCGGCAAAATGTTCGTCGCTCAAAACTCTGCTCTCATCTCAGTGCGTTTTCCCTGCCGCCGCGGCAACACGCATCGTCAGCTTCGGGCCGCCCAACAGCGAGGTTGTTGCCCTTTCTCGACCCCTGCCACGCATGGCGGGTGACCAGCATCGAATCTGCTGCCAGCCACCCGCCATTGCAGCGCCAGTCGCTATGCGCCGAGCTGTTCGGCCTCGCGGATTTCACCGGTTTCGGGATCGGCGTCGACCGCGTTCGGGTCTTCACGAATACCGAGCGCCACGAGGATCTTGTCTTCAATTTCAGCGGCAATCTCGGGGTTTTCGCGCAGGAATCGGCGAGCATTTTCTTTACCCTGGCCGAGCTGGTCACCCTCATAGGTGTACCAGGCACCCGATTTGTTGACGATGCCGTGGTCCACACCGAAGTCGATCAGCGACCCCTCGCGTGAAATACCAACACCAAACAAAATGTCGAACTCGGCCTGCTTGAACGGCGGGGCCATCTTGTTTTTGACCACCTTCACGCGGGTGCGGTTTCCAACCGCGTTGCCGCCATCCTTGAGCGTCTCGATACGACGAATGTCAAGCCGCACCGAAGCGTAGAACTTGAGTGCCTTACCACCCGAGGTGGTTTCGGGGCTACCGAAAAACACGCCCACTTTTTCACGCAGCTGGTTGATGAAGATCGCGGTGGTCTTGGTCTGGCTCAATCCACCGGTGAGCTTGCGCAGTGCCTGCGACATCAGTCGAGCCTGCAGACCAACGTGCGAGTCACCCATCTCGCCCTCAATTTCGGCGCGCGGCACCAGTGCTGCCACCGAGTCGACAACCACGAGATCAACGGCACCCGAACGCACCAGCATGTCGGTGATCTCCAGCGCCTGCTCACCGGTGTCGGGCTGCGACACGAGCAGCTGATCAATATCAACACCGAGCTTTTCGGCATACACCGGGTCGAGCGCGTGCTCGGCATCAACGAATGCGGCGATACCGCCGGCGCGCTGCACATTGGCAATGGCGTGCAGCGCAACGGTTGTCTTACCCGATGATTCTGGGCCGTAAATTTCAACGATTCGGCCGCGCGGCAGACCGCCAATGCCGAGTGCCGCATCCAGGGCGATAGAACCGGTGGGGATGATTTCTACTGGCGCGCGCTCATCACTACCGAGGCGCATAACGGTGCCCTTGCCAAAATGGCGGTCGATCTGGCTGAGTGCGGATTCGAGTGCTTTTTCGCGGTCTTTGGGTGCGGGCATCTGCTGCTCCTTTGGGTAGTTGGTGTTGTCGCCTGCAGGCTGTCTCGCGCTGATAGAGAGCGCTTCAACAAGGCGTTGCGTGCCTGCTTCAATCGATACCGTCACGGTAGCCGCCGCCTCCGACATTGTTGCCGGCTCGGTAGGTCTCGGTGGATAGATCAGTTTCCACAGGGCACGCGGGCTACAGTACCCGCTTTCGAACACCCGTTCGAACACCCGCTGGCGGCGTGTCGCACACCACCATTTAGAACACCCCGCCTAATGCCGCTTTTTCGGCTCGAGCAAACCAACGCCGTGCCGGCGGCTCTCTGGCACATCCATCGCGACACAAAGCGCCAACCACACCGTTCGCGGCGCCTCACCATCGCTCAGCGCCTGCTTTGCCGTGCGATCCCCCAGCTCACCAAGCACCACGTCACGCACGATCGACTCGCCGTAAGACTCGCCAAACTCATCACGCACGGCCCGTTGGAACTCGCTCAATCGCATCCCGCCAGCGTAACGCGAAAACGCCACGGAAATCCGTGGCGTTTCGGTCACCCAAGAAGAACTAAGCGATCGACTCGATCGGCCCAACCGAAGCGATGAGGTCTTCCGGCACGGTGTCGGGAATCACACCCACCAGGCGCTGATCGCGCTCGCGCGCGGCGATACGATCACCAACCGCGTGGTAGATCTCCGAAAGCGGGGTGTCGAGCGCCTCGGCGACCGAAGCAAGAATTTCACTCGACGGCTCTTTTTGCCCGCGCTCAATTTCCGAAAGGTAACCCAGCGCAACCGCTGCGCGGCTGGCCACCTGCCTGAGCGTGTCGCCACGGCGCAGCCGTACGTCACGAAGCACCTCGCCCATCTCGTGTCGTGCAAGCACCATGTATTTCCTCCAAAACTATGACGCTGTCAGCCATTGCAGCTGTCAGAACTTGCACTCTACAACGTCGAGTGCCAGCTTTTCATTCCACGGTGCCGGAATCTTCAGCGAACTTCCAGAAAATGACACCCGGAGACCGCGCCGCTAATCGTTCGCCTGCGCAACCAAATACTCGGTGAGCTGATAGATCGCCGCCTCAACCGTGGCAAACCGGATCCGCTGCCGCGAACCAACCGGATCATCGGCGCGAACCAGACTGGTGAAATCGAGCCGGAACGCCCGCTCACCCCACAGCGTTGCCAAACCCACATACACAATGCCTGCCGGCTCGCCGTCCGACGGCTCGGGGCCAGCCACACCGGTGGTGGCCACACCCACATCAGCGGGCACATCCTCAACCCGGCAAGCCTCACGCACACCGCGCGCCATCTGCAGGGCCACCTCATCATTGACCGCGCCGCGAGTGAGCAACAGATCGCGCTCCACTCCCAGCAAATTCGATTTCACGTCGTAGTTGTAAGCAACAACCCCGCCGTTGTAGATCGTTGAAATACCGGGCACCCGAACCAGTTCTGCCGCGAGCGCACCGCCGGTGAGCGACTCGGCGGTAGCCACCGAAATGCCCGAGCGCAGCAGCATATCGGCGAGCTTGCCGGTGGCCGTCATGGGTTCGTTTCGCTGGCTACCGCTGCGGTCGTGAAGCACCGGCACATCTGGCAGCTCCGGCAATGCTTCGCCACCGAATTCGTTCTGTGCCGCTTCGTTAGGCAACGGGTTTTCAGTTGAAGTTTGCTCGGTCATCGCGACTCCTCCGCGCTCGGGCGAATACGTTCGTTCTTCCAGTATGCGCGTACGAGGTAGTCGGCACCCGACCAGACCGTCAAAATTAGTGCCGCGCCCATGAAGACCGTGTTGACCCAGTGCATCCAATCGCCAAACAGGGCTGGTAGCGGTAGTAGCGCAAGCGAAAGGGCAAGCGCCTGCACAACGGTTTTGAGTTTGCCGCCGCGTCCAGCAGGCAGCACGATGCGGCGCGCCTCAATCAGCCGCCAAATCGTGATCCCGAGCTCGCGCACGAGGATGACGATGGTTACCCACCAGGGCAGCTCGCCCAGCACCGAAAGCATCACCATGGTGGTGCCAGTGATCGCCTTATCAGCAATCGGGTCGAGTAGTTTGCCGACATTGCTGATGAGGTTGCGGCTGCGAGCCAAATATCCGTCAACCGCATCGGAGGCAATACCGACAATAAAAATGCCTGCCGCCGCCCAGCGCCACGCACCGTGTTCGCCGGCATCAATAATCAGCGCGGCAACGAGCGCCGGCACAAAGAGGATGCGCAAATAGGTGATCAGGTTCGGTACCGACCACACACTCACCGGCCCCTCCCCTGCTCGCCACACGCGCGGCCGCTGGGATGCTGCCTGGTTTGCTGGTGTTTTGTCAGTCACGTCCGGTCAATCCCCACGCATCTTCGCTGTCATCATCGACCTCAACCTCTTCAAGCCCCGCATACTGCGCGGCGACGGCGTCACCGCCATAAGGGTCTTCGCTCGGTTCGGAGCTAGTGGGCGAGGCTTCGGCGCTCGCGGGCGGGTCTTCGCCGCGCAGCATCGCCAGCACTGCGGGGAGCTCTTCGGGAGTTACCAGCACATCACGCGCTTTTGAACCCTCAGAGGGCCCAACGATCTCTCGCGATTCGAGCAGATCCATGAGCCGGCCAGCTTTTGCGAACCCAACGCGCAGCTTGCGCTGCAGCATCGAAGTCGAACCGAATTGTGAGTTGATGACCAGTTCGGCAGCAGCCAGCAGCGGCTCGAGATCGTCACCAATATCGCTGTCGATCTCGCGTTTGGCGGCCGCTGTTTCCACATCCTTGCGGTACTCGGGCTTTGCCTGCTGCTTGACGTGACGCACCACCGAGTGAATCTCATCGTCATCGACCCAGGCGCCCTGCACGCGGATGGGCTTCTGCCCCGCCGGTGAAAACAGCCCGTCACCCTGCCCGATCAGTGCCTCAGCACCAACCTGGTCGAGAATCACGCGGCTGTCGGTCGAGCTCGTCACCGCGAACGCCAAGCGTGAGGGAACGTTCGCCTTGATCAGACCGGTCACCACATCCACCGATGGCCGCTGGGTTGCCAGCACCAGGTGGATACCGGCAGCGCGCGCCAGCTGGGTGATGCGCACAATCGAATCTTCCACATCGCGCGGTGCCACCATCATCAGCTCGGCAAGCTCGTCGACCACCACAAGCAGATAGGGGTACGGCTTGAGTTTGCGTTTCGAGCCCTCCGGCACCTCCACCTCGCCAGCGCGGATCGCGGCATTGAAGTCGTCGATGTGCCGGAAACCGAAGCTTTCGAGATCGTCGTAACGCATCTCCATCTCTTTCACCACCCACTGCAGGGCCTCGGCAGCCTTTTTCGGGTTGGTGATGATGGGGGTGATCAGATGCGGCACTCCCGCGTACGGGGTGAGCTCCACACGCTTCGGGTCGACCAACACCATGCGCACCTCTGAGGGCTTCGAGCGCATCAGCAGCGACACAATCATCGAGTTCACAAAACTCGACTTACCCGAACCGGTCGAACCGGCCACGAGCAGGTGCGGCATCTTGGCAAGGTTTGCCACCACGAAGCCGCCCTCAACGTCCTTACCCACACCGATCGTCATCGGATGCTTGGCGTTGAGCGCCTTCTGTGAGGTGAGCACGTCACCAAGCCGCACAATTTCGCGGTCGCTATTGGGAATTTCAACACCGATCGCCGACTTGCCGGGAATCGGCGACAGGATGCGCACCTGGTTCGAGCGCACCGCGTAGGCGATGTTCTTCGACAGCTGCGTAACTTTTTCAACTTTGGTGCCCGGCGCCACCTCAACCTCATAGCGGGTCACGGTTGGTCCGCGCGAAAATCCGGTCACCTTGGCGTCAACCTTGAACGAGCGGAAAGTTTCGTTGAGCGCGCGAATGATCTCGTCATTCGCCTCGGTGCGGGTTTTTGGTGCGGCGCCGAGCTCCAGCATCCGCGTTGTGGGTAACTGGTAGTCATCGGATGCATCATCACGGCTATCCCACGTGGCGGTTTCGTCATCGGCAACCGTTGCCAGTGCGTCGGCTTCGGTTGGTTCGCCGGTCGTGCTCGATTTGGATGTGCTCGGTGCAGCCGGTGCCGATTGAATCGGTTCGTCACCCGATGCATCCGGTAGCGGGGGCAGCACCGTCGTCGCCTGCTGGTCAGCCGATGCGCCGGTGCCACGCGGCATCTGCGACAGCACCTGGGTTGGCTGCTGGTCGGGCTGTTCGGCTTCCGGCGGGTTGAATTCGCCCGGTTCTGGTTGCTCAGCAAACAGATCATCAAACTCGTCGAGGCGGTTGCCGTCTTCCGGTGCCTGCACACCACCGAGGCTGTCGTGGCGGCGGCCACGACGACGCTTCGGCTTTTCGGGCTTGAGTTTGGTGGTTTCCGCGCCCTCACGGTCAGCCGGATCAACGATCGGTGTGTCGTAAGCCGGATCAACCTCGCGGCCGGTGTTGTTGCGACGCCACCAGGGCAAATCGTCGCTGGCGGCCACCGCCTCCGACTCTTCTTCTTTCGGGGCAGCGGTCACAGCAGTGCCACCGGTCTGGCCGCTAAACATCCAGTGCCACATCTCGGCGGCGCGCTGCGGAATCTTCTTTGGCGGTGTCTTCGTCAAAATCAGGATGCTCAGCAAAAAAACGAGCGCGTAAAACACGATCGCCGGAATCGGGGTGATGAGAAACCCCAGCGGCGCGCCAAAAATCCAGCCAAAAATCCCGCCAGCCGTGGCGATAGCGGGCATTCCCTGCGCCGGTTGCGGTTGCCCGGCAGCCAGATGCGCGATCGCCGCCGCCGAAAAGAGCGCAATAAATACGCCCGCAAATACGCGACCGTTGCTGTAGATACTCGCCGGTCGGAAATAGAGCCAGATCGCCAGCGAAAAAAGCACAACCGGCATCGCATAGGAGATCACGCCGAACAGCCCACCGAAGGTGAAGGCGTTGAGCGTTTGCGCCACCGGGCTCAGCGGCAGGAACCACACCATAACCGCACCGATGATGGCGGCGAGCAAAAAAACCGTTGGCGCGGTGTCACGACGGTCTTCTTTGGCGAGCTGTTCACGTCCGAGCGAGCGCACCGCACCACCCAAAGCGTGGGCAAACCCGTTCCAGGCACGCGCACCGAAACCGAGTTCATCGTCGGTGAACTGCACCCGCGTGTCGTTGGTTTTCGACGACGAGGTGCCCTGCTTTTTTGTGCGCGTTGAATTGGCCCCGCGCTTGGATTGGGACGTCGACATGGGTTCCAGGCTACCGGCGCCCCTGCCATTCACCGGCCATGCGCGCCGGGTTCGGCATTACTTGCCAAATCCCGGCACGCATCCCTATTGATTATTTGGATGCGTTCATTATTCGGATGCAACCTCATCCGAAAACATCACGATCGGCACAATCATCGGCCGGCGACGCTGTTTGGTGCCCGCCCAGCGCCCCACCACGCGCCGAATCGACTGCGAGAGCCGGTACTGATCACGCACACCGTCCGCGAGCGCATCCTCAATCGCCTTGCGGGTCTGCGGCAGGATCGTTTCGAACACCGAGTCGTCGGGAGCGAAGGCACGCGCGTGAATTTCGGGGCCGGCAACGATTTCGCCCTCGTTAGGGTCGACCGTCACATAGATCGAAATAAAGCCCTCGGTCGCGAGCACGAGCCGGTCTTTGAGGTCGTCTTCGGTGACTTCGCCAACGGTCTTGCCGTCGACGTACACGAAGCCCACCGGCACCTGTCCAACCTTGCGCGGCACACCGTTTTCGAGGTCGATGACCCCGCCGTTTTCGGTGATGACGCAGTTTTCGGCCGGGGTGCCCGAGAGCTGGGCGATCTTGGCGTTTGCCACCAGGTGACGGTATTCACCGTGCACCGGCATGGCGTACTTGGGTTTGACCACGTTGTACGCCTGCAGCAGTTCACCGGCGAAACCGTGCCCCGAAACGTGCACGTGGGCGTTGCCCTTGTGCAGCACCTCGGCACCGGCTTTCATGAGGTTGTTGATCATGTTCGACACCGGCACCTCGTTGCCGGGCACGAGGCTGGATGCGAGCACGACCCGGTCGCCCTCACGCACCGAAATATTGTGGTTGCCCTGCGCGATGCGGTTGAGCACCGCGAGGGTTTCGCCCTGCGAACCGGTGCACACAAATACGACCTGGTGGTCGGGCAGGCTCAGTGCGGTTTTTTCGTCAACCAGCAGGCCCTCCGGCACGTTGAGGTAGCCGAGGTCGGCGGCAATTCCCATATTGCGACGCATCGACCGGCCCACAAGCGCCACCTTGCGGCGGTTTTCGGCGGCGGCGTTGATGACATGCTGCACGCGATGCACGTGGCTGGCGAAGCTGGCGACGAGCACTTTGCCCTTGGCGGTGCGAACCGCTTCGTGGATGGCCGGCGCGACCGAGCTCTCCGATCCCGAATGGCCGGGCACTTCGGCGTTGGTCGAGTCGCACAGGAACAGGTCAACGCCCGCCTCCCCCATCCGGCCCATGGCACGCAGGTCGGTGAGTCGCCCATCCAGCGGGGTTGGGTCCATTTTGAGGTCGGCGGTGTGGATGAAATTACCCGCTGCGGTGGTGACTTGCACGCCGAGCGAGTCGGGAATCGAGTGGTTGATGGCGATGAACTCGCAGCGGAACGGCCCGAATTCCTCAACGTCGCCCTCGTGCACGGTGAGCGTGTAGGGGCGGATGCGGTGCTCGCGCAGTTTTGCTTCGACCAGCGCCAGCGTCAGCGGCGAACCGATCAGCGGAATATCGGGCTTGCGCTTGAGCAGATAGGGCACACCACCGATGTGGTCTTCGTGGCCATGGGTGAGGAAGATGCCCACCACATCATCGAGCCGGTCGTACACCGATTCGATATCGGGCAGGATGAGGTCAACACCCGGCTGGGTCGACTCGGGGAAGAGCACACCGCAGTCGATGATCAGCAGCTTGCCGTTGATCTCGAACGAGGTCATATTGCGGCCGACTTCGCCGAGCCCACCGTGCGGAATGATGCGGAGCACATCCCGCTTGAGTTTGGGGAGTGTGACCGGACGTGCCTCGTTAGCGGCGGCGCCGCGGGCAGATTTTGTGTTTTGTGTCATGAAGTACCTGTCGTTGAGCGAAGTGCGCCGGGCTGGTCAGACGGCACTGCTGATGGAGCGCGACTAGCGCGTGGTGCCCGCGATTTTTGGCAGCGCGCCACCAGCGGCAGCGTTGCGATCGGGCCGGAAGTTTGAAAAGTCGATACCGTCGAGGCCCTGCACCTTGGCAACATCATCTTCGATGAGGGTTGCCTCCCACTCTTCGGGTCCAACGAGCGGGAGCCGCACGCGCGGGGTCGAGATTCGGCCGAGGCCGTGCAGCAGGTATTTGGTCGAAACGGTACCGGGAACGTGGGTCATCGTGGCTCGCGCCAGCGGTTCAAGCAGCCGGTGCTGCTCGGTGGCCGCGGCCAGATCACCGCGATTGACCGCATCCACCATAACCCGGTATGGCTGCGGGGCAATATTTGCGGTGACGCCGATGAGCCCCGACATGCCGATAGACAGCGATGGCAACACCATCGGGTCGTCGCCAGAGAAATAGAGCAGGTTGGTTTCGTTCATCACTCGCGATGCCTGCGCGAGGTCGCCCTTGGCATCTTTTACCGCGAGGATGTTCGGGTGCTTAGCCAGCCGGGTGATCGTCTCGTAAGCGATGGGGATGCCGGCGCGGCCTGGAATGTCATAGAGGATCATCGGCAGGTCGGTCGCATCCGCGATCATGCGGAAGTGCGTGAGGACGCCCGCCTGGGTAGGTTTGTTGTAGTAGGGCGTGACCGCCATGATGGCGTCAGCACCGGCTGCCTCTGATTGTTTGGCGAGCTGGATGGCGTGGGCGGTTTCGTTGGAGGGGCCGCCCTGGATGACCTTGGCACGGTCGCCGGCAACCTGCTTGGCGACCCGCACGAGCTTGAGCTTTTCGGCGTCGGTGAGGGTTGAAGTTTCGCCAGTGGTGCCCGACACGACGATACCGTCGGCGCCGCCGGCGACCACTGCCTCGACGTGGCGTTCGACGTCAGCCCAAGCGACCTCACCCTCATGATCCATGGGGGTGATGAGCGCAACGAGAACCTGGCCGAAAGGATTTTGAGCAGTCACCCCTCCAGGTTAGCGCGCCCGCCGCCCTACCGGCCCCTGCCTGCACTGCTGCTGCCTGCCTGCTGCCGGCTGCTGCTGCGGATTTTTGTTTCCTGCGATCAGAGTTTTGTTTCCTGATTTTTGTTTTTTGGCTGCAAAACGCGGTATCTGGCGGGATTTGTGTGTCTCCGCGGCAACTTTTGCAGCCAGGAAACAAAGTTCAGTTCTCGGATGAGACCAGGAAACAAAAATCAGCACGGGGATGATGTCAGGAAACAAAATTCTGTAGGGCTTGGGGGCCCGGATGCATGGGCAGACTGTGCAGGGAATGCAGGGGATGTTGGGCAGGCTTTGCGACGGATGCGGCGGGTGCCGCGGATGCGACGGATGCGACGGATGCGACAGATGCGACGGGCGCGACGGGCGCGACGGGCGCGACAGATGCGACAGATGCGACGGGTGCGGCGGATGCGGCGGGTGCGGCGGGTGCGGCGGGTGCGGCGGGTGCGGCGGGTGCGACGGGTGCGACGGGTGCGGCGGGTGCGGGGAACTTCGGCGACAATAGGGGGATGCACGAGGACGCATCCCAAAATCAGCCAAAAACCGTCGCCGACAGCAAACGCCGCCAGCGAGTGCGCTCGTTCACGATGCGCGGACAGGTGCGCATGGCCAAAGACTTCGAGGATGTGCTCGCCGAACACGGCGACACCTACATCATCCCGGCACCCAAGGGCGGCGCGACCGCATCCATCGCCGAGGATGCGTTCATCGACCTGCGCGAAGCGTTCGGCCGCGATGCCGGGCTGATTGTCGAGATCGGCCCGGGAAACGGCGAACAGCTCGTGTACGCAGCACAGCAGCATCCCGAACGCAACTTTCTCGCCGTCGAAGGCTGGGGCCCCGGCGTGGCGCGCTGCGTTGCGAACGCAGCCCGCGCGGGTGTCACGAATGTGCGCGTGCTTGAGGCGGATGCAGCCCAGGCGCTACCGGTGGTGTTCGGGCTGGAAATTGTTGACGATCCGGCGTTTGTCGCCGGGGGTTTCGGGGTGACGGCCCTCGGCACCGGCAAAACCACCGGCCGCGTTGACGCGAGCCGGCCGGGGTCAGCGAATCCCCGCGCGCTCGAGGTGTGGACGTTTTTCCCCGACCCCTGGCGCAAGGCCCGGCACCACCGCCGACGCCTGGTGAGCGATCTGTTTGCAAATACGGTCGCCGGCGTGCTGCAGCCCGGTGGCGTGTGGCGGCTCGCGACCGATTGGCGCGACTACGCCTGGCAGATGCGGGATGTGGTCGAAGGCAGCGAACACTTCACCAATCCGCACGTCGGCGAGCGCCCAGACCCCGAAGACCGCGAACCCGAGCGCGGTGGCTTCGCGCCGCGCTTCGAGGGCCGGATGCTCACCCACTTTGAGCAGCGCGGCCATGACGCCGGCCGTCCGCCGCACGACATTGTCGGGATCCGTCGCAGCTAGCGCGTGCAGAGGGAATTATCCAGCCCCACACTGCGCTCGACCACATAGCCCTGATCGGGCAGCTCGATTCGGATGCTCGTGATCCCGTTCGCGTCCACCCGCACGGTTTCGATCACCTCGGGGCCGTTATCGCGACGTTCAATCTCAACACCACTCAGATCACGCCCGTCACGCAACTCGGGATCAAATGGCACCGCAATGGACGCCACCGGGGCGAGATCGCCCGTCGACTCGCCGGCAGCATCCAATGCCGCATATTCGACGTAACGGAACCAGCCAATATTGTGCGCGGCACGATAACGACGCACCGCCACAAACTCACCGTCCGGGCCCGGTTCAGCCCCCGGCAACACCAGCGGGTCGAACGCCACCTCGCGACCCGAGTCACGCTCACGGAACACCCCGATGCCGCACGAGGGCCGATCGCGCAGCCGATATCCCGAATCGGGATCGGCGGCGATCGCCAAACCAATCGCGGTGGATGCAGACGGGTACGGTGAGCGGTGCACCCGGCGGCCGAACTCCTCCCGCAGCACTCGCGGTACGAGCGGCAGCCCACTGGCACCACCCACGAGATAGATTCCGGCGATTTCGGTGTCGTGCAGCGTTGCCCGCTCGTCCTCGCCGATCAGTGGCCGCATCGCGGTGATCGTCCGCTGCACGAGGGGTTTCGTCGCTTCATAAAACTCATCCACCGGCACCGCCACATCGTCATCGTCGAGTTCGAGCACCAGTCGACGCGATTGGGGCGCGAGCCGCTCTTTTGCGGTGCGGGCTTCGTCAAGCAGCCGTCCACGCGCCCGGTCACCGAACACATCCCCGGCCCGTCCCGCATGTTCGAGCGCGAGATCAACCAACACCTCGTCAAAGTCATCGCCGCCGAGCTGCCCCACACCGAGCGAGCGCACGATCTCGTGATCGGTGCCGTTGATGCGCACCAGCGAGGCGTCAAAGGTGCCGCCGCCGAGGTCGTACACCACGAGGCTCTTGCGCTTCGAATTCAATGCGCGCGGGTGCCGGTGCGTGTATTCAAACGCCGCGGCGCTCGGCTCATTAATCAGCGCCAGCACGTTCACGCCGGCGTGACCGAATGCATCCAGTGTGAGCAGCCGTTGCGCGCTATGCGCATTGGCGGGCACCCCCACGATTGCTTCTATCGGTTCGTCGTCGCGCCCGGCCATTACCGAACTGTTGCGGATGCGGTCGGTGACGTAGCGCGCAAAGGCCAGCAGCACCTCGCCAAGCGGCCGCTGCGTGCCGCCGATCGTGACGGGGGTTTCGGAAGTGACTCGCGGCTGTGCCAGCAGACGTTTGAATGAGCGCGCCAGCAGCGGCCGCCCCTGCGCGTGTTTGAGCGCCTCCCAGCCGCAGACGATTCGGTTGCCGTCGAGCGCCACAACGCTCGGGATATGTTCGTGCAGGTCACCGTCGTGGTCGTCGATCCCCACGATCGGATAGTTGCCACGGTCAACCGCGGCAATCAGGGTTCGAGTGGTGCCGAAGTCGATTCCGAAGCGCATGCTGTCACGCTAGCAAGCGCAGGCAACGCGCGGGTGCCGCCGTAATTCGTCTCCGGTTAACCGACCTTTCAAGCACCGTCCAGAGGCCGGGAGTACCGTCGAAATTGGCAGGAGATTGCCACCGCACATCACCAATAGTTGAAAGTGAGTGTCACTATGACGAACATCCGCAAAGTCACCGTACTCGGCACCGGTGTGCTCGGATCGCAGATCGCATTCCAAACCGCCTACTGCGGATTCGAGGTGACCGCCTACGACATCAGCGACGAGGCACTCGCAACAGCTCGCCAGCGATTTGCCGGATGGGCGGCAGCCTACCGCGCCGACAACTATCCCGGCGCCGCCGAAGGCCAGGCTGATGCCACCATCGACAAGATCAAGCTCACCACCGATCTCGCTGAGGCCGCGGCGGATGCCGACCTCGTAATCGAAGCGGTTCCTGAGGTTCCGGAAATCAAGACCAGCACCTACGAGAAGCTCGCGCAGGTCGCGCCGGAGCACACGATTTTCGCAACCAACTCGTCGACGCTGCTGCCGAGCTCGTTCATGGAAGCAACCGGCCGCCCCGACAAGTTCTTGGCCCTGCACTTCGCCAACCACATTTGGCGCCTGAACACCGCCGAGGTGATGGGCACCGATAAGACCGACCCGGCTGTCTATGACACCGTCGTGGAGTTCGCGGAAGAGATCAAGATGGTGCCCATCAAGGTGCTGAAAGAGCAGCCCGGATACGTGCTGAACTCGCTGCTGGTGCCGTTCCTGAACGCTGGTGCGGGCCTGCTCGTCGGCGGCGTCGCCGATGCCGAGACCATCGACAAGACCTGGCGCATCGCAACCGGTGCCCCGCTCGGCCCGTTCCAGATCTTCGACGTGGTCGGGCTCAACACCGCCTACAACATCACATCGGCCAACCCCGCCCCGGCAGCGCAGGCATTCGCCAAGCTCCTCAAAGAGGAGTACATCGACAAGGGCAAACTCGGCCGGGAAACCGGTGAGGGGTTCTACAAGTACAACTAGCGATCTAACGCAGCGAGGGGCGCACCGCTTCGGCGGTGTGCCCCTCTCGTTCTGCTGCATTGACCGCAAGCAGTTCGGCGCCGCATTCCCCCGAAACCGCCCAGCGCCCATCCCCTTCACCCGTACTCCAAGGCAAGTGACCCTGCTATCGGCAAATGTCCCTGCTGTAGCAGGGTCTTCCCGCAGTAACAGGGTCACTTGCCGGAAGAGCGCTGCAGCGACAAGAGAGCGCTGCGGCAAGGGGCACCGCACGGCAGCAAGAGA
Source organism: Gulosibacter sp. GYB002 (assembly GCF_036577665.1). NCBI lineage: Bacteria > Bacillati > Actinomycetota > Actinomycetes > Micrococcales > Microbacteriaceae > Gulosibacter > Gulosibacter sp. GYB002. The sequence goes on along the minus strand of NZ_JARBDD010000003.1, from coordinate 61,483 downwards.
GCGCTGCGGCAACGAAAGAGCGCTGCGACCAAAGGCGCACGCCCGTACCCTCAGCACAAGTGACCCTGTTATCGCAAAGTGTCCCTGCTATAGCAGGGTCTTTCCGCAGTAAGAGGGTCATTTGCCGGAAGAGCGCTGCGGCAATCAAAGAGCGCCGCGGCAAGGGGCACCGCACGGCAGCAAGGGAGCGCTGCTAGCAAAGCGCACGACCGTACCCACAGAACAAGTGACCCTGTTATCGCAAAGTGTCCCTGCTATAGCAGGGTCTTTCCGCAGTAAGAGGGTCATTTGCCGAGAGGGCGCCGCGGCAATCAAAGAGCGCCGCGGCAAGGGGCACCACACGGCAGCGGGGCCCCACCGAGCAGGCGCCGCGGCAGCAAGCGAAGGCTACTTTTGCTTACTCTCCACGTCGCCAGATAGCGCGGCGATGAAGGCTTCCTGTGGCACCTCAACACGGCCGACCATCTTCATCCGCTTTTTACCTTCTTTTTGCTTTTCAAGCAGCTTGCGCTTACGCGAAATGTCACCGCCGTAGCACTTGGCGAGCACATCCTTACGGATCGCGCGAATATTTTCGCGGGCAATGATGCGCGCACCAATCGCTGCCTGAATCGGCACTTCGAACTGCTGCCGAGGAATCAGCTTCCGCAGCCGCTCGGCCATCATGGTGCCGTAGCTATAGGCCTTGTCGCGGTGCACGATCGCGCTGAATGCATCCACCCGATCGCCCTGCAGCAGGATGTCGACCTTCACCAGGTCGGCAGCCTGATCGCCAACCGGCTCGTAGTCAAACGAGGCATAGCCCTGGGTGCGCGATTTCAGCTGATCAAAAAAGTCGAACACGATCTCGCCCAGCGGCAGCGTGTAGCGCAGCTCAACCCGCTCTTCCGAGAGATAGTCCATCGAAACCAGCGAACCACGGCGCGACTCGCAAAGTTCCATGACCTTACCGACGTAGTCCTTCGGCATCAAAATGGATGCACGCACCACCGGTTCCCGCACCTCAAGAATCTTGCCCTCGGGGAACTCCGACGGGTTGGTGACGTGGTGCTCTTGCTTGTCTTCGGTGATGACGTCGTAGGTCACCGAGGGCGCAGTGGTGATGATGTCGAGATCGAACTCGCGCGAGAGCCGCTCGGTAATGATTTCGAGATGCAGCAGACCCAAAAAGCCCACGCGAAAACCGAAGCCGAGCGCAACCGAAGTTTCCGGTTCGTAATTCAGCGCCGCATCCTCAAGTTTGAGTTTGTCGAGCGCCTCGCGCAGTTCGGGATAGTCGCCGGCGTCAATCGGGTAGAGCCCCGAGAACACCATCGGTTTGGGTTCGACGTATCCGGGCAGTGCCTGGTCAGCAGGCTGTGCGGCCGAAGTGACCGTGTCACCCACCTTCGACTGGCGCACATCCTTCACACCGGTGATGAGGAAGCCCACCTCACCGGTACCGAGTCCCTTCGCCGGGGTCGGCTCGGGAGAAGACACACCAATGTCGAGCAGCTCGTGCGTGCCGCCGGTCGACATCATCCGAATTTTCGCGCGGTCGGTGAGCTGCCCGTCAACCATCCGCACATAGGTCACAACGCCCCGGTACGAGTCGTAAACCGAGTCAAAAATCAGGGCGCGCGGGTCGCCTTCGGGGTCACCGTCGGGTGCCGGGATGCGGTCGACGATACGGTCGAGCAGCACATCCACGCCCATCCCGGTCTTGCCGCTCACCCGCAGCACATCGTCGGGTTCGCCGCCGAGTAGATTGGCGATCTCTTCGGCATAGCGCTCGGGGTCGGCTGCCGGCAGGTCAATTTTGTTGAGCACCGGGATGACTTCAAGATCATTTTCGAGCGCCAGATAGAGGTTCGCGAGTGTCTGCGCCTCGATTCCCTGAGCAGCATCCACCAGCAGCACCGCGCCCTCGCAGGCTGCGAGCGAGCGCGACACCTCGTAGCTGAAGTCAACGTGACCGGGGGTGTCGATCATGTTGAGGATGTAGTCATCTCCCGACACGTGCCACGGCATACGCACGGCCTGCGACTTAATCGTGATGCCGCGTTCGCGCTCGAGTTCCATCTTGTCGAGGTACTGGGCGCGCATCACGCGGTCTTCAACCGATCCGGTCAGCTGCAGCATGCGGTCGGCAAGGGTCGACTTGCCGTGATCGATGTGGGCAATGATGCAAAAATTTCGGATGCGGTCGGGTGGCGTAGCCAGCGGCTGCAAGATCTTAGGAGTGTTCGGCATGGTACCGGCCATTCTCCCATGCTTCTGATCGGAACCTCCACACGCACTATCGCGTCGCACACTGCGGCTTGGCCTGAGCAGCAAAACCAACGGAATTAACTTTGCAAATGCAAGCCTTTCTACAAAAAATTGCGGGCCGGTCGTAATTTTCTAGGCGTTTGACTACCCCAGGCTTGGCGGAGCGCCTAGAATTGGTAGTGGCTGACCGCTTCTCACCAAGTGTTCCAGGAGGTTTGATGTCTGCCGATCTACTTCCATCCACAGCAATCCGATTTGCCGTGCCAGCAGTCGACTGGCGCGCTGCCATTCAGGCCGCAGGTGATGCGCTTGTCGCCGGTGACATCGCCACCGACGCCTACACCGACGCCATGATTAAGGCCGTCGAAGATCTCGGCCCCTACATCGTTATCGCGCCGGGCTTCGCGCTCGCACACGCGCGCCCCTCAGAGCAGGTGCGTCGCACCGGGCTCAGCTGGGTGAGCCTTGCCGAACCGGTTGAGTTCGGCAGCGAAACAAACGACCCGGTCGACCTGGTGGTGGGCCTTGCCGCCCTCGACCACGACGAACACCTGCAGGTGATGGCAAAGCTCGCGGGCGTGCTCGCCAATCCCGACACGCTCGCACGACTGCGCGCATCCAACGACCCCGAACAAATTCGTTCAGCGCTGCTCGGCTAATCAGCGCCACAAGAAAGGACCCCCTATGAAAATCATCGCAGTGTGCGGCATGGGCATCGGCACCTCGGTGCTGCTCAAAATGAACATCGACCAGGCGCTCGAAGCACTCGGCGAAACCGCAGATGTTGAAGCCTCGGATATTTCGTCAGCACGCGGCGCCGCTGCCAGTGCCGATCTGGTGATGACCAGCGCCGAACTCGCACCGCAGCTCGGCGATATCGACACCCCCATCGCCGTCGTCAACAACTTCGTCGACCAAGACGAAGTGCGCGAAAAACTCGCGGCGGCACTCGACCTCTAATTGCCAGTCGGTCGCGCAGCCCGCGACCGACTCCGCCGGTGACGGCAAACCGGCTCAGCTGTACCGAGCCGAACGCTCGGACTACCGGAAAGGAATGCAGCCATGAATTGGCTCGTTGATGTCCTCGACTTCATAGGACAGCAGATTCTCAACGTGCCGGCCTATCTCGTCGGCATTATCGTGGCGGTCGGTCTGATCGCCCTGCGCAAGGGCGCCGGCCAGGTGATTGGCGGCGCGCTCAAAGCAACGCTCGGCTTTTTGATTCTCGGTGCCGGTGCCGATGTTGTGGTCGCCTCGCTTGAACCGCTCGGCGAGCTTGTGCTCGGCGTCACCGGAGCCGAAGGCGTCGTGCCCACTAACGAGGTCGTCACGGCTATGGCCGCAAAAGACTTCGGCGCCAACAGCGCCTACATCCTGGCGCTCGGCTTTTTGCTGATGCTGCTGATCGCCCGCTTCACCCCGCTGAACTATGTGTTCCTCACCGGTCACCACATGGTGTTCATGGCCATGCTGCTGTCGGTGCTCCTGTCGCTGTCGTTCGGCGCGAACGGCGGTTGGATCGCCGTGCTGATCGGTGCCGTGCTGCTGGCAATCATGATGACCGCGATGCCTGCGTTCGCGCATCCGTGGACCAAACGAGTCACCGGCAACGACACCGTGGCAATCGGTCACTTTTCGACACTCGGCTACATTGCCGCGGGTGCCGCGGGCCAGGCGGTCGGTCGCAACTCGCGCTCCACTGAAGACATTACGTTCCCGCAGGGGCTGTCGTTCCTGCGCGACTCGATGGTCGCCACCGCCCTTTCGATGGTGCTCATCTACGTGGTGTTTGCTGTCTGGGGCCTGATCGCACTCGGCCCCGACTCGTACGCGATGCTTGACGCGACCGACGGCGGCGCGTTCGTGATGGCCGCAATCAAGCACGGTCTGCTATTCGGTGTTGGTGTCTCGGTGATCCTCTACGGTGTGCGCACCTTCTTGGGTGAGCTCATCCCGGCCTTCCAGGGCATCGCCAAGAAGGTGGTTCCTGGCGCCAAGGCGGCCCTCGACATCCCGATCGTGTTCCCCTACGGCCAGAACGCCGTGCTCATCGGTTTTATCTCGTCGTTCATCGGCGGTCTGGTGATGCTGGTGCTGCTGGCCACCTGGCTTGGCCCGGCATTCGGTCTCGCACTGATTCTGCCCGGTATGGTGCCGCACTTCTTCTGTGGTGGTGGTGCCGGTGTTTACGGCAACGCAACCGGTGGCCGCCGCGGCGCGATCGTGGGTGGTTTTGTCAACGGCGTGATCATCACGATTTTGCCGGCGCTGCTCTACGCGGTGATGAACGGAGTCGCTTCGATGTTCAACCAGCAGGCACTTGCCGGCTCTACCTTCGGTGACGCCGACCTCGGCTGGTTCGGTTCGCTGATCGGTGCCGGTGTGCTCACCGGCTCGGCAGTGGCCACCGCGATCATCTCGCTGGTTATCGGCGCGGTCATCCTGGCCCTCGCCATCCTCTGGCAGGTCAAGGTGGTGAACAAGGGCTGGATGCCGGGCGAGGCCCACGCCCAGTTCGTCGCCAAAGTCAAGGCCGAACAGGCTGCCGCAGTCAAGGCCGAGCGCGAAGCAGCCAAGGCTGAACGCGCCCGCGCAAAAGACGCCGCGGCTGATGGCACAGCCGATGCCTAACCGCAGCTAATCCCCCGCGCGGTGTGGGCCCGTTATCCTTCTTGGAGACGGGCCCACACCCATTAGCGGTGACTTTCCATTCGGGGGCTTATTTCGGCCGCGCATCCTGGTAAGATGAATGCTTGGCTTACGCGTACCCCACTCGACGCGATGCGCCGCGCGGCCCCTCTACCGCAAGGTGCGAACCGAAAAACATCTATTTCGTACGAGGAAAGACTCAACGTGGCAAACATTAAGTCGCAGATCAAGCGCATTAAGACCAACCGCAAGGCAACCGAACGCAACAAGGCCCGCAAGTCGGAGCTGCGCACCGCAATCCGTCGCGTAAACGAGGCCGTTGCTGCCGGTAACTTCGAGGCCGCCCAGACCGCTCTGGCCCACGCTTCGAAGAAGCTCGACAAGGCCGTTTCGAAGGGCGTCATCCACAAGAACCAGGCCGCCAACAAGAAGTCGGCTATCGCCAAGCGCGTGAACTCGCTCAGCGCCTAAGCACGCTGCAGCTGACGGGGGGCATCATCGCGATGCTCCCCGTTTTTGTTTCGTTTTTGTGCCCGTGAGTTCAGCGGAAGATTTTGGCCCTACGATGCTCTCTCAGCCATCCTGACCCCGAAATTTTCCGCTGAACTCACCGTGTCACACAGCACGAGCACGCAACCAACCCGAGCAGGCTACGATTACTGTCAGATTCGGCTATATGCCGCCACTGGAACTTCCGTGCCGACAAAGGAGTCGTCGATGACCGCATCCCCTCTCATGCCCGCGGAATGGACCGCGCATGAACGCACCTGGATGGCTTTCCCTCCCCCGAACGACACCTTCGGTGAGCGCGGCGGCCACGATCTTGAGCGCGCCCGCACAGCATGGCTCAATGTTGCTCGCACCATCGCCAAATATGAACCGGTAACGCTCATCGTTGATCTCGGTGACGAACACGAGGCGCGCGCCCAGGTCAGTGGCGACATCGACATCGTGCTGCACCAGCTTGATGACGCGTGGCTACGCGACGCGGGCCCGAGTTTCGCTTTTGCGGGCGACGAACTGGTGGCGGTCGACTGGGTGTTTAACGGCTGGGGCGCACAGGGCTGGGCCGCGTACGAGCATGACGCGAAACTGGGGCGCTTTATTGCCGAACAGGCCGGGGTGCCGGTGGTTGATTCACCGCTCGTGAACGAGGGCGGCGGTATCCACGTTGATGGGCTGGGCACGGTGCTGCTTACAAAGACCGTGCAGCTTGATCCCGGTCGTAACCCGAACCTTACGGCGGCAGATGTGGAGCGCGAGTTCGCTCGCACTATCGGCACAACTAAGTCGATCTGGTTTGAACGCGGACTGACTCGCGACTATGACGAGTTCGGCACTCGCGGCCACGTGGATATTATTGCGAGCTTCGCGGGTGAGGGCCGGGTACTCGTACACGACCAGCGCGACCGCGCGCATCCCGATCATCTGGTGAGTGAGCAGCTGCTGGCGACGCTGCGCGATGCGGTGGATGCGCGCGGTGAGCGGCTCGAGGTGATTCCGGTTCCGGCCCCCAAGACGCTGCGCGATAACCACGGCTGGGTCGACTGGTCGTACATCAACCACTATGTGTGCAATGGTGCGGTAATTCTGTGCGCGTTCGATGACGAGAACGATGCGGTCGCGGCAGATATTTTGCAGCGCTGCTATCCCGATCACGTGATCGAGCTCGTGGATGCCCGCGATATTTTCGCTTTCGGCGGCGGCATTCACTGCATCACGCAGCAGCAGCCGCGCCGGCGATAGCGACGCGGGGCGTAGGGCTACAGCTCTCGCGCGGCCACTTTGCGGACGAGTCGTTCAACCGCAAATTCGGGGTCGCGCGAGAGCCCTTTCACCATGTGATCGGTTTCGGCACAGAGCATGATGGCGTGCCCGAGCTGCACCTCGGTGAACCCCGCGAGGTTGCGGCGGGCCTGCCCGACCTGCCAGGGCGCCGCACCCACCTGCGAGGCGAGCTGTGCATCCGTGCCGGCAAGCCCGGCAACTTTTGCCATCAGCCGCAGCTTCATCGCAATCGCCGCCACGATCGGCACCGGGTTGACTCCGGTGTCGAACCCGGCACGCACGAGGCTCAGCGCCTGCGCCAGCTGCCCGGCGATAGTGGCATCAGCGATCTTGAACCCGGTGGTTTCGACCCGGCCGCCGTAGTAGCGTTCAACCAGCTCGGCGCTGATCTCGCGATCGTCACTCAGCGCCATTAATTGCCGGCAGGCGGCGGCGAGCTCGGCGAGGTCGTTGTTAAACGCGGCCACGAGGGATGCGGCGGCCTGTGGCTGGATGCGTCGCTGCTGCGCTCGAAACTCGGTCACTACAAACTCGTGCAGCTCGTGTGCTTTTGGCGTGACACAGTTGATTTCGACGAACCCGGCGTTGGCGCGCACGAGATCGAGCAGTTTTTTGCCGCGCACCCCCGACTCGTGCCGCAGCACCACAACGGTGCTCTCCACGGGATTTGCCACGTAGTCAAGCGCCTCTTGCAAAAACTCGTCGGCGCACTGGTGCACGCCCTCGCACACCACCAGCCGCGGCTCCATAAATAGCGACGGGCTCACCAGGGTGGTCAGTTCGCCCGGCGCATACGAGCTGGCATCGATTTCTGAGGTTTCAAGCGCGGGGTCGGCGGCGCGCAGCTGGGCGCGAATCGAGGTCACCGCTTCGCTGGCAAAAAAATCTTCGGGGCCCGAAACGAGCATCACCGGCGCGATCTCAGGCGCACGCCAGCTGCCCTGAGCAATAGCGGTTTTTGCTCTGCCTCGACCGCCCTGCTTTGCTCGTGCTGCCACCAGCACCTCCCCCACTACATGTGACAGCTTCAACTCTACGTTGTCGCGACTCGCGGCTGCGGTTCGCGGCTAACCGCAGCAACCGGTTCTTTCCCGGCGCTCGGCCCAAATCTGCAGCTGCCCATGCTGCTCATACACCGCGAAACTGCCGCGCTGATCGGTGCGCAGCCACGGCGTACCCGCAGCCTCGAGCGCCGCGAACGCCTCACTCGTGGGGTGCCCGTACGAATTATCGGCACCCACCGAAATGAATGCCAACCGGGCACGCACCTGCGAGGTGAGTTCGGCCGACTGGTCGGCTGAACCGTGATGCGACACCTTCAACAGGTCGGCCCGCAGCGATGGCCACTGTTTTGCGATCGCCCGCTGTCTCGTCTCCCCCGCATCCCCGAGCAGCAACAGCGAGTAGCATGCCTGCCGGCACGACTGGTTGGGCCGCGCGAGCACCACGAGGCTGCCGTCATTATCTTTTGTGCGCGACGGCGCCGCACCGCGCCGCTTGGGCGATAGCACCTGCAGGTCGAATTCGCCGCGGCGCTGCTGATCCCCCGCTGCAGCGAACCGCACGAGCACGCCTCGCGAGTGCAGCAGCTGGGTATCCGGCTCGACGCGTGCCTGCTCAGTATCGGGCACCCAGGCTTCACGCACGGGCACCGTGAGCTCGCGCAGCGCACCGATATGATCACGGTCGAAATGGCTCACGATGAGCAGGTCGATTTCGGTCACCGCGAATCGTTCCAAACAGGATGCGAGCAGGTCAATACTTTCGCCGGTGTCAATCAGGATGTGCCTGCCGTCCGATTGCAAAAGCAGCGCATCCCCCTGCCCCACATCGCACACCGCAACCCGCCAATTTTGCGGCAGATCGCGTCGCAACACCGCAACACCAAATGCCACGCCGGCGGCGGCGATCACGACGGCCGCGCTCAACCCGAAAGCGACGAGCTGCCGCAACAGCCGCGCGCGTTTGCCTCCCGGTGGTTTTTGCACCACGACCACCACCGCCGCTATCAGCAGCACGAAAAGCAGTGCGCCGGCCGCTCCCGGCAGCCAGGGCACAGTTGCCAGCGGAAACCCGGCCACCGCCTGCGCTACGAGCCCGATCCACTGCGCCGGCAGCCACGCCACCCAGAGCAGCACCATCCCCAGTGGCGGCACAAGCGCCCCGATCAGGCACCCCAGCAGACCGGCAACGGTGGCAAGCGGCGCGGCAGGGGCTGCGAGCAAGTTCGCCAGCACCCCGTAGGTTTGCACCTGCGGATCGAGCAGCAACAGGATGGGCTGGCAGGCTAATTGCGCTACAAGCGGCACCGCTATCAACAGCGCAATCGACGGCGGTAGCCATCGTTCGAGCAGCCGCTGTGCGGGTCGAGTGCCGAGCAGAAGACCGGCAGTGGCTGCGCTTGACAGCGCAAAGCCGTAGTCTCGTGCCAGCCACGGGTCGGCGGCCAGCAGCACAATGACCGCCAGCGCGAGCACCGGCACCCCGCTCACCGGACGAGATACGGCGTCAACCGCGAGCACGATGAGTCCCATCGCGGCGGCGCGAATAACCGAGCCCTGCGGGGTGACGAGCAGCACGAACAGGGCCAGCGCCAGCGCGGCCACGCCAAGTCGAACCGCTCGTGGCCACGCTGCCAGCCGGCCGAGCGCGAGCATCCCGGCCACAATGAGTGCAATATTCGAGCCGCTTACCGCGGTGAGATGGCTGAGCGATGCCACTCGCATATCGTCATCGAGCGCGTCATTCACGAGCCGCTCATCCCCCACCGCGAGCCCCGGCACGAGCATATTGCCGGGTCCCGGTAGCGGCTGTGCGGCCGCCAAAAATTGACCGCGCAGCAGATCGCCAGCTTCCAGCAGCGGGTGCGGCCGGGCAACCATGTCGGCCGGTTCGCGCGCAAATACCAGTGCGACAACGCGGTCGCCCGGGTCGGCAAGCTGCAGATTCCCGCGAAGCGAAATGAGCGCACCAATCGGAGGTGGTTCGTCATCGCCGGTGGGGACGAAAAGCAGCACCGGCGCAGCCACCGCCTCGTCATTGAGTGCCACCAATTGCGCTCGAAGCCGCACCGATGCGCCGCTGGCTCGCGGCAGCGCGGTGACCGTGGCCGCGATCTGCGCCGGTTTTCCCACTGCCGCCGACTCCTGCACCGCGTCGGGGAGCCGCTCGGCCCCGCGTACGGCCGCGGAGGTCGATACGAGTGCCGCGGCGCTGAGTGCGAGCACGAGCATCGCGCCCGCTGCCCGCCACTGCGGCCGTCTCGCCGCGATAGCGATCGCGAACGTGACAAGCAGTGCGCTGCCAAGGCCAAGCGCAGTCGCCAGCTGCGGGTCGGTGACCGCCACCGCTGCGGCGATCCAGGCTGTCACGGCAGCGGGAAGCAGCCGCAGATCAGGGCCGCCGGGCGCCGATGCGGCCGGTTCCAGGCGATCGTTCATACGGTGACCAGTTCGCGCAGCCCATCGAGTGTCGCCTCACCAATACCGGGAACATCGGTGAGCTCATCAACCGAAGTGAAGGGACCGTTGGCGGTGCGATAGTCAAGGATGCGTTGCGCCATTGCCGGCCCGATGCGTGGGAGCGTTTCGAGTTCGGCCGCGGTTGCAGTGTTGAGGTTCACCGGGCCGCCGCTGGAGCCACCGCCCGCCCCGCTGCCGGCACCGGGGCCGCCGTCAACCGGCGCATCCGCGGCAGGCGGGCGCGTCTCGCCCACCGCAGTCACGTACACCTGTTCGCCGTCGGTGAGTTTGCGGGCAAGATTCATGCTGCCGGTATCCGCCCGTTCCGTGAACCCGCCGGCTACCGACACCGCATCCACCACGCGAGACTCGGCGGCGAGTTCGTACACACCGGGCTGCTCCACCTCGCCGAGCACATGGACAAGCAACCGCGGCGCCTCCGCACCGGCGAAATCGCTATTCGGGGCACCGCCCGATGCCGGGGCGGCTATGGTTTCAAGCGCTGGCAGTCCCTCGGCGGCACGCGGCTGCAGGGCAACCATGAGCACCACGACCGCGGCCACCACCAGCGCGATCACTACGGTGCCGCCGAACGACACCCGCAGTCGGGGCCGCTCGGGTGCCCCGAACAGCGCATCCAAATCGACTGCGGCCACCGGGCTGGAGCGTTCGGCCCCTTCGGTCTCGACAGTGCTGCCACTCTCGACAGCGCTGCCGCTCTCAGAAGGGCAACCGCTCTCGGTAGTGCCGCTGTCGGTGCTGCGCACTTTGGATGCATCGCCGGTGTTCATGGCCGTGAACCTAGCGTTTTCATCCCGCCAGCGATTGCCAGCTGGAGGTCGCTGTGGATAAGCCACCGTTCACAGCAACACCGGGCGGGCGGCGACCACGGCGCCAATACCGTCCAAAAGTACTGCCAGCAAGGCCGCCAGAAACGAGTGTGGGGCACAGCATCCGCTGCACCCCACACCCACCGGTCAGGTTTAGACGACGATGTTCACAAACTTCGGCGCCTTCACAATCACCTTGCGAATCTCCTGATCACCAACCACCCGCTTAGCGCCGGCGGATTCGAGCGCGAGTTCCTGCAGCTCGGCGTCGCTGATCGATGGCGATACCTCGAGCCGGTCACGCAGCTTGCCGTTCACCTGTACCACCGCCGTCACCGACTCTTGCACGAGCAGTTCGGGGTCGGCCTCGGGCCAGATCACCTTGGCAACTGACGGCTCGTGGCCGAGCGCCTCCCACATATCCTCTGCGGTGTAGGGCGCGAACATGTCGAGCACCATGGCGATTGCCTCGGCGGCCTCGCGCACGGCGGGGTCGGCGGCACCGGGACCCGAGTCGATTGCTTTGCGGGCCGTGTTGGTGAGCTCCATGATGCGGGCAATCACCACGTTGAATTTAAACGTTTCGGCAAGCTTCGGCACTTCGTCCCAAAAGCGCGCCACCGCGCGACGCAGCTCGCGGTCGCCGGATGCAAAATCGCAGCCGGGTTCGCTGGCCACATCCTGTGCCACACGCCAGGCGCGAGCGAGGAACTTGCCCGAACCGGCAACTGAAACGTCCTTCCAGTCGACGTCCTCTTCGGGAGGTGAGGCGAACAGCATCGTGGTGCGCACGGCATCCACACCGTGTGCCGCCAGCTCGTCGCTCAACAGCACGGTGTTGCCCTTCGACTTCGACATTTTCGCGCCGTCGTAGATGACCATGCCCTGGTTCATCAGCGCCGAGAACGGTTCGTCAAAGTCGACATAGCCCAGATCGAACAGCACCTTGGTGATGAACCGGGCATACAGCAGGTGCAAAATTGCGTGCTCAATACCGCCGATGTACTGGTCGATCGGGGCCCAGCGTTTGGCGGCTGCGGGGTCGAATGCCTGCGTGTTGTCGTTCGGCGAGAGGAAGCGCAGGAAGTACCACGACGAATCAACGAAGGTGTCCATCGTGTCGGTGTCGCGCACGGCCGGTTTACCGTCCGGGGTCTGCGTGGTCTTCCACTCGGTTGCGGCGCCCAGTGGCGAGGTGCCCTTGGGTTTCAGGTCGAGTCCTTCACCATCGGGCAGCAGCACCGGCAGCTGGTCTTCAGGAACGAGCAGCTCGTTGCCGTCTTCGTCATACATCACCGGGATGGGTGTGCCCCAGTAGCGCTGACGCGAAATCAGCCAGTCGCGCAGGCGGAAATTCTTGGCGACACGGCCGGTGCCTCGCTCCCCCAGCACCTCGATTGCCTTGGTGATCGCCTCGGTCTTGCGCAGACCGTTCAACGGGCCCGAGTTGACGAGCACACCATCGCCGGTGGTGGCGACACCGGTTACTGCCGGATCAACCTCGGCAAACGAAAGTGCGGTGCCGTCTGCATCCTTCGGGGCATCCTCGCCCTGGGTGATGTCGACGACAACCCGCACCGGCAGATCGAAAGCACGCGCGAATTCAAAGTCGCGGTCGTCGTGCGCCGGCACCGCCATGATCGCACCGTGACCATAGTCTGCGAGCACATAGTCGCTGGTCCAGATGGGCAGCCGTTCGCCGTTCAGCGGGTTGATACCGTAGCGTTCGAGAAAAAGCCCGGTCTTGGGTCGCTCAGTGCTCTGCCGGTCGATTGCGCCGAGTTTCTGGGTTTCGTCGAGGTAGGCCTCGAACTGTGTCTGCACCTCGTGCGAGGCTCCGGCGGCGAGTTCGGCAGCCAGCTCGCTATCGGGGGCGACCACCATGAAGGTGGCACCGTAGAGCGTGTCGGGACGGGTGGTGAACACGGTCACCGGTTCGTCGCGGCCCTCGATCACGAAGTCGACGTCGGCGCCGTGCGAGCGGCCGATCCAGTTGCGCTGCATGGTGAGCACTTTGGCGGGCCAGCGTCCCTCGAGCTTGTCGAGGTCGTCGAGCAACCGGTCGGCGTAGTCGGTGATGCGCAGGAACCACTGGGTGAGTTTTTTCTTCACCACGATTGCGCCCGAGCGCTCCGAGGTGCCGTCGGCAAGCACCTGCTCGTTGGCGAGCACGGTCTGGTCGACCGGGTCCCAGTTGACGAGCGATTCTTTGCGATAGGCCAGGCCCTTGCGATACATCTGCTGGAACAGCCACTGGTTCCAGCGGTAATACTCGGGGTCGGAGGTGTGAATCACCCGGTTCCAGTCGAAGCTGGCCGCGTAGCGGCGCATCGAGTCGCGCTGCTGAGCGATGTTGCCGTAGGTCCAGTCGCGGGGTTCACCGCCGCGTTTAATGGCCGCGTTTTCGGCAGGCAGACCGAATGAGTCCCAGCCGATGGGGTGTAGCACGTTGAAGTCGCGGTGGCGCCAGTAGCGTGCCACCGCATCGCCGAGCGCGTACTGTTCGGCGTGCCCCATGTGCAGATCGCCCGAGGGGTAGGGGAACATGTCGAGCACGTACTTGCGCGGCCGGTCATCGTCCTCGTCCTTCGCGGCGAACGGCTGCAGTTCGTCCCACACCGGGAGCCACTTGGCTTCGAGGTGCCGGAAGTCGTAGCTGTTGCGGTCGTCGTCACGCTCAGCGGTCACTGCACTCACTTCTTTCGTGATGGGTTTGTTTGCCAACCTCCCTATCGTAGCGGCGCAGCACAAAGACGAGATGCGTCCGACTTGAGTGCCTAACTGCTGCAAGGCGCACCGGCATCGCTCAGCGGCTAAGGTCGTGTGCAACAACGCCGTTTCTTTTATGACAACCATCATGACCAAAGCCGACCAAGTTGCCGCGCCTTACGACGCGATGTTCGACACGCTGCAAACGCTCGCAAATCTCGACGACCCAATCGCAGCCCTGCGCAGCCTCCTGCGGGGACTGTGTGCTGAGGTCGACGCACCTTTCGCGGTGTTGGCAGTTAAGGATGCACCGCGACAGCTGATGCGGATCACTTCGGTGCACGGCACCCGCAGCGGTGAAATCATCGGCCTCGAGTTCCCAGTGGGCACCGGTTTGCTCGGAAAGGTTTGTGTCACCGGTCGAACTCAGGTGTTAGTCGATTACGCCGACTCAGTCACGATCGACCGGGCACCTGAACTCGAAGAAGCCGCCATAAGTGAAGAGCTCATGAGTGCCCTGAGCGTGCCGATTAGCGCGCGCGGCCGCACCCTCGCAGCACTAATGGTCGGTTCTCGGTCTCAGCGTGAGTGGTCCGCATCTGAAATCGCTACCACTGAGCGCTACGCCGCAGCTATTGCGGTGATAACTCGTCACTATTTCACCGATCGCGGGGAGCCCTCAGGCGAGGCGCCAGGCGCGTGGCATCGATTCATTAATGCGCGCCGATGGCAAGCGATTCACGGCGGCAAGCCGGGCGAGTTTTGGGATGCGCTTGAAAATCGGTTGGGTGCGTCGGTGACGTTTCTCACGGCTGACGGCGGCATTGAGGGACATCGGCTGCCGAAGTCGGCGGTCACGGATGCTTGGAAGCTTTCGGCGGGTTTTGACCGGGCGGTGCTGACCCGGGAAACCTGCACCGTTGAGTTTGATGATCAGATCGCCTGGCTGCATCGAGTGGATGTACAAGACACTCTGCACGGCGTGCTGTCGATTTGGAAGCCGCGCGGCACAGCTCCACTTTCTCACTATCAGCTGGCCGATTGCGCGTTTGTTACCTCGCTCTATCTAACAATTGACCGGCTACACACGATTGCAGCGCAGCGCTGGGAACTGCTGCTGCTCGAGCAATTGCTCAGCGGCGCGAGCGATGATGCAACCGATCGTTTGCAGCGGTACGGGCTGCGTGAAGATGAACCGTGCACTGTCGTTTGCATTGATGTGGCCGAATCTGCGCTCCAGCGCGCACAGCGGCTAGTGGCCCGTGAAATCCGTTATCAGCGCCCGTTGATCGCGCTTCATCGCTCACACGTGTGCATCGTGCTGCCGGGCGGCATCAACACGGAGCGGCTCGACCAGCTCAATAACGTGCTCACCGAGCACGGCATTGATGCGTTGATTGCCGCCGAAGAGGCAAGCACCGGCCCCACGCAGTTGCGGCAGGCGCACGAAGTGGCGCGCACGCTCAACTATTCACAACGCGCGCTGGGGCGTGATTCGGGAGTTGCTACCACGAGCGTGTTTGGTATTACCGGGCTGCTCTTTAGCGCGACCAATAGCTCGCTCCTCAACCGAATTGTGCGCTCTCGCCTGGGGCGGCTCATCGACTACGATGCCGAGCGCGGCACCGATCTCGAATTCACTGCCTGGACCTATTTGGCCGGTGGCCGCCAAGCTGCCGCAGCGGCAAAACAATTGCATATCCACCAAAACACGCTGCGCCAGCGACTCGAGCGCATTGATGAGCTGCTTGGAAATACTGAGTGGCGTGAGGCGCCGTACTCGTACGAGATGTTCCTCGCACTCGAAGCACGGCGCCTCACCAGGGGGGCCAATTCATCCGGCCCAAATTAATCGTCGCCGTTGCGTTCCTCGGCAATCTGATCGCGCAGGATGCGTCGCAGCAGCTTCCCGGTGGAGGTTTGCGGTAGCGAATCCACAAACCGCACCTCACGCGGATATTTGTAGGCCGCCATATGTTCGCGACTCCAGGCAACGAGTTCTTTTTCGGTCACCGTTGCATTGGCAGTGGGCACGACAAACGCCATGACGCTTTCGCCACGCACCGGATCGGGAACACCAATCACTGCGACAGCCGACACATCCGAGTGCCGGGCCAAAAACTCCTCAACCTCTTCGGGGAAAACTGAAAATCCATTGCACTTGATCATTTCTTTGTTCCTCCCCTGGAAGTACATGAAGCCGTCCTCATCGAACCGGCCGATGTCGCCTGAGAAGTACCAGCCGTCCTGTTTACTCGCGGCGGTTGCTTCCTCACGCCCGAGATAGCCTTTGAACACGCTGCGGCTGCGAACAACGATTTCTCCGATCTCACCAACCGGCACTGGCTGGGAGCGGTCTTCGAGACTGCGAATTTCAATCTCGGTCTCGTAGGTGGGCTTGCCCACACTCCCCCAGCGGTATTCGTCGAGTCGCTGCATCGTGTCAGCAGTGTGAGTTTCACTCATACCGTAGGCAAATTCAATAAATGGCACGCCTGCCATTTGCTGCCAACGGTTTGAAAGCTCTTCAGTAACCTGCAGGCCGAAACTTGTCCCGATCGAGCCGCGGAGCGAGTCGAGCGAGTAGCGACCGTCTTCGTTGTGCTCGAGCATTTGAATGTTCATGATCGGTGTGGTGTAGGTGAAAGTCACACCGGCATTTTCGATTACTTGCAGCATGGTGTCTGGCTCGAATCGGGCGATGATCGCCATGGTGGCGCCGGCCATTATCGGCGCGTTCATCCCAACTAGCATTCCGGCGATGTGGAAGATTGGCATGACAGCCAGCACCACATCGTCAGGCGTGAGTTCATAGGTGCGCACCAGGCAAGCCGTCTTGAACTCAACATTTTCAAATGTGAGCATCGCACCCTTGGGCTTTCCGGTGGTGCCCGAAGTGTACATGAGCAGGCTCACATCCTCATGCATATCGAAATCGACCTTGAGCCGTTCGGGGTCGATTGCAATTGACTCGTCGGTCAGGATGCTCATCAGCGGAATTGCCGAGGCCAGCACTGCCGCGTGGTCTCCCGCGCTGCGTACGAACTCACCGGCGATACCCTCGGGAATAACGCCCTCCGGCAGAAAATCCTCATATGACGAGAGCACCACGGTTTCGACACTGGTGCGATCCGCGATTGCTGCAAACCGCTCAAACAGCTCGTCGAGCACAAAGATGGCTTTTGCCTTGGTGTCGCCGAGCTCAAATTCGAGCTCCCATTCTTTGAACATTGGGTTGCAGGGGGCCACCATGGCGCCAATTTTTTGCGCAGCAAAGTGCGCGATCACATATTGCGGGGAGTTCTGCATGTACAGCGCGACGCAGTCGCCCTTGCGAACACCGCGGTCGAGCAAAAAAGTGGCAAGCCGGTCGGTTGCTTCATCAAGCCAGCCGTAGCTGTAATTGCGACCGTAGAACGTGATTGCAGTGTGGTCTGGGTTGCGTTTCGCGTGGTCGCGGAGATACTCGTGAATCGGCTTTTCGAGGGTCAGCGAACCGGTCAGTTCTGTGGTCATTTCACTACCTCATTCATTTTCCGGAAAATTCTGGGTCACGTTTTTCGGCGAAGGCCTGTTTGCCTTCGGCAAAGTCTTCAGTGAGCGACGACTCCACTGTCGCTGCCACCTGCATTGAGAACGCGGCAGCTTGGCCCGAGTCGGCACCGAGATGGAGTGCTCGTTTCATGGCACCGATCACGGTGGTGGGCCCCGCTGCGAGCGCGACGGCCCGGTTGCGAGCCACGCGATGCACCTCATCGGGCTCGCAAAGCTGCGCTACCGCACCCGCTCGTTCAAGCTCGGCGATATCTGCCATGCGGCCGGTAAACAGTAGGTCGGCCGCATAGTGGTAGTTCACCGCACGAGCCAGCAGTACAGTGCCGGCAGCGATCCCTCGCTTCACAAATGGCAGGGAGATGAGACTGCCACGGGCCGCCACAATGACATCCGAGGCAAGGGCGATTTCAAGCCCCGCCCCCATCGCATATCCGTGAATGGCACAGACGATTGGTTTGGGCAGTTCCTGCGCTGCCCGCACAATCTGCGGATAGCCGACCGCATATTCGATGAATGGGTTGGGATGCAGCGGGTGCGCGTCAGTGCCCATATTTTTCAGATCATCACCGGCACAGAATGCTTTCCCGGCTCCTGAAATCAACACGGCCCGCACCTCTGGCTGGTGTGCCGCATCTCGAAGCGCCGTCACAATCGCATTGATCATTGAGTTTTCGAGCGCATTACGAGCCTCAGGCCGGTTCAGTGTGATCTCGAGTACGCCGTCGCGAATCTCAGTGGTAACCCGCGTCGTCATGATGTTTTCTCCTGGAGGTGCTCTTCGAGTGCGCGACGCTGTTCATCGCTGATTGGGCAGCTGCGCTGGGTGAAGTGGTCGAAGTTGACGTAGGTGGCTTCGTTTCGAACGCAAACTTCGCCATCTTGAACGAGTTCTTCAACAAGCGTGAGACTCGAACGGCCGATGCGTTTCACCCAACCACGCACCTGCGCCGGACGCCCGTAATAGGTTTGCCGCTGGTACGACAGGTTGAGCGCCACGACCACCATGTGCCAGTTGTCAAAGTCGAGGTCCGGGTTAAAAATTCGGAAGATCGGCGTCCGTGCCGCCTCAAACCAGACGGGCATCACGGTGTTGTTAATGTGGCCGAGCGCGTCTGTCTCGGAGACCTTTGGGTCGATATCCAGCACATACATTTTGGGGTGGGGCCCGGCCGGTTCACGACCGGGCCCATTTCCTTTCAAACGACGTTGTAGCTAACCGGAGATTTCCTCAAACTCGCGCTCGTGGGCAACTTCCACGCGGCGCATGTCTTCCCTGGTTGGCGGTGCGGTAAGCAGGGTGACCACCACCATGCAAATCAGCGACACCGGCAGCGAGTAGATGATCTGCTCGAGGCTGGCCATCTTGTAGCCAAACCACTGCTCGATCGGTCCCCACAGCAGGAAGAGATACGTGAACCCGCCGCCGATGACCGCCGCGAGCGCGCCAGGGGTGTTCGACCGCTTCCACCATAGACCGAGCACCGTCGGCCAGAACAGGCACGAGGCGAGCAGTCCCATCGCTGCCGTGTACAACAGCGTCAAGAACTCGGGCGGGTTGAAGGCAAGCAGCAGCGTGGCCGCACCAAACACCAGCACGCTGATTGAAATGATGCGCTTTTGTTGGCGCGGCTCGATATCGGGCTTGATGGTGCCGATGAAGTCGTAGGCGAACGCTGCGGCCAGGCCGAGCAGCATGGCGCTCACCGAACTCATCACCGCGGCAAAAATGCCCGCGTAAGCAATACCGACGAACCACACCGGCATGGTCTCTTCCAGGAAGATCAGGAATGCGGCATCGTTATCGGGCAGTGCTTCGCCGTTATTGAGCACGATGGTGGCCGCAACAACAAAAATCGTGGTGAGAATACCGGTGATCACGTAGAGGCCGAGTCCGAGCGTGAGCGAGGCACGACCGGTGCGTTCGTCTTTGGCTGCGAACACGCGCATCACAGTGTGTGGCAGGACCGCCACCACGGTTGCCCACACCAGGAAGCCGCCGATATAGGCGGGCACTGGCAGCGCGCCCTCAGCACTCCAGGCGGGCAGCAGCGTTTGTGCGTGCTGGTAGATCGCGGTGGGGCCACCGTCAATGGCGAACATGGCGGTGAATCCGGCCACGACCACGACACTGATCATGATCAGGCCCTGCATGAAGTCGGTGAGGGTGACGGCTTTCATACCGCCCCAGAAGGTGTAGAAGATGTACACGCAGCCGACCACGAGCAGCGACACCCAGTAGGGCACGCCGAGCAGCCGCTCGCCGAGGATACCGCCGACCTTCATCTGTGCCACAAGGTAGGCGGTGAGGGTCCCCATCACCACCAGCGGGACCAGCAAGTTGAGGACTTTACCGGGGAAGCGCACCTTGAGCAGCTCAGGCACAGTATTGACATTCATGTTCCGCAGCGTCTTTGCCAGAAAGAATGTGGTGATCATGTACCCGACCGTCACACCCGCGTTGTAGGCGGCCAGGTAGCCCCAGCCTTGCGCGTATGACAGACCCATATTGCCGAGCATGGTGCCGCCGGTTGCGAATGCGGCGAAGATGGCAAAACCATTCACCCAAAATCCGGCCTTGCCGTCGCCGGTGAGGTATTCACGAGCGGTGCCCTTTTTCATCGTGCGACGCGACCAGATGCCGATCCCGATGACGATGAGCATGTAAATGATGAGGATGATGAGCGGGACAGTGTTGATTTCAGCCATGATTAGTTCTCCCGTTCAGCACGGCGACGACTTACGAAGCGGTCGCCAATAAGCAGGATGACACCCAGCACCTGCATCACGGTGAGGATGATGGAGCTCAGCGTGGTGGTGCCGATGAGTGTGGTAAAGGCCCAGGGGCCAAGCGCGATCACCGCGAGCACCAGCATGATGCTGATCGCGATGATCCGATAGGGTGCGGCTTTGAAAAAGCCCGACTCCGTTGTCGGTTCCATTGTCTTGCCTTTCAACGATGTGTTGGTTAGGAAATTGTGGGTTGGTGCTGCCAATTGGCGAGCTGGTGAGAGAAGTTCGGTTTACGACGTTCAACGAAAGCGTGCATCCCCTCCTGTGCGTCGGGGGTCTGCTGAAGTTTGGCCTGCATCGTGAGTTCGGTGTGATGACCGGCCGCTGAGTCGCTCAGCGCCTGACGCACGAGAGTTTTGGCGGTTGCTACTGCTGAGGCGCTGTGGCGCAGCACCCGTTCGAGCGTCGCGATCGCGGCCTCGCTCAGTTCATCGTCGGGGTAGATTGCAGAGACAATCCCCCACTGCTGTGCTTCATGGGCTCGGATGCGTGCACCGGTAAGAATCAGATGTAGGGCACGTGATTCACCTACCGAACGGCACAGCATCTGGGTGCCGCCGGCTCCGGGCACAATACCCAGCGACAGCTCGGGCAGTCCAAACTCGGCGCTGGTCCCGGCGATACGTAAATCACAGGCGAGCGCGAGTTCGAAGCCACCACCGAGAGCGAACCCGTGTACGGCGGCGAGCGTCGCCAGAGGTGAGTTGCGGATGCGCGCATACAGTCGCGGCATCGGGTGCTCAAGCATTTGCTCGTGGCTGAGCTCACTAAGCTCGGAAACATCGGCACCGGCAGCAAACGCGCGTCCAGAGCCGATGAATAGCAGTGCTCGAGTGTTCGGGTTGCCTTCAGCTTCGGTGAGCGCCGCATCGATCTCGGCGAGCATGGTCGAGTTCATGGCGTTCAGCGCATCAGGACGCTGCAGGGTGATGATGGTGATCGCTCCCTGCTGGCTTACAGCGATGTGTTCGTTCATTATTTTGATCCGTAGTCGTAGAAGCCGCGACCTGATTTGCGGCCGAGATGTCCGGCTTCATAGAGCTCGGTGAGCGTCTTGGAGGGCCCGGCTGCCGGATCGCCAAGATCTTCAGCCTCCAACTGTTTGATGTGGTAGTTCACATCGATGCCGGTGAGGTCGAGCAGCGCGAATGGCCCGATGGGATGGTTGAGGCCTTGCGTTACTGCGGTGTCGATATCTTCAACGGATGCGATACCCGACTCGTACAGGTAGATCGACTCGTCAAAAATCGCGCGCAGCACGCGGTTCACGACAAAACCAAAGATTTCTTTGTCGAGTTTGACAACCACGCGCTGCATCCGCTCGGCGATCGCGGTGAAACGTTCGATCGTTTCGTCGGCGGTGTGGGGCCCCTGCACGAGCTCGACAAGTTTGAGCACCAGCGGTGGGTTGAAAAAATGCAGATTGCACAGTCGTTCAGGATGCGAAACCACATCGGCCAGCTTCGAGCTGACGATTGATGAGCTATTGGTGGCCAGCACCGCAGTCGCGGGGGCGTATTCAGAAAGCTGCGCAAACAGCTCACGTTTCACGTCGAGCCGCTCAACAATGGCTTCGATAACTGCATCCACACCGCTTGCTGCCACCTCAAGATCGGTGGTGACCGTGAGCCGGTCGAAAGCAGCTGCCACCTCCTCGGCAGAGTTACGCCCCTTGTCGACTCGGCGGGCCATCAGCTCGCGCAAATTGTGCAGGGCATCATCCAGCTGGGGTTCGGCCACATCGTAGAGGCGCGTCTCATAGCCGCCCAGCGCCGCCAGCATGGCGATCTGTTGCCCCATTGCGCCTGCGCCGCAAACCAATACGGTCTGATCGGTCATTGCGTTCCCTTCCTGCTGCACGCCATCCCGCTATTGGGTGGCGACTTCCACTTCGAGTGCGATGCCCTGGCCACCGCCGATGCAGGCGGCCACCAGGCCCCGGCCACCGCCGCGGCCCTGTAGCTGACGCACCACCTTTTGCACGAGGATTGCGCCGGTGGCCGCGATCGGGTGCCCGTGGGCAATGGCACCGCCCCAGGCGTTTACCCGTTCGGCGTCGATACCGAGTTCAGCCACGCAGGCCAGCACCTGCACCGCAAACGCCTCGTTAATTTCGATGACCAGGTAGTCGTCAAGCGTGCGTTGGGTTTTAGCGAGCAGCCGACGAATCGCAGGCACCGGCCCGATGCCCATAATGTTCGGGTCGACACCGGCCACAGCCCACTGGCCAACGGTTGCCAGACTCTGCGCTCCCAGCCGCGCGAGCTGTGCATCCGATACCAAAACCAGTGCTCCGGCAGCGTCATTAATTCCGGATGCATTCCCGGCGGTCACGGTGCCGTTCGCGGCGAAAGCCGGGCGTAGCTTCGCGAGCCCAGCCAGGCTGCTTTCGGGTCGGGGATGCTCATCTGCGGTGATTTCTCCACCCCGGGTGGTGACCGGCACGATATCCGTCGCAAATGCTTCACGGCCGAGCTGGTACCGCTCCTGGCTGCGCAGTGCAAATTCATCCTGCGCCTCACGAGCAATGTGGTAGCGCTCGGCAAGGTTTTCGGCGGTGATCCCCATTCCGGGGTCACCGATCTGTTCGGTCGACAGGCCTCGACGCAAAAACTGCGGGGGCACGGGGCTGTAAGGCTTTGGCGAACGAGCCAATAGGTAGGGCTCGTTGGTCATGCTCTCAGCACCACCGGCGAGGGTTGTGTGTGCACCGAGCCGAATTGCATCGGCGGCCAGCGCCACCGCATTAATTCCCGACCCGCACTGGCGGTCGATAGTCAACGCTGCGTTTTCGACCCGAAGTCCGGCCTGCAGTGCGGCAACTCGGGCGGTATTTCCGGTAGCCGCCAACGTGCATCCCATGATGATGTCGTCGAACTCGGCGGTTTTGATATCGAGACCGGCACGCTCGACGGCACCGGCAATCGCGATACCGCCGAGCTCATGTGCTTGAAATTCGGCCAGTGATCCCGCTCGCCGACCGATGGGGGTGCGAGCCATTGCAATAATGTGCGCCGTTGCAGTCACGGAATTCCTTTCGCCAGATCAGCCGAGCCATCTAGCGAACGCTGACGACATCGGTGTCGTTGGCTACCAAGAATCCACCAACCACGAAGCCATGCCTACGTGGCAGTGCAACACATTCACCGCGTTTGTATGTGTTCCAAACACACACTTGGCCGTGGAATGGCCAAGATAGCCGAGGCTCCCTACCCCAACCGGAGACGCTGGGTGATGAGTGTCTCGTCGATCGGGGTGTGGCTGATGATGATCAGGGTCTGTTCTTCGCCGGCTGCCGCAACGAGGTCGGCCATCAGCTGATCGGCCCGGCCCGGATCAACATTGGCGGTGGGCTCATCAAGCACGAGCACCCGGAAGTCGGCCAGCAGCCCGCGCGCAAGCGCGATGCGCTGCGCCTGACCGCCAGACACCAGCGAGCCGCGCTCCCCAACCGCAGCATCGAGCCCGCCACGCGCGCGCATCCACTCACCCAGCCCCACGCGCTCAAGCACCGCTTCGAGCTCAGCATCGGTGGCGTCATCACGCGCAAACAGCAGGTTTTGGCGGATCGACTCGTTAAAAATATGCGCCTGCTGTTCGATAAGCCCGACCCCTCGGCGCAGCTCGTCGACGTCAATCTCACGAGCTTCTACCCCGGCAATGCGGTAGCTGCCGGTGTAATCAATAAACCGCACGAGCAGGTTGGCGAGCGTGGTTTTACCGGCACCCGAATCACCCGACACGAGCATCCTCGCCCCGGCCGGAATCTCAACATTGAGGGCGGCAAAAGCCGAATCCGCCGCACCAGGCCAGCGACCGGCGACCCCGCGCAGCGAAATCGGCAGCGGCCCCGCTGGTAGGGATGCACCGCCACCACCCGGCTGTGGAATTTCGGCGGGAATTGTTTCCGGTGCCACCTCGGCGATGCGCTGCGCGGCCACGCGCACCTTACGCCAGGCGGCAACCGCCTGCGGCACCTGCGCAAACACCTCAAATAGCGCCATCGGCACCAGCGCAATCAGTGTCAAAAGTTCGGGAATGAGCGTTCCCCCGACCACCGGGTTGACGCCCCAAAACAGCGCCCCCACAACGGCCACGCCCGAAAACAGGGTCATGGCACCGGCAACGAGGCCCGACCCTGCGGCCGAGCGCTGCAGGGCCCGGCGCAGGTGTTCATCGGCCGCGCGCATCCGCGCCAGCTGCGGTTCGAGTGCGCCGTAGGCGCGCAGCACCTCGTGGTTGGCGATGGTGTCGTGCACCAGATCACCCAGGCGGGCGCGAAGCGGCGCAATTTCACGGTCTTGGCGGCCCGAGATGGCGAGCTGTGCCGATGTGGCCACCACAAACGACACCACCAGGCACACCAGCAGCGTCAGCCCAGCCGGCAGCGACACGAGCGATACCCCGATCACCGCCAATACTGAAACCAGCACCGAGGTGACGATGGGCTCGGCCACCCGCATCGGCAAAAATTGCAGCTCGTCAACATCGTCAACCAGCCGCGTGAGCAGATCACCGCGACGGGTTCGCCCAAGCCCCGCCGGAGCCAGCGGCAAAAGCCGCTCGTAGAGCCCAACCCGAATCGCCGCGAGCTGCCGCAGCGAAGCATCGTGCCCAAACAGCTGCTTCAGATAGCGAAAAACTGCGCGGCCGATCGCGAACATGCGCACCGCCACAATCGCGATACCAAGCCACAAAATATGAATGATGAGCGAGGCGCGCGTAATCAGGTAGGCGCTCGTTGCCAGCAGCGCGACTACCGAAATCGCCCACAGCAGCCCCCAAGTGAGCGTGGGCCAAAACCGCCGCAGCGGCGGCATTGCGAGCCCGAGGACGCGCCGCTCATCTGGTGCAAGTTCGAGGATGCGGTCAAAAAGTGCCGACTGTTTGTTGCTCATGCGCGCTCCTCCACCGCGAGGGTCTGCAGCGTGAGCAACCGGTCGGCGGCATCGGTTACTGCGCGGCGATGACTAATAACCGCCACGATCCGCCCTTCGTCGGCCAGGGCGCGCAGAGCCCGGATGACGGTCTGTTCGCGCTCGGTGTCGAGTGCGCTGGTGGGTTCGTCGCACAGCACCACCGCACAGTTTCGAGCGCGAGCACGGGCGATGGTGCGCGCGAGCGAGAGCCGCTGCGCCTGGCCGCCAGAAAGCCCGCTACCACCCACGCCGAGCTCTAGATCAAGCGAGAGCCACTCGAGATCTGCCAGCTGCAGCGCCTCCCGCAGCTCATCATCGCTCGCTACCGTTTCACCAAGTGCGAGGTTTTCGCGCACTGTCCCCTGCAGCAGTCCCGCACGCTGCCCCATCCAGGCAATTTTGCTCGCCGCATCCGCGGCCGCGAGTGGCTGCCCATCAAGCAGACGCTCTCCCTCGCCGTCAATCTGGCCCATGATGTAGCCAAACAGGGTCGATTTACCGGCGCCCGATTCGCCGCTGAGCGCGGTTATTTCGCCGCGCTTGAAGCTCGCGCTAAAGTCGTGCAACACCGTGTGCTCGCCGTAGGCAACGTGCACATTGCGCAGCTGCAGCCCTGAAGCATCCCCCGCGCCTGTTGCCGCAGCGACAGCGCGCGTATCGGTTTGGCCTTCGGCTCCTGCTTCGAGCAGCGTAAACACCTGCTGGGCGGCTGCCACCCCCTCGGATGCATTGTGAAATTGCGCGCCCACCTGGCGTAGCGGTGCAAAAACTTCGGGGGCGAGGATGAGCGCGAACAGTCCCACCAGCAGCGGCATTTCGTCGTCGATGAGACGAATACCGATCTGCACCGCGACCAGCGCTACCGATAGTGAGGCGAAAAGTTCGAGCGCGAATCCCGACAAAAACGACACTCGCAGCACTTTGAGGGTGTCTTGGCGGTAATCGTCGGTGATGTGTTGCAGCCGGTCGCGCTGCCGATTGGCTCGACCAAAAATTTTCAGCGTCGAAAGTCCCTCAACCAGTTCGAGAAAAGCGTTCGCGAGCTTCGTAAGCGAGTCGAGCTGGCGGCGCTGTACGCGGGTGGTGACGAGCCCAATCAGGATCATGAACACGGGGATCACCGGCAGTGTCAGCACCTCGGTGATTGCCGAAACCGGGTCGTGGAACCAGGTCACGACAATCAATAGCGGGGTGGCGATCATGGTGAGCAGCAGTTGCGGCAAAAATTTCCCGAAATAGGGGTCGAGCGCGTCAAGGCCGTGCGTGGTGAGGGTGGTGATTTCTGCACTCGAGCGGCCGCTGAGGATGCGCGGATGCTGTGTGATTGCGCTCATCACCTGGCCGCGCAGCTGCGTTTTTGCGGCGGCTGCGGCCCGAGCACCGGCGAGCTCGGTGCCCCACTGTGCCAGCGCCCGCACCGCAACGCAGCCGAGCGCTACTGCCAACACCGACAGCAGCTCGGGCAGCCGATACCCGGCGATCGCCCGAGTTACCACCACCGCAATGCACCAGGCAAACCCGATCATGGCGGCGGTCTGCACGAGCCCGAGTATGGCCCCGATAACGAGGAACGAACGCGATGCACTCGCGTAGCGCAGCAGTCGAGGATCAAGAGGTTTCACGATGCTCCCAGCCTATCTTCCGTGAGCTGTAGCCGCACAGCTCATGGCCGGCGGTCGAACCACTGGTAACAACCGCGCCGCAAAAGCAAACCGCCCGCGCATCCGTTTGGACACGCGGGCGGTTTGCACTGTGGCAGATTAGGCCGTAGCCGGTTCGTGTTCGACTTCGGCAGCATCCACCTTGCGCTCGAAATCGACGCGGCGCAGACGCTTGCTGAACACCCAGAACGACCAGGCCTGGTAGGCCAATACGAAGGGCATGATGACCAAGAACGCCCAGCTCATGATGCCGAGTGTCTTGTCGCTTGCCGCACCGTTGTAGATGGTCATGTCGAGGCCACCCTCGGTCAGGTTCTTCATGAGCAGGTGCTCACCACCGTGCGAGAAGAACAGGGTCGAGTAGAGGGCGGCGACGGCACCGATCACGGTGACGACCGCGAGCCCGAATGCCCAGCCGTCCATCCCCTTCAGGTTGACAAGCCACGAGCCGACGAAAGCCACCACTGCCAGCAGGGCAAAGATGAGCGTCGGCACGCTGTAGTAGGCAACTACCGTCCAGCCCAGGAAGGCGATAGCCAGCACGGCAACCGCAAGGCCCACGTAGGTGGCGGTCTGCTTGGCGCGGTCGCGCAGTTCGCCGTCGGTCTTGCGGGTGATGAACACCAGACCGTGGTAGAAGAACAGCGCCAGCGTGGTCAAACCGCCCAGCAGTGCGTAGGGGTTGAGCAAGTCGAAGAACGTGCCCGTGTAGTTGAAGTTGAACAGCAGTTCGCCGGTGGTGTCGATACCGCCCGCAGTCAGCTGCTCCATCGGCATACCGCGAACGATATTGGCGAAGGCGGCACCCCACAGCAGGGCCGGGATCGCCGAACCCCAGAAAATCATCCAGTCGAACCAGCGTGTCCACTGTTCGCCCTTGCCCTGGTGTCGGTATTCAAACGAGACACCACGGACGATCAGTGCGAGCAGGATGACAAATAGGGCGAGGTAGGCGCCAGCGAAAATCGTGCCGTACCACTCGGGGAAGGCAGCGAACAGGCAGGCACCGGCGACGATGACCCAGGTTTCGTTGAGGTCCCAGATGGGGCCGATGGTGTTAATCAGGATGCGTCGGTCGGTGTCATCTTTACCGATGAACGGCAGCGCGATTCCCACACCGAAGTCGAATCCGTCGAGAACGAAGTATCCGATGAAGAGGAAACCGACAATCCAGAACCAGAGGATATTCAGATCCATTAGTAGACGCTCGCTTTCACCTTGACGTTTTCAACCGACTCAACGGTGCCGTCTGTGTGTTTTTCCACCTGCATGGGGTCAGACTTGGCGGCCTTGAGCAGCAGCTTCACTTCGACCACGGCGAGGATGCCGTACACGAGCGTGAAGCCGATCAGTGACAGCAGCACGGTGAGGCCGGTCACATTGGGCGAGACACCGTCTTCGGTTTTCATGAGACCGAACACGATCCACGGCTGGCGACCCATCTCGGTGAAAATCCAACCGATGATGATGCCCCACAGTGGCATGGTGGCGTTCGCAATCGCGACGTTCCACATCCACGGCTTGGTTTCGTAGCCCTTGCGGGTCACGATCAGGCCGATGAGGGCGACGAACATGGCCAGGAAGCCGAAGAACATCATCCAGCGGAACGACCAGTAGGTAATCCACACGGTCGGGTAGTAGGCGCCGGGGCCGAACATTTCGACGTACTGGGCCTGCAGGTCGTTAATACCTTCAACCGTGCCCGAGAAGGTGTTGGTGGCGAGGAAGCCGGCCAGGTATGGGATGCGCAGTGACCAGACTTCTTCGGAACCGTCGGGGGTACCGATTGAGAAGAGCGAGAAGGATGCGTCAGCGCCAGTCTTGCTGTCCCAGATCGCTTCGGCAGCGGCCATCTTCATGGGCTGGGTTTCGGTCATCGCGATACCGAGGCCGTGGCCCGAGAGCATGATGCCAATGCCCGAGATGAGCACGGCCCACAGACCGAACTTGAGTGCGGGACGGAAGGTCTCAATGTGCTGGCCGCGCTTGAGGTGCCAGGCTGCGGTGGCCACGATAATGGTGGCCGCCAGCATGACCGAGGCGGTCAGCGTGTGCGGCAGCTGCCAGAGCGCAACCGGGTTGAGCAGCACGGCACCGAAGTCGACGAGCTCGGCTCGGCCGTTGGCCGGGTTGAACTCGTAGCCGACGGGGTTTTGCATGAAGGCGTTTGCCACGAGGATGAAGTAGGCCGAAATCCAGGTACCGGCAACGGTCAGCCAGATGGTTGCGAGGTGTACGCGCGGCTTGAGCCGGTCCCAACCGAAGATCCACAGTCCGATGAAGGTGGCCTCCATGAAGAAGGCGAGCAGCCCTTCAAAGGCGAGCGGTGCGCCGAAGATGTCGCCCACGACGCGCGAGTAGTTTGACCAGTTCATCCCGAACTGGAACTCCTGCACGATACCGGTGACGATACCCATCGCGAAGTTGATGAGGAACATCTTGCCGAAGAAGCGGGTCAGCTGCAGGTACACAACCTTCCCGGTGCGGGTCCACGCCGTCTGCCAGATCGCAACCGCGAGCACCATACCCAGCGTGATCGGCACAAACAGGAAGTGGTAGATAGTGGTAAGCCCGAATTGCCATCGAGACAATACAAGCGGGTCGAGTAGTGATTCCACAGAGACCTCCAGACTGCAAGTCGTACTGCCGCAGTGTTTTTCGCGCAAGTGGGTTACTCACAGCGAACTACAACAAATATTAGCCCAAATTCACAGCTTGCAAAGACAGCCGCTTGGCAATGCGATTCATTTACCTGACCTGGGATTTATCGCAAAACAACACACCAATCATCTCGATATCAAGATGAATCTGCGCAAAAACTTTGGCACTTCACTCGATGTCAAGCGAAATGCCAAAAATTCACTAAGTAGAAATACTGCGGTCAAAGTTGTCGCGGCACCAGCCGGAGTTGCTGCGCACCAGCCGATTCACGTCTCCGACTCCACCGTGCGCTGCAATTTCCGGCGCACCAACCAAGAGACCAGCACGAACAACAAAATAACCCCGACAAACACCACGCCGGCCCATTTGAGCTGGCTACCGATCACCTCATAGCTCGCCGCCGCAACCGACCCGACCGACACATACACCAGCGCCCACAGCACGCAGGCGGGAATCGTGGCCGTCATGAAGCGTCGGTACGGCATCCCCGCCATCCCCGCCGCGGCCGGCACCACCGAGTGCAGCACCGGCAAAAAACGAGAAACAAAAATCGCGAGCGCACCACGACGCTGCAGATAGCGTTCGGCCAGCTCCCAATTGCGTTCTCCAATCAGCCGCCCGACTCGCGAGTTGCGCAGCGGCCCGCCGATCCAGCGACCAAGCGCAAACCCGATCGACTCTCCCAAAAGCGCCCCGCAGATCGCGGCTGCCACCAGCGCGCCCCAGCTCCCCCACCCGGTCACCCCGGTTGCAGCCAACAACAGCACGCTATCGCCGGGAACGAGCAGCCCCACAAACAGGCTCGTCTCAAGCAAAATCGCCAGCCCGGCGATCGCAATGAGCCACCCCTGATCGATGGCCTGCACCGAGGTGATCAGCCAGTCAATGAGGTCGTTGAGCATCCAACCAGTTTCACACAGTTCGCTGCGAGCGGCTGCGTAGGCTGGCAATATGTGTGGTCGTTTTGTAGTGGCTCGAGCCAGCGCCGAGCTCGCAGCCGAACTGGATGCCGATATTGTCACCGAGCATCCGGCACCGATCTCATACAACATTGCGCCCACCACCCAGATCCCGGTGGCGGTCGACACGATGGATGAGGATGGCACGCGCCACCGGCGATTGGAATCGGCAAAGTGGGGACTCGTGCCCGGCTGGGCGGCAGATGAAACGGTCGCCGTGCGAGCTTTCAATGCCCGCAGCGAATCGGCAGCGGCAAAACCCACTTTCCGCGACTCGGTGCGCAAACGTCGCGCAGTAATTCCCGCCGACGGCTACTACGAGTGGCGCACCGCCGCCGACGGCAGCAAACAGCCGCACTATATTCATCCCGCCGACGGGTCGCTGCTGCTATTTGCCGGGCTCTATGCCTGGTGGCAACGCCCCGACAACTCATGGCTGCTCAGCGCCACAATTCTCACCCGCCAGTCACCAGCGGGCCCGCTCGCTGAACTACACGATCGCATCCCGGTGTTCCTCAATCACGATGACCTGTCCCAGTGGCTCAACCCCGCGCATCCCGGTGACAGTGAACTCGTCGCCAAATTCGCCCACCGCGCAGAAACGCGCGCGGCACAATTGCGAATCGACCGCGTAGATCGCCGGGTGGGCAATGTGCGCGAAAATGATGCCCGGCTCATCGTTCCTATCTCCCAGTGATAGATCGGCAGTTTGTTCGGCACGAAACCCGCCGTTATCCACCACATGCGAGGATGTTTGGGTGTTTTTCAAACCCCGCCGCTCAATCTCACTGCGTGAACGATTGGCAGACCTGCCAGTGAGTCGCCTGCTGGTCAACAACGCATTCAAAATCGAGGACGCGATTAAACGCGCCCGAATGGGCCACGCTCGTCGACGCGGACACGTTGCAGCAGTAGAGGCCTATCTCGGCTATGGCTCAACCGATTGGGTGCGAGTGCTTGGCCGCGTGCAAATGGTGCCGGTCGCCGTGCGACGGGCTGGGCGTCGGCGGTTCCCCTCACTGCGCTTCGGTAAGCGGCGCAAAGAAAAGTCGGTGCGCGGCTGGCGGAGTTTTGTGCGGGTTGCCGTGCCCTATGGCGAGGTTCGCATCCGCGTCAACGGTGTGGAACATCTGGTGGAGGCCGATCGCGGCGGCATTATCGACTGCAAACTGCCCGCTCAGCTTGAACCGGGCTGGCAGGAGGTTGAACTCATCAGCGCCGATGACGAGGTGACCACCGCACAGGTGTTCATTATTTCGGAGCAGCAGCGATACGGGCTGATCTCGGATGTGGATGACACGGTGATGGTCACGTCACTGCCGCGACCACTGCTGGCGGCCTGGAATACTTTCGTACTCGATGAGCACGCCCGCGCTGCGGTACCGGGGATGAATGTGCTCTACCAGCGCCTGATTGAAACTTTTGGCAGCGACTCGACCCCGATTATGTATCTGTCGACCGGGTCGTGGAATGTGGCGCCGACGCTCTCGCGCTTTTTTGCGCGGAACCTCTACCCCTTCGGACCGCTACTACTCACCGATTGGGGACCCACCACCAAGCGACTTTTTCGCTCGGGCACCGAACACAAGCGCACCAGTTTGCGCCGGCTGGCCGAAGAGTTCCCCCACATTCAATGGCTGCTGATTGGTGATGATGGGCAGCACGATGAGGCGATCTATGGCGAGTTTGCCACTCAGTATCCTGAATCGGTGCTCGCGGTGGCGATTCGACAGCTGTCAAACACCGAATCGGTGCTCGCCGGTAGCACTGCTTCATCTTCGGCGCGTTGGCGGTCACGACTGCCGATACCGTGGATTACCGGCCCGAACGGGGCCGATCTCACCTGGCAGCTCGCTCAGGCTGGACTGATCGACGAAGACCAGGATGCGGCCGATCTGGCGGCACTCTCACGGACACTCGGCGACCGACGGATCGCGCGCCCCAAATCACCCGAGGTAACCGGCGAATAATCGTCGCACACAGCACCCCCGTGACGGGGCCGTTTTGCGCGCCCGCTGCGCGGGCATCGATTTCGCTCTAGCACCACCGCGAACAATGTCGTAGGCTCACCCTACGATTTTTTCGAACATATTTTCGAAAGATGGGGTGGGTCATGATCATCGAAGAACCGGTCAGCGTCGAGCTTTCACCACGGGGAGCCCCGGTGCGGTTTATTTGGCGCGGGGTGAGCTACGGGGTGGTGACCGCGCCCGAACTGTGGTTTGACCGCGAGCGCTGGTGGCTCGAGGTGCGGCGCGCACCGCGCGGCCGGATGCGGTCACTTGAGCGCGAAATGTGGCGGGTAGATGCGGTGCCGCTTGGTAGCGAGCTGCAGCTTGACGGCACTTTTGACCTGGCGCACACCGCTGATGGCTGGCGGCTGATGCAGGCATGGGATGATGAGCTCGAGCGCCGGTTGTTTGCCTGAAATGTCTGCGTTCACCCATCTTCATGTGGCGTCCGCGTTCTCGGCCCAATACGGCACCGCCGCACCCGAGCAATTTGTGCGGGCGGCCGCCGAAGCGGGAGCCGGGGCTGCCGCCATCACCGACCGTGACGGTCTATACGGGGCCGTGCGCCACATTCGCGCCTGTATCGAAGCGAACCTCGCGCCGATCGTGGGCGTTGACCTTCGGCTCAGCGCCGCCAAAGACGACACATCGGCGTCACGGCGTAATAGCGTTCGAGCCACCGTGCTCGCACACGGGCAGCTCGCGGGGCAGAGCTGGGCGGGGCTGTGCCGGCTGGTTTCAGCCGCGCACACTCCCCCGCGTGGCGCTGCCATCACCGCTCGACGCAATTGGCTACCGCAGCTGCCGGTGGGGAGGTTTGCCCCATTTTTGCGCGACAGTTCCGGAGAACCGCTTGGCGCCGTGCTGCTCGGCCCCGATTCTGATGTTGGAGTCGCGCTCGCTGCCGGCGACACCGACACCGCGGTCAGCCGACTTCGAAACTGGCAGCGGCAGCTGCCCGGCGCAGTGGCCGTTGAAATCGTGTGCCACCTCACCCAGCCGGGCACACGAGCCTCGCTCGCGCACGCGGCCACCATGCTCGAGTTCGCGCACCGGCACCGGGTGCCGGCCGTACTCACCAACCAGGTGCGCTATCTCGTACCCGACGACGCGCTCACCGGTGATGTGCTCGACTCGGCTGTTGAGCTTCAGCCGCTCGGTGCTTTTGTGCCGCAACCCAACGCCCAGGCCTGGTTCAAACCACCCGCTCGGATGCGGGCGCTTGCTGAGCTGATCGTGGCCCGCACCGAACTACGCACCGCAGCAGCCGACCGGCTGCTCGCCACCACCGAACAGCTTGCCGAACGCTGCCAGCTTGATCCCGAAACCGATCTGCGCTGGCAGCAACCCAAGGTGCCCGAACCCGAGGTGCTCGGCATCCGCGGCGACCCGGCTCTGGTGCTCGAACAGCGCACTCGGGCCGCTATCACCGAGCGGTTTCCCGATGCGAGCAGCCACGAACGGCGCCTGATTGAGCATCGCCTGGGCGAAGAGCTAGCCACTATCCGCGAGTTCGGTTTTGACACCTATTTTCTCGCCGTTGCCGATGTCACCGATGCCATCCATGAAATGGGCGTACGCAACCAGGCGCGAGGTTCGGGGGCATCGAGCCTGGTCAACTATTTGCTGCGTATCTCGAACGTCAACCCGCTCGAACACCGGCTGCTTTTTGAACGCTTCCTGGGGCGCCGCCGCTCAACTCTGCCCGATATTGATATCGACGTTGAATCGGCCCGCCGTCACGATGTGTATCGCATGATTTTTCAGCGCTACGGCCGCGAGCGCACCGCACTGCTTTCGATGCACTCCACCTATCGTGCGCGCGGCGCTGCTCGCGACGCCGGGCTTGCGCTCGGGATCGCACCCGAGCGCATCGACGCGATTGCCAAATCGCTGTGGCGTTTCGATGCGGGTGCTTTCCGGCAGGCGCTCCAAGAAAAACCCGAACTGGCAAATCTCGCGATCCAGGCACAGCAAGATCGCGATATCGACCTGCTGATCGATTTGGCCGCGCGACTTGACCGTCTCCCCCGGCATCTGTCGATGCATCCTTGCGGGGTGCTGATTGGCAACGATTCACTGCTGTCTACCACCCCGGTGCAGCC
This sequence comes from Gulosibacter sp. GYB002, assembly GCF_036577665.1. Lineage (NCBI taxonomy): Bacteria > Bacillati > Actinomycetota > Actinomycetes > Micrococcales > Microbacteriaceae > Gulosibacter > Gulosibacter sp. GYB002. Next base: position 27,134 of record NZ_JARBDD010000003.1, on the reverse strand, counting down.
CAGTGGTGCCGAGTTTTCGGCCACCGCCACCTTCCCGATGAGCCAGTTAGATAAGGACGATATTGACGATATGGGGCTGCTCAAGCTCGATGTGCTGGGGGTGCGGATGCAGTCGGCAATCGCGTACGCGCTCGATGAGGTTGAGCGCATCCATGGCGCGCAGGCCGCGGTGCGGGGCGGTTTGCCGCCCGATGCGCGCTATGTGACTACCGGCGGTCGACTGCTGATCGATGAGATTCCGAAAACTGACGAGGCCACTTTTGAGCAGATTCGCTCAACCAACACGCTCGGCATGTTTCAAATTGAGTCTCCCGGCCAGCGCGAGCTCATCGGCAAGATGCAGCCCGATCGATATGACGATCTCATCGCCGATATTTCGCTATTTCGCCCCGGCCCCATGAAGGGCAATATGGTGGGCCCGTTTCTCGACGTGAAGCACGGGTTTGCGCAGCCCGAATGGCTGCACCCCAGTTTTCGGCCGTTTCTTGCCGAAACCTACGGGGTGGTGGTCTATCACGAGCAGGTGCTGCATATTTTGCACGAGTGCATGGGAATTGATCTTGCCGAGGCCGATGAGCTGCGTCGACTGATGGAGAAGCGCGGGGCGTCGATTGAGCAGCGCTTTCGCCGTGAGACGGCGGCGAATCGTGATGTGCATGGGCGTCGAAAATTCACTGATCGACAGATTGACCGCATCTGGGAGGTATTGCAGGGGTTCGGTTCGTTCGGGTTTTGTAAGGCGCATGCCGCCGCGTTTGCGCTGCCCACCTGGCAATCAGCGTGGCTCAAAACCCACTACCCCGCCGAGTTTTTTGCGGGGCTGCTCACTCACGATCCCGGGATGTATCCCAAGCGGCTCATCCTCGCGGATGCGCGCCGGATGGGCGTTCCGATTTTGCCGCTCGATGTGTCTCGCTCTACCGACCGGGTGGTGGTGGAGCGGATACAAGACACCCCGCCCGGCGCCGCGACCCGTTCGGGGGATCTTGGCCTGCGGCTATCGCTCAGTGATGTTCGCGGTATCACCCGGGCCGAGCTGGCGCGCATCCTCACCGAGCAGCCGTTCACTTCGCTGGGAGATTTTTTTGAGCGGGCCCGCCCCTCGCGGCCGCTTGCCGAAAATTTGGCGATAGTGGGTGCGCTCGATTCGCTCGAACCGTCACGGCCAACGCGGGGCGAGCTCATCACCGAGATTCGTGCGCGCCGCCGGCGGCCACAGCGCAAGCGGCGCCCCGATGAGCTCGAGCTGCCGCTGCAATTCGCGGCCGAGCAGCCACCGGTTGTGGCCCGTTCTGGCGTGCCTGGGATGAGCAGGCGAGAGCGAGTTCGCGCCGAACTCGAGGTTTTGGCGCTCGATCTCAGCGAGCATGTGATCGATGGCTATCGTCCGCTGCTTGACGAGCTCGGGGTTACGGCGGCGAGCGAGCTCGGGCAGCTGCGCGGTGGCACCGAAGTCGCCGTTGCCGGGGTGCGGGTTGCCACTCAAACACCGCCGATGCGCACCGGCAAGCGGGTGGTGTTTATCAGTGTCGATGACGGTAGCGGATGCGCTGATACCACGTTTTTTGAGGATGCCCAGCGGTGCTCTGGCGAGGTGCTGTTCGGAACGCCGCTGCTGCTGATTCGTGGCAGGGTTCGGCGCACTGGCGAGCGCGGAGTTTCGATTAACGCTGAGCAAGCCCTCGATCTCAAACAGCTCTGGGAGTCGTGGACGGCACTGCGCGCGAATGCCGTTAGCGACCCGACGGCTCAGGAGCGTTCGCGTCTGTCGACCGGCCCGGCTGCATGAGCCGGCGCGCCTCGCGGACTACCAGCTGCTGCACTCGAGGCATCGCCAGCAGCCGATTGTGGCCAATCACACTCACCGCAATATTCCGTGCCCCGGGCAGCGGACCGCGCCTCCCCACGATCTCGTCAATCAGCGGTGCAATCGTCACGATCCGCGAATTCGCCTCTGACCGCCCCGCCAATTCAAGCGTCGACGGAGTGCCAGGGCGCATCATCACCACATTCCGCAGCGAACGAAACTCGCCCCGCACCAGCTTCGCCGCCACCGCGCCCTGGAACGGCGCCGATAGCGTGACTGTGCCCGCCACCAACTCACATTCGGGATCGCGCAGCAGCACGCGCTTGGCCACTAGCCCACCCTTTGAATGGGTCACGAGCACTACCGGACGCTCCCGCCCACTCGCACGCAGCGCACGCGTCACCTCAGTGGCAAGATCCGACACATCCGCGGTCATTCGACCCAGCTGCGGCAACACCTCCACCCTAAAACCGGCGTGCGCCAACACATCACCCAGCTGCCACATAAACCGCCAATTTGTTGCCAGCCCGGGAATCAGCACCACGATGTCATCACCGGTGCGCCAATGTTTTGGCACCGTCAGCGGCAACAGTGACCGCAGCTGCCACAGCGCCCACAACGCGGAATCGACCACCACGCCGCGCGCAATGCGACCTTTGGACACCAGCGAATCGCGCCGAAGCGGTTGGCTATGCCGGGAAAACCTCACGCAGCTGCCCCGTCTCAACATCCGCCACGAACCCACGCACCGAATCCTTGTGCAGGATGAACGGCGACTGCAAAATCCGGCGGATCGACTCGCGCACCGACACATCAACATCCCGGAACGACTCGGCTTTCCAGTGCGCCCGTGCACCGGTGCTCGCCATCAACTGCTCATCGAACTCGTCTTCGGTGAAGGTCGACAAACCACAATTGGTGTGGTGGATGAGCATGATCTCGCGGGTGCCGAGCATCCGCTGCGAAATCGTCAGCGACCGAATCATGTCGTCAGTAATCACGCCACCGGCATTGCGAATAATGTGCGCCTCGCCCAGGTCCAACCCGAGCATGGGGAAGATCTGCAGCCGCGAGTCCATACACGCCACCACCGCCACACGCTTCTGCGGCTCCAGCGGCTTCGGGCCCGGATAGGTGCGGGCGTAGTCAATGTTGTGCGCGACAAAATCATCAATGACGGTCATAGCTCCAGCGTACGCCGCATCCCGACTGCAACCATTCACACCGGGTTAGGTTTGCCTTTCCTCGCTGGAAACTTGGCAGCATACCCAAAATAATTGGCATATGCAAAAGATGGGGAATTTTTTAAGCGGTATCCAATCGTTGCGGCAACGATCGTGGCGTTTGTTGTGGTGCTGTCCTGTCAGTTTGCAGGCGCAGCACAGGCCGCCAAATGGATCGCCACCGGCTATGTCGCGATCATCATCCTGATCACCGCGATCGATATGGTGCGCGATATTTTGCGCGGCCACTTCGGCCTCGACATCCTGGCACTCGTCGCGATGATCGCCGCCATATCGGTGGGCGAATATCTCGCGGCGATGATCATTGTGCTCATGCTCTCGGGTGGTGAAGCCCTCGAAGACTACGCCGCACAGCGAGCCCAAAAAGACCTCAACGCGCTGCTTGATCGGGCGCCGAACACGGCGCACCGGCTGCGCAGCGATGCATCCGACGCGGCCGTTGACGATATCGATATCAACGAGGTAGCGACCGGCGATCTGCTGCTCATCAAACCCGCCGAAGTGGTGCCGGTCGACTGTGAGCTGCTCAGCGACGAGGCCGAATTCGACGAAACTTCTCTCACCGGCGAAAGCCTGCCCGTAACCCGCACTCGTGGCGACGCGGTGTATTCGGGATCGGTCAACGGCGAGCGAGTCATTCGAGTGCGCGCCACGGCAGACGCCGCATCATCGCAATACCAGCAGATCATCGCGCTGGTGAAAGCTGCCGACGAATCAAAAGCCCCCACAGTGCGGGTGGCCGACCGTTTCGCGGTACCGTTCACACTCGTCTCGCTGGCAATCGCGGGGCTCGCCTGGTGGCTGTCGGGCGACCCGGTGCGATTTGCCGAAGTGCTCGTGCTCGCAACACCGTGTCCGCTGCTGATCGCTGCACCGGTTGCCTTTATGGGCGGTATGAGCGCCAGCGCCCGCAATGGTGTGATTGTGAAAGGTGGCGCCACAATCGAGGCGCTCTCACGCGCCAAATCAGCCGCGTTTGACAAGACCGGCACGCTTTCGCACGGTGAGCCCGAACTGGTCGAAGTAATTCCCGAACCCGGTTTCGAAGCTGATGAGCTGCTGCAGCTGGCCGCGTCGGCCGAACAGTACTCATCGCATGTGCTCGCCACCGGCGTGATCGATGCCGCAACACAGCGCGGTCTCACCCTCACCACCAGTGACGACGCCCATGAAATCGCCACCAACGGCGTCACCGCGGTAATCGATGGCCGCACCGTTGTCGTCGGCAAGCTCAGCTTTGTGCAAGAGTCGGCACCCGAAGCGCGCTCGCATCCCCTCACCCCGGGACAAACCTCGGTGGCTGTTGCGGTTGACGGCAAATTTGCCGGCACGCTGCTACTCGCCGACGCACTGCGCGATAACGCCGCACAGACGGTCGCTGAACTGCGCGACCTCGGTATCACCGAAATTGCCATGCTCACCGGCGACAACCCCGATACTGCCCACGCGCTCGCCAGCCAGGCCGGCATTACCTCGGTGCATGCGGCACTGCTGCCCAATGACAAGGTCAAACTGGTGGCGGAGATGCCCAATAAGCCCGTGATCATGGTCGGTGACGGGGTGAACGACGCACCGGTACTCGCTGCCGCCGACGTCGGTATCGCGATGGGAGCCCACGGCTCAACCGCAGCCAGTGAATCGGCAGATGCGGTGATCATGACCGACGACATCGGTCGTGTCTCGCAGGCAGTGCGCACCAGCAAACACACCTACCGGGTAGCACTCGAAGCCATCTGGATCGGCATCCTGCTGTCGCTCGGGCTGATGACCATCGCGGCCTTCGGGTACATCCCCGCCGTGTGGGGCGCGCTCACACAGGAGCTCGTCGACCTGGCAGCCATCCTGTACGCCCTGCGCGCACTCACCGGCGCCAAACCCAGCAAACCGCTTAAGAACGCCCCGCAGCCGGTGAAATAAATCCGGTTTCGTAGGCCCAAATCACCACGTGGATGCGGTCGGGCACGTCGAGTTTGTCGAGGATGCGGCCAACATGAGCTTTCACCGTCACCTCGGCCAAAAACAGGCTGGCAGCAATCGACGCGTTCGACTCGCCCTCCACCAGCAGCTCGAGCACTTCGCGCTCACGAGCGGTGAGCTGCTCGAGCTGCGCGTCACGCTGCGACACCAGCGCTTCGGGAACGCTGGTGTCGGCGTCGGCGTGCGCTCGCGCCACGAGGGCACGGGTGATCTGCGGTTCCATAATGGCGCTGCCACCGGCCACAGTGCGGATGGCGTGCAGCAACTGCTCGCCCGGGGCATCCTTCAACAAAAATCCCGAAGCACCCGCCTCCAGCATCCGCAGCGCAAAATCTTCTGAATCGTAGGTGGTGAGCGCCAGCACCCGAATTTCATCCGCCTCACCGGCATGAGCCAGCAGCTTTTCGGTTGCTTCGATACCGTCCATATTCGGCATCCGCACATCCATCAACACCACATCCGGGCGCAGCCGCAGCGCCGATTCCAGAGCATCAAGACCGTCAACCGCGTGGCCAACCACCTCAATATCTGGTGCCGACCCAGCGATTAATGCCAAGCCCTCCCGAACGAGCGCCTGATCGTCGGCAATAAGGACCCGTATCGTTGCGTCACTCATGACGGTGTCTTTCTCTCGTGGGTTTTGGATGCACATGCTGTCTGGCTGCTGATGCCGGTTTGGTTACATGGCGGCTTCCGGTAGCGGCCACTCGGCGCGCACGGTAAAAAGCTTGCCCACCACTGCCGATTCGAAAGTACCGCCAAAGAGCTCGACCCGCTCGCGCATCCCCTGTAATCCCCGACCGGATGGCGCCGCACCATTGAGTAATGAGCTGCCGGAGAGTAGTGAGCTGCCGGTGAGCTCGTTATCGCAGTGAAAAATCAGCTGCTGGTCGCCCCACTCGCACCGCAGCAGTGTGGCAGCTCCCTGCGCGTGTTTAAGCACATTGGTGAGCGATTCTTGCGCCACGCGATAAATCGCGAGCCCCAGCCCCGCGGGCACCGCGCGCGGTTCGCCGATAACCTCTAGCGAAATGGGCTGCCCGGCGAGCCTGGCCCGTTCGACCAGCTCGGCAATATCGGCCGGGCCGTGTGCCGGAGTCTGCTGCTGCGGCTCATCGACTGCCCGCAGCAATCGCTTCACATCGGTAAGCGCATCCCGGCCGGTGGCAGCAACCTTGTCAAAAAGTTCAGCGCTGAGTTCGGCATCGCCGCGCGCCGCGAACCGCCCACCCTCAGCAAGTGTCACGATCGAGGCGAGCGAGTGCGCGATGATGTCGTGCATCTCGCGTGAAATCCGGGCGCGCTCATCAGCCACCGCAAGTTCAGTCAGTCGCATCGCATCCTGCTCAAGCATCCGCTGCCGCTCGCGCTCACGAGCCGCCACCTCGAGCCGGCCGCGCCTGGCAAGCCCCAGCCCAAATGCCGCAAGATACGCGACCAACACCAGCCCCATAACCGGCAGCATCTCCCCCAGCCCGGCCCAGGTTTCCTGGCCCGGCTGGCCTGGCAAAGCGCCCCCGAACCACACGATGTGCCAAATCATCCAGAGCGCAAATGGTGCCGATGTGAAGCCCAAAAACCGCAGCCTGTGCGGCGCAAAAGCAGCCACCGAATAAACCCCGGCAAGCGCCACCAGGTCGCTGACGATGTCAAAATACTGCCACACCGACTGCGACACCCCGGCCACGACCGCGGCAACACACGCAAACATCACCGGATGCGTCCGCCGGGTCGTCAGCAGTAGTGGCACCAGCATCTCGAAACACAGCAGAGCCAGGTTGTTTTCGTAACCCGGCGAGAACGAGGGAGCACCGGTCAGCAAAAACAGTATGCCGGCAAATAACGCTGCAATACCGGCGATAATCGCGTCGGCTCGCAACACACTCATCGGCTGCGGTTCAACCGCAATAAACCCGTCTTTCATGCCCCTCCTCACAGTAACCCTACGGCCCGCGCTGCTCGGGCGCTGCCACCGGGAACACTTGCCCACCCCATACCTGGGTATTGGATTCACCGGGTCGTGAAGGATGCCCCGGCGTGGCAACACTATGCCCGAGCAGGATGCGGTCGCACCCCGCAGCGCAATTCAATGAAGGTGACCAAAAATCGCGGCGCTGAACCCTCGCGATCCAAGTCTCGGAAAAGAAAGCGGGCATCATGAACCAGTCTCCTGCAGCTGCCTATCCGCAACCGGCCGCGGTGCAGTGCCGCGGCCTCACCAAAGTTTTTGGCAATCCCCCGAACACCGTGACCGCAGTGAACCGGGTGTCTGCCGGTTTCAATATTGGCGAGTTCACTGCCATCATGGGCCCCTCCGGGTCGGGTAAGTCGACGCTCATGCACCTGCTCGCCGGCCTCGACTCGCCAACCGACGGGGAGGTTTGGGTTGCCGGTCAACCGATCAACCAGCTGGGCGACCGCGAGCTCACCAAACTTCGTCGCGATCAGCTGGGTTTTATTTTTCAATCGTTCAACCTGGTCCCCACCCTCACTGCTCGCGAAAATATTGTGCTGCCGCTGCAATTGGCGAGCCGCAAGGTTGACCCAACAGAGCTGCAGGCTCTCACCACGAGCCTCGGTATTGCTGATCGTCTCGACCACCTGCCGCACGAGCTATCAGGCGGTCAACAGCAGCGGGTGGCTGTTGCTCGCGCGCTAATCACTCGGCCCGCCGTGGTTTTTGCCGACGAACCAACCGGGGCGCTCGATCTGCGCACCGGTCGTGAACTACTCGCATCGCTGCGCGACGCCGCGGCCACCCGCAACCAAACCATCATCATGGTGACGCACGACCCCGCAGCTGCCGCCTACGCGCACCGCGTGCTGGTGCTCGTTGATGGTGCGGTCGCCCACGAACTGCGTCGCCCCTCCTACGAGCAGATTGTGGCAACGATGGCAGGTGTTGGCGCATGAACTCATCATTTTTTCTTGCCACACGACAGGTTCGTCGCGCTCCTGGCCGAGTATTGGCGGTTTTTGTTGCCGCTCTGTTGGCGGCGATGGCCGTCATGGCCACGGGCACTTTTGTCGACACGATGATGCAGGCCACCCGGCTCAGCATCGCGGCGCCGCTGTCAAAGGCAGACATCGTCGTCGAAACTCAGACGGATGAGATTGGCAGCGCCGAAATTGCCACGGTGCCGGGTGTGGAGTCGGCCGAGTCGATGATGCAGTCGATGGCCCAGTTCACGATCGACGGCGACGAACAAATGTTCCCGCTCGCATCCGCCTATAGCGACCCGCAATTGCAGTGGTTTTCGCTCAGCGAGGGGCATCTGCCAGAGTCAGCAACCGAGTTCGCGCTCTCGGCCGAGACCGCTTCACAACTGCACCTGCAGCTTGGTGATTCGTTGCAGATGCGAAGCTGGGATGACACCGTCACCGAACTCGAGCTGGTTGGTTTATTGCAGCTGCCAGATGGCACCGAGCCGCAACCGCAGGTGTTCGTGCATCCATCGTCGTACGAGACGAATGAGTTCGCATTTGCGATAAAAACCGCTCCGGGTGCGGCAACCGACGATGTGGTGACCGCAATCAACGCCAAATTTGCTGATGCAACGGCATCGGACGCCAGCAACTATGTCAATGAGCTCGTCGATCAGATGACCGGTAGCACCAACGTGCTCGCCACAATATTTGCCACTTTTGCCGCCATTGCCGTTATTGCCGCCGCAATGGTGATCCGCAACACTTTCCAGGTGCTACTCGCGCAGCGACTGCGTGAAATCGGGCTGCTGCGACTGGTGGGAGCCAGTGGTAAGCAGGTACAGCGCACCGTGCTGTTCGAAGCGCTACTCACCGGTGCGGCCGGGGCTCTGGTTGGTATTGCGGCCGGTATCGGCGTCGGTTATCTGGTGGCGACGCTGGTGGGGATGAGCGGTGCCGGCCTGTCGGTTCCGGCAACCTGGGCTATCGCCGCGTTCACGGTCACCACCGTGATGACGCTGGTTGCCGCGTGGGCGCCGGCGGTGAGCGTGCGGAAGCTCCCGCCGATTGCGGCCCTCAGCGCTTCAGCAACCACCGAGCGCGGCTCCGTACGGAGCAATCGTGCCGGTTGGATTGTCGGCACGATACTCACCGGCATCGGTGCCGCCGGGCTCACCGCGGCGGCGCTGCTGCACGATCTGCTCATTGCGCTCGCAGCCGGAGTGGTCGCGGCAATCGGACTCATTATTTTGGTGCCGCTACTGGTGCGCGTGCTCTCGCCGTTGGTCGCGCGTATCCTGGCACCGATGGGCACGACACCCAAGCTCGCTGGTGACAACCTCGTGCGCACCGCGCGTCGATCGGGCACCGTCGTGCTTTCGATCGCGCTGGGTGGCAGCCTGGTTATTGCCATGCTGACCGCCATCAGTTCGGGCACACAAACCTCGATCGCAGAGCTCGACAGCAAATACCCGGTGGATGCAGTGGTTACGACAGTCGATGGTTCGCCACTCAGCGAGGCGCAGATCGAACGGGTGCGAGGCCTGCAGCACGCGACCGGTGTTACGCCGGTGCAGGGAGTGCGGCTGGATGCAGAGCAAAACTCGCAATCGCAGGTCGACTATCTGGTGGCGCTGCCAGACTCAATGGCCGACCGCACTGTCGAGCATCTCAATGACGATGTCATGCTGCTGTCACCGAGCAGCTTTGAAGGCACGCTCGATCTGCGCGAAGGCGAGAGCGTAGGAGTGGTCCGTCCCGATGGCAGTACGCTCACGCTGCGGGCATACCCCGACCCGATCGCTGAGGTCGCATCGGTGCAAACCGATAGCGGTGCGAGTACCGCGGTGGTGTCGAGCAGTGCGCTTAACCGGTTTGATCAGGCGGCGAAGCCAGTGCAGCTGTGGCTTGATATGGAGGGCAATAATGCCACCCGGTTGGCCGAAGAACTGCATGAGCTCGTCAAAACCGACCCCTCGCTCACCTTTGGCGGCACGGTGCAGACGCGTGCGCTCTACGAACAGGTGACCACGTTTATGACTGCGTTTGTGCTGGCGATGATGGCGCTCACCGTTGTGATCTCGGCGGTTGGTTTGGCGAGTGTGATCGCACTTTCGGTTACCGAACGCAGCCGCGAAATCGCGCTCCTGCGCGCCCTGGGTGTGCAGCGTCGCGGTGTGCAGGGCATGGTGGTCATTGAGGCGGTCGCGCTGGCGCTCATTGGCGCGATGCTGTCGATCGTGATCGGTATTCCGCTGGGTATCGCGGCATTCCTTTCGGTGCTTGCCAAAGATTCGATTTCGTTCATCATCGCCATTCCTTGGACTGGAATCGCGATCCTGGTTGTCGCTGCGTTGCTGATTGGTGTGATCGCGGCAATTGGCCCGGCACTGCGGGCTGCCCGTACTGCGCCAGCTCAAGCGTTGGCCCGAGTCGAATAGTGCCGCACCCCAAACCGCGGTTGTCAGATGCTCGTAGGCGCCGGCTTACCAGCTACCTGACAATCGCGGTTTGGGTGTCTCGTGTGTTGCCGGCTCGCTGTGCAGCCTGACGGCACTGCCGTGGTGAAATCCCGTAGGCCGCTTTGAATGCGTTCGAAAAATGGGTTGCTTCTGTAAAACCCCACCGCTGCCCGATCGCACGAATTGGTTCGGTGCTGCGCACATCCATAAGGTCGCGCCGTGCCATTTCAAGTCGCCGCTCACGGATCCAGGTGCTCACCGTGGTGCCCTGGTCTTTAAACAATTGATGCAGGGTCCGCACCGAAATGTAGTGTGCCTCGGCGATTCGCTGCGGCCCGAGATCCGGGTCGCCCAAATTCGACATGATGTATTCACGCACGCGCGTCAGCGTGACAAGTTTGTTTTGCAAACGATAAGAGGGTTCGATTTCGAGCGTGTCAGCAATGCAGGCCGCGACGAGGTCAATCGCAGTCTGCAAAATAGCTCTGCCAGCTCGTCCTTCGAGGGCTGCCATATTCTCTGCCACTCCGCCCAGCAGTTTTGCGCAGATCGCTCCCGCTCCCGCCGCCGCGTTGATGGATAGCGCGCTCATCCTTTGGAATGCGCGCGGCGGCAACGATATGAGTTGTTGTGGAACGAGAATCACCAGTGTGGTGCCGGCATGAAACTCTCGGTCATATGGCGAAGTGGCGTCATACACCGTAAATTCACCGGGATGCAGCACTGTCGATTCGCCGTGCTGTGCCACTAGCGATGTGCCCCGCAATTGGTATACCACCGCAAAAAAGGGGTCGTTCCCGAATCCGATCAGTCGTTCGCCCCGAGTTGAGTGGTGCGCGCTGCCGGTGACGAGATAAGCCCGGATTCCATCTATCACGATGGCGGTGATCTCAGCACTCAGTTCTTCTCCCGCACATTCAGCCACGGTGCGCGGCAGGAGCACGCTGTTGGCATACTGCTGCCACTGCGCAACACCCTGCACCTGAACCGTGGTGAGCGTTTGATCCTCCATCGAACTGTCTCTCTGGTTACGGGCGGATAGTAGTGAGCGCCTCCAACAAGTAGACGCATTTAGATCTCAACAGATCATTCCCTAGCTACGACCCGCGCCGCAAATCGACAGCTCCGCCAGCCAGGCAGATCCCGAACAAAGCTGAGAGTTCGCCAAGTTGACGGATCGCAAGTTGCCAAAAAATTGAAACCAGATCAATAATTGAATGACTTTCGCGTCATTCACATAGATGCTCACCCGCAATGAAAGGCAATAATGGCCCGCAAGGTTATTTATCAGATCGTCGACGACCTCGACGGCACCGTACTCGCAAACGGCGAAGGCGAGACCCTAAAGTTCGGACTCGACGGTGTCGATTACGAAATTGATCTCGGCCCGGATAACGCAGCCGCACTGCGAGAAAAACTCCAGAGCTATGTTGCAGTTGCTCGCCGCACTGGTGGCCGCCAGGTTCGCGGCACGCGCACACAGCTGCCTTCAACCGGGCCAAAGCGTGACCTTGCTGCCGTCCGTAAATGGGCTCGCGCCAACGGTTACGAGGTAGCCGACCGTGGTCGCGTACCCACCGAAATCGTCGAGGCATTCGACGCCTCGCAGGGCAACGCCGAGTAGTTGCCACCCAGCTAAAAGGGTTCGCCCTGCCACTTATGTGCGCGGCGAACCCTTTTTGTTTATTACCGGCAGGGCAACTTCATCAGCGGCGACCCCTTTAATTGCACTGTGTCTTTACCAAGCGGCATCGCCGGCAAGAGTTCGGAACACTAACCGCGGGTAAGTTGACGAATTTGGCTGAGAGTCGGCTGATCGACAAGCTTGCCATTCACAAAGACATACGGAGTTCCCTGCACACCCATGTCCTTACCCTGCTGCTCGTCCTCGGCGACACCGCGGCCGAGCGCAACATTGTTGATATCGCTCTGGAACTTCTGCAGATCAGGAACACCAGCCTGCTTCGCAAACTCAACCATTGCATCCGCATCCAAAGTATCGGCGCTGAGGTGGTCATGCAGCGACTGCTGTTCTTGCATCAGCACAGCATGCATCTCGTCAAATTTGCCCTGCTCACCCGCAGCGCGGGCTGCAACTGCAGTGATCATTGAGCCCGAGTCGTCAACCACCCGAAAATCGTGCAGCACCACCTTGATATTGCTGCCACTGAGCGCATCCGACTTAAGTTCGGGAAGCACGTCGGCCGCGAACTGTGCGCAGTGCGGGCAGAGGTAGTCGGAATAAATATCGATGGTGGTCTTGGCATTCGGATCGCCATAAACCATGTAGCTCGGCGTGGCCTCTACCTCGATTGCCGAGGGTGTTTGGCCGGGCTGCGCGCTCGTCTCGCTGGGGCCCGTCTGCGTCATCGGCGCCGGCTCTTCTTGCCGTTTGTCCGAGGCATTATCGGCGTCGGAACCAGAGGCACAGCCGCTCAGCGCAAGAGCGCCGGCGATACTCACGATTACGGCAATTCGACGATTGTGAACCTTCATTGCAACTCCCTGGGTTCAGACAAGAATTCCTGCCGTCATTGTATTGGGGTAGCTCCCCCGACCGCGCCCCCCTCCAGGCTGAGTAACCAAAATCGCCACGCAGCTTCTCATTGCCAGCCCGTTAGGCTGCTAGCACCGTACCGCATCCCAAGAAAGGGCGTTCCGTTGACCACCGCTGCCGATGTCGCCAAGCTCATTGCCACCCGATACTCGGACGATTCGCTGGCGTCACTGCCAGCTGCCGCATCCGAAACCATCGAGTTGCAATTGCGACACCGTTCGGTGCGCAAATTTACCGATCAACCAATCTCTGAAGCCGAGCTCACCTCAATCTTGGCTGCGGGACTGTCGGCCTCGGTGTCATCCAATCTGCAGCTTTTTAGCGTGGTGACGATTCGTGATCGTGAACGGATGCAGCGAATCTCGGCAGCCATTGGTGGGCATCCCTATGTGGAATCGGCCGAGGTGTTTTTGGTTTGGGTGGTCGACCTGCACCGAGCCGTGGCCATGGCTGAGGCAGCCGAAGCGCAGGTTGAGTCGCTCCCCTATCTTGAAAACACGCTCGTTGGTTTTGTTGACTGCGGTATTGCGGCGCAAAACACCCTGCTGGCGGCCGAGTCGCTCGGCATGGGTGGCGTTTTTGTGGGCTCGGTGCGAAATAACCCGGTGGCTGTGGCTGAAGAGCTCAATCTGCCACCCCATGTTTTCCCGGCGTTTGGCATGTCGCTGGGCTGGCCCGATCCCAGCGAACAGGCGGGCATCAAACCCCGCGTTCCGATGGAGGCGGTCGTGCACCACGAAAACTACGGTGCTGAAGCCTGGCGCGAGCCGGCTGTCGAATATGAATCTCGGCTAGCCGGATACTACGCAAACTATGGCAAACCCGACTACAGCTGGCAGCGCACAATTCTTGGTCGCATTGGTGCCATCAAGGGCCTGCACGGACGCGAACAAATGCGGGAGTGGTTGACGCAGCTCGGTCTTGAGTCACGCTAACGCCGGCCACAAATCGGTGCGATAAATCGTTCTCGGGCAATAATTTTGCATCGACGCGAATATGCTGGCCCAATGACTCACGAGACTGATCAGGTTCATGAGGCGGTGCGACGAGCACGAATGTTGTTTTCGCTGCTCGCCACACCCAAACTGCGGCTGGCACTTGCGGCTCGACTCAGCGGTAATCAGCCCGATGCTGCGGATGCATCTTTGCCGCCGCTCGATTGGCTGGATGAATCTGGTCAGGTCGATGCTGCGCTGGCACGTGACACCGCATCCACGCTCATGTTGACGATTTCGGATCGCGCCATCCTCGATGCTGCCCAGGTGTCGGAAATGCCGGCGGATGCTGGCGAGCGTATGGAGCTGTCGCAGCGGATCGTGTCGATCGTATTCGACCGCATTGCTCGTTCGCAGACGCTTTCAGAGCCCGAACTCAACGCCGGAATCGCCATGTTTTGCCGCGATTTCGCGCTGATTCGGCGCGATGCCGTCGACAGCGGTTTTCTCGAGCGTTCAGCCGATGGCGCACACTACGCGCTGCGAGAATCGCAGCGAAACGACACGTAGCCCGGAGCATTTTGCGCAGTGGGCAAGTCATCCTCAAGTCGAAACCGTCTCGACCAGTTGCATGATGCTTCCACACCGCTAGCGGCAGTAGGTTTTTAGCACGCCCCAGCGAGTAGGAGAGTTGACTGATGAAACGAGCTTTGGGAACGATCGCCGCTGCACTGGCCGCTTCGGCACTCCTCGCCGGCTGTGCTGAGCAGAGCGAAGACGCGGCCACCGCTACCACCGATGCTGCCGGCGAGCAGACTGTCCAGGAGACAGAGCTCTCAACACCAGAGGGTGAAGCAACTCAAGACGTGGGGAACGGTGGAGCGAACACCGCATCCCTCACCGTAGATGGACAAGACATGTCGATGGCAAATGGCCGTGTCAGCTGCGAAGAGGCAAACGGCACGACCACCATTCGAGTTGTCGACAATGCGCGCCCCGAAGAAGGGATTGGCGTGCTGCTCAACCAGGGCGAACTGTCGACCTTCAGCGCCACACTCGACGGAACCAGCCTCACTGTTTTCCCGGGCAACACCGGCGAAGCAACCCTCAAGGTTGACGGCAAGAGCTATGAGATTTCGGGGATCGCAGTGGCGGCAGACATCGCAAACCCCGCTGCCGAGCTCGAGTCGCTGGAGTTTTCGTTTAGCGTCACCTGCCCGTAGCTCCATCTCATCGAAACCGATAAAGCCAGCACCGCTGCTCTCAGCGAGCGATTCACGGGAGAGGCCGGTGTTTAATCAGCCAACACGAGGCAGAAACCGATAGTGTCTGCGCGCACATCTGACAACCCCGGAGGAAACAAAATGACTACATCCGATATCGAGGTTGACCTCGACTCCGCCGATTCGATGCTCGAAGTCATGGGCCAGTGCTTCAAATTGGACGAGCGGCTCAACGAGGAAAAACCGTGGGACGGCTTTGTGGTCGTGACCGGGTTTGAAGAGGCACATGCGGCGAGCCAGGCATGGCGATTTGTCGGCGAGGAGACGCTTCCTGCAGGGGTGTATATTGCCAACCCGGCACTCAACCCAGACGTGCTGGATCGACTGCGCGAGCTCACCGCCGACCCGCAGCGCGGTAAATGGCGGACCTGGGTCGCCCTATACGACCTCGCGACCGACCGCTTCAACCATACGTTCCTGTGGCCCGGAGAAGACGACGGCTACAACGTAGTTGGCTATGACACCCCGATGTCGGCGATCGAAGCATTGAATCCGGCCCATCCGGCCGAACCGCCTCAGTGGCTGACTTCTGCCAGGGATACGCCGTCCGTGTGAAGAAGCTGAAGGGAACACAATGAGTGCACCCGATATCGAGGTTGACTACGACTCCGTCGATTCGATCCTGGAGGTCATCGGCCGGTGCCTGCTGGTGGACAGAAAACTCAACCAGCGCAAGCCGTGGGACGGTTTTGTGATCGTGTCCGGTTACGAACAGGGACATTCGGCGCACCAGGCATGGCGGTTTGTCGGCGAGGAGACTCTGATCACCACGGTGTCCGGGGTCAACCCGGCGTTCAACTGTGCGCTGATTGCACGGCTGCGCGAGCTCACCGCCGACCCGCAGCGCGGTAACTGGCAGACCTGGATCGCCCGATACGACCTCGCCACCGACAGCTTCGACCACACATTCCTGTGGCCCGGAGAAGACGAGGGCTACAACGTCCTCGCCTACGACACCCCGATGTCGGCGATCGAAGCACTGAATCCGGCCCATCGAGCTGACTAGCATCAAACACTAATTTGGAGCCGTAGCAGGCGCGGGGAGCACCTTCACCAACTAAAAACGGCCCCTCACGGGGACCGCTTTTACTTGGTGGACCTAGCGGGGGGCTTGTCGAAACTTGCCCCAGCGCTGGCGCGGATGGTCGCGAGCCACAGGGCAATTCGGAGGCGCACGTGTCCACCGGGCCCACCGAGGCGGAGCCTCCTTCAGCTGTCTCGACCGGATGAGGCTGCCCTTCAGGAGGCGGAAACTGAGTACCTGTCGGGGCGATCGTTGAAGGCGGTCGCGAAGGAAGTTGGGATCGAGCATGAGCGGTTGTCACGCCTCCTCCGCGAGCGCGGACTCAGACTACGGAACCAGTCCCCTACTCGGGAAGAGACTGCTCAGATGAAGACACGCTATAACGAAGGCATGTCACTTGAGCGCATCGGCGCAGTGCTGGGCTACTCGCCTGGCACTGTCAGGACTCATTTGCGCGCGGCCCGGGTCGTCATGCGCGACTCGCACGGGCGATAGGCCTGCGCAATCAGGCCGATCCATCATCGTCGGACCTGCCTTCCATTTCGTCGAACAGTACATCGTGACCGAGAAGGCGGGCCTCGGCGCTGAGCGTCCGAGCCGAGTGTCGGTCTTCCGCTTACTCGCCGACGTTGATAGCCACGCCGGAGAGATCGTTCCATCCGTGGTGGACGTCACCGCAGCTGGCTGGAGCGTCGTCACGGTGCGACCAGCCTCAACAGCAGGATCCTTGAACGACTGCCCGAGCGGCGCCCGCTCCACAACACTCAGCATCTCGGGCTGCTGCGAAACTACTGCCAACAAGCGTGGAAGACGGCGGAGCTGGCCGAGCTCTTGTCCGCAGGCCGCGCCTCGTCCCGGGAGCCTGACAAGCGACCGCTCCCCCAGCACAACGCGCTGCATCGGTCGGTCGTCAAGCTCCTGATCGAGGACTACGAGGCCGGCGCCTCAACGTACGAGCTTGCCGAGCGCTACAACGTGCGCCGCAACACCGTCCTAGACACGGTCCGCCGCGCTGGATTCGACCTCACCATCAAGGCGAAGCGTGCAGCCCTCAGCGGCGAGCAGAAGACCGAGGCACGACGCCTGTTTGCCAGCGGGACGACCCGACGCGAGTTGATGGAGCTGTACGGAGTGAGTGAGTCGACGATCAAGCGGATACTGCGGACGCACGCACCGTAACGACAAATGTCTGGACGGCGCTGCCTTGAATCGGGATAGCAGCTAGAACCCGTAAAGATGCTGTCGAGCGTTGAATGCTGCAGGCCCTCCCTCGAGCACGTTCTCAACGTGTGAGCGAATAGCTACATCGTCCAGAGATCCTATCCCGTCCGCTGCAGCTCGGCCGTTCTGGCCATCTCCTTCGAGAGCCACGATCAATTCGGCGTCACCGAGCACTGGAACGTTCGCGTTGTGAGTACTCGCGATGATCTGACGCTTACCCTTCAGGCTCCGAAGGTTGGTGACGATGCCGTCATAAACAAATCGGTTGTCGAGATCATCCTCAGGTTGGTCGATCACGAGCGGAGCGTTCGATGCGCTGAGCAAGAGAAGGAGCAGTGCGGTCGCACGCTGGCCTTTCGACAGATCGTCCATCTTCTTGAACTCGCGTGTGCCGGTTCCTGCCTGCACGTCCAGCTGCACCTCCACAGCTTGCCCAACCGACTGCTCTTCGAGCTGGCGGAAAAGAGGCTCACCGGCTTCGACCAGTGATCGCGCCTGCGCGCCGGTGATCGAGAACTGCGCGCTCAGCTCCGACTCTCCGACCCGCGCCGCTTCCACGAAAGCTCGCATTGAGAAGTTGTCCTGGTCGATAGCCGCCATGATGCGATTCCGCTGGCCGGAGATGGACTGCTCAATCAGCGACTTGATGTGCTTCCGATCCGCCGCGGGGACGGGTTTCACGATCACGACACCGCCGGTCGCGGCGTTCGCGGCACGGATCGCCTCGGTCAGTTCTCGTGCCCGGTCCTTCTCGTGGCCTCTGAGCGCCTGCAGCAGGGTGTCCCGCTCGGTTTGCAGGGCCCGAAGGCTTGTTGCGATACCGGCGCGTCGAGACTCCTTAGCCTTCAGCGTCTCCAGCGCTCTGGTCGCGTCGAGGTACTTGTTGGGCTCCAGCCTTTCCTCCACGAGCTTGCGCAGCACCTCATCGTGCTCGTCACGTTGCTCGCGAACTACGTCTGACCACTCGGTCTTCGCTGTCTCGATCTCCAAGGATGCCGCGTCGAGCGCTGCGCGGGCCTCAGTCGCAAGCGCCGTCAGCTTGGCGGCGAGTGCCGTCGATGCAGCCTGCGCGCGCTTGAGATAGCCAGATCTCGGTGAGTCATCGATGTTCTCAAATGCCGCCTCCAGCTTGGTGATCAGCTGCGGGTCAGTGAGCGTTGATAGCGACTCCTGAGCATTGGTCACGCGCGCCGTTGCTTCGGTGAAAACTGCTTCATCTTGGGTGAGTCGCGTGACCTCCTTGAGTCGAGTCGGCACATCCGTGTCGGTGTAGTGCCGCACCTGTTCCTCAAGCCGCGGGATATCCGCGAGCTCATCTTCGAGCTGAGATCGCCCTTCCTCCGCACGAGCCAGCTTCTCTCGATTCAGCTTGAGCTTCTCCAAGGTGTCGATGTGCTCGACTGTCAGTTCGCCGCCCCCTTGGAACCGCTGCAGCATGCTCGCGACCTTCGAGCTGTCGTTCGTCAGCTCGGCGAGCTCGTGCTGCCCGAAGATCTCCACGTTCGCGATGACATCGACTGGCCGCAGGTTGGTGGCAGTACCGCTCTCGTCTTTCACGACCGGAAGATTGTTGACGGAGCGTTCGATGGTAAATGTTCGCGCGCACGGCGAGGTGGTCTCGACAAGCAGCTTCACAACGGTGCCCGACTTGAGCACGCCGCTCACGATGCCGTCATGGTCTCGCCTCGCCTCCGCACCAATCGGAGTGAGTCCCAGCACGAATCGCAGGCTCTCGATAGCGGTCGACTTACCGGTTCCTCGACCGCCAATGAGCGTCGTGAGATCTGTCGAGAGCGGGATCGTTACGCCATCCAGGAAGCCGCCGACCCACGAGATCTCCTTCAGGGCGGGGCGCGCCTCGATCGCGGGATCTTCCAGCGAGACTCGGGTCTCAGGAGTCCGGACGGCGAGCTTAAGACTGTCCACGGAGAGGCGACTGACCTTGAACCAGCAGCTCGCGCCCTCGTTCTGGAGGGCGGAGGGCTTCGTCACATCGTCGGCATGGATCGCGGCAAGCGGGTGAGCCCTGTCGTAGGGCTTGGTGCCGTTGAGGATCGCAGCCTGGTCTGTGCCATCGGGTTGGCTGGGCGTGATGCCGAGTGCATGAAGATCCGGGTGCTTGATCTTCGTGACGAGCGGCTGTCCGGCGCGGCCGGTCAGAAGGCCGCTGTTTGGGACATTGACGTGGGCAGGAATCACGAGCGCGCCCTGCGCGGTCATTTTCTCGAGGATGTCGGTGAACGACGCACCAGTTGTCCCGTTGGCGCAGCCAGGTGCAACACCGCACATCCCGATCGCGGCGTTGATCGTCGCCGCGCTGGTACCCGCTTCGAAGATCACGAGGATATGGATGCCCTCGTCGGAGTTCGCCTCAAAGCCGGGAAGGGCAACGATGCCCCGATCGGCTGCGTCGCGGATGAGCTGGAGTGCAGAGTCGACCTTCCAGTGATCAGTGACCGCAAACAACTCGATGCCCCGCGTTTCGCACTCGTCAAGCAGGGCCTTGTTGTAGTCAGCCTCCGTACTGTACGTGGCCGACGGCGCGTTCTTCCCTTGGTACTGGTAGGGGTTCACTTGAAGCGCAGCCCGCACCCATCGCGCCCCATGTGTCGTCTTCTCGCTCATCTCTGTCCTCGCTGCCTACAAATGCACATCACTTGTGTTTCCTGTTCACCTTGATGGACGAGACATCCGCGTTATACGAGCTAACGGTTCCGTGTCGCTTCAACCGCTCAAGGAGGGCTCGGTCTGAAGGGGTATTCGTGATATACAGGGCGGTGCGTCCCACTGTGGTCAGCTTCCAATAGTCGCCTCCCAGCGCTTGCAAGATCGCGAAGAGGTCTGCGCGCGCGAGGGTGTCAAGGTGAGGTTCGAGGAGGGGCACTACGTACTGCGCAGAAGTACCGCCCTGCGCCATCGTCTGTACGGCTGCGAAGGGGATGGTGTACCCATACTGCACAGCGAGGCAGGCTAGCTCATTCAACCCTCGTTGCCCGGCGACCTCAGCGTACGCTGCAGACTGGTCAACGATCGCCCGCTTGATTGCGTCATTGATTTCAATGTTTGTCAGGAGTTCCGCCAGATCCGGCTGCACCAGTTCCGGCGTCATGTAGCTTGCGAACTTCTTCGACTCGCGTATGAAATCCCTGCGCGTTGGCCAATCGGTTGTCGCAAGGTGCTCGTATGACTCGGCTGCATCGGAGATGATGTCGTGCTTGAGTAGCAACGCGAACAAGTCGCCCGTCTCGGCAGCGATCTCCTCAACATCGATGTAGCTACCCAGCTCCAAGCTCGCAACAAGGTCCGAACGCAGCGTTGCGGCTGGCAGCTGCTCCCGTGCCGCAAGAATCTTGATCGCCAACGTGGTCTTCTCGTCCTCGTCGGCCGACTCAGCCTCGGTGAGCGTGCCTGCTGCGGCCAGCAGCGGAGCGAGGTGGGCATCGACTCCAAGAGCAGCAACGTATCGGCTGACGTTGTTGAACGTTGCAGGGAACCGCTGATGCATAGCCAACGCCGGCCACGCTCCCTCGGAGATGGCGCCAAGATCGACAACCTGGCACGCTGGCGCAGCGCGCTCAACCACGTCGGCTAGGCGAGGTGTCCCTTGCTCGAGTAGTTCCTCGAGCACTGCGATGAACTGCTCACCTGTATCGACCGCTGCGGAAGAGCCTTCGATCGCGCCCAGATAGGCATCGATATGTTCGAGGACGTAGTCATAGACCGTCTTGTTCGCCGCTCGGATGACGTCGAGAGCAACCGTCTCGTCATTGCCAATCGCGAGGGTCAGGTTCTCATGCGTGATGTCGTACAAACTGCGCGAGACGAACGACGGACGGGCACTTGCCGAGAGCGGCATCAGGCTAGGCAGCGTGATACTCGCCTCGGCGAAGAGCGCTCCAACTCGCTCTGCCTGGGCGGACATCCCGTCGTTCGTGAGGACGGAGAACTCCGCGTGGTGCGTTCGTAGATAATCGACGACCCGCGCGTCCGCGCGCTGCACTGACGATGACAGATTCCCCAATGCAACGTCTACTAGTTTTAGCTGCGAAGCGTCGTCCAGCTCCGCTTGGTTCACTA
Source organism: Gulosibacter sp. GYB002 (assembly GCF_036577665.1). NCBI lineage: Bacteria > Bacillati > Actinomycetota > Actinomycetes > Micrococcales > Microbacteriaceae > Gulosibacter > Gulosibacter sp. GYB002. Next base: position 5,622 of record NZ_JARBDD010000003.1, on the reverse strand, counting down.
GGTAGAGAAGCGTTCTCGGCGACACTGTCACAAACCGCTGGACGAGTTGTGCGCGCTGCTCACCGGCGGTCAAGTACGCCTGCAGGAACTGCGTCTGACTCTCTCCCAGGCCAACCAGCGAGCGAATCATGATGTCGGCTGCATCAACGTTGGTTGCCAGGAGACGATCAAGGATCGCGATGTTGTAGAGCGCTGGTTCTTTCAGTGCGCTCTTGCCACATTCCCGCACGACGGCATCGACATCCTCCGGGCCGAGTTCAAAGTGCGCATCCATCAGGTCTCGCTCGGCGTGGTGGATGATGAAGTTCGTCGCCGCTGGGCTTACGCGGTCGCCGTGGAACGTCGATGTGTACAGCGTGAAGTTGCGGTTGATGTGTCCTGCCCGAACAAGCTGATAGGCCAAGCCGGGCTTGAGCAGTGCCTTGGCGACGTACTCAAGCGACTGCGCCGTCTCCTTGTAGGTCTCAGACGTACCTTCGCTCGCAGGCGTGTCGAGTTCCTTGAACATGACTAGAAACTCTGGGCGCTTGATCAGATCACCCATGTCCGCACCGCGTAGGAACTTGATCTCCTCGGCCCTGTCCTCGATCTGTTCGTTCAGCGAATCCCGATCTGCCTCGCTCCAACTGTCCGGGTCTAGGGGATCACCCAGTTCCGTCGCGAGGTGACTCCGAGTGAATGACAGCGTGTGCCCGTAATTGTTGCGCCACTGGAGCACTGGGTCGCCATCAGCCGCGACGAAACTCGTCCAGAACTGCACGCTCTTGAGGTCATCAACGGATTCGCCCTGACACTCAAATACACCCGTCGCATACTGTTGCTGGTGCCCCGCAGCAGCCACAACCCGTTGGACGTGCGCCAAGAGGCGATCTCCCAGCTGAGCGCTTCGAGTTGCCGCTCCGTTGACCCGCGCGAGCCGTTGTCGAAGCACTCGACGCTCGCCCTCCATCCGCTTGATGTTCTCGGCTACCAGCTCGCGACTAAGCTTGTAGAGGGTGTCCAGATTGCTCTTGCCGAGCCGGATCGTCTCGAAGTCCGTGAGGTGCGTGCTCTTGTAGAGCATCATCGCGAACAAGTCAGTCTCGCTCAGGTCGAGTTGCTCACCGTCGCCTGAGAAGATTCGGTCGCGGAAGACGATGAACTCGTTGCGGACGTTCTTCAGCAGCCGCATATCAGGGACGTACTGCGCAGCCAGATCGAGCAGTTCCGGCTCCACCTTGTGCTCGATCTCGGCCAGCAACCGAGTCGCCAGGTTCCGTGCACTGCGATGCGTGATGAACGGCACCACCGGAATCACGAGATCAAAGAACTTGGTGCGGTTAGCACGCACCGCCTCAGCCTGCGCCGGATCTTCGATTGCCAGCACGCCCGTCTCGAGCTTACGGCCTTCCGCCTCCAGCCCGATCCGGTCGAAAATACTGTCCTTGATCGCGTAGATGAAGCGAATCGGCTTCTCGATCTGAGGCGAGGCGTTGAGCAACGTGTTCAGCGCACGCAGCGTCTCAAAGATGTGTGAGTCGTTAAAGCGGTCAATGTCCTCGAAGATCACGACGTCACGATCCGACACGTCGAAGAAGTAGACGATCTCGTCGAGGTACTGGTCGAAGTACGACACAGCGTTGTCATCGAGGGTGACAGTCGCTGCGCCGGCGGACAGCTGCTTGATGCGAATCTTCCCGTAGAACAGCCAGCGCACCAGGAGCACCGCAGTCGTTGCCACGACCCAAACGATCAGATGCGTCCAGATGCCGAGGTAGTTCAGCGCCGTGAAGGTCGCTAAAATCTGCGCAGTCCAGCCAGTCAGCAAGAAAATGACGGCAACGGCCAGACCGATCAGTGCAGCCGTGCCGAACTCTCTCCACCACCGGAAGCGCTCGATTCGACGAAATCTGGACGCAGGCGTCTTGCTCGGATCCTCCCGGTAAAGCAGCTGCTTGACGATCTCCTGCTGGATACGGTTCGTCGGAGTCGTGGCCTGCAGCGGCACCGACTCGTCTAACTTGGACGCTTCAATCGGGGCAAGGGTCGACAGCGAAAGCTCGACAACGCGGCCGTCAAGTCGCTTCCCGAGCTCCCGCAAGATGCTGCTCTTGCCGACACCGTAGTTTCCGGACAGCGCGATGTTACGGATTTCATCGTCTTGAAGTGCCGCCTCAAGCGCCGAGACGTAGCCACTGTGCTCAGCTTCGAGATACTCAGGGGTGAGTGGGATGAGGCTCCACTTGGACTTCTCGGTCGGCTCCTTCGGGGCGTGGTTCATCCCTCCGATACCTCCCCCTTAGCGAACAGCTCCGCCTGCTCCAGCACCAGTTCGATCGCCTTTGCCTCAGCGTCGGGCGGGTAGTCGTATTTGGCGAGCAGACGCCGCACCTTCGAGCGCATCGAGGCGCGGACGCTCTCCTTCTGATCCCAATCGATGACGACGCTGGTGCGCACAGCCCAGACAAGGTCGACGGCGATCTTCTTCAGGGTGGCATCGCCCATCTCCAGCACGGCAGCATCATTCTGGGCAATGGCGTCATAGAGAGCGACCTCGGCAGCAGACAGGCCGAGGTCGTCGTGGCGCTTGGCATCGTCGCGCATTTGCTTGGCGAGCTTGACCAGCTCCGCGATGATCTCCGCCGTCGTCAGCGACCGGTTCGTGTACCGATTGATCGCCTCGTCGAGCAGTTCGGAGAACTTCCGTGCCTGCACAAGGTTGGTGCGCTGCACGGAGCGGATCTGGTCGTTGAGAAGGCGCCGCAGCAACCCCATCTGCAGGTTCGGCTTGTCATTCTCCGCGAGGGAGTCGAGGAACTCGTCGCTGAGGATCGACAGCTCTGGCGTCTCGACACCGGCGAGCTTGTAGATGTCAACCACCTGGTCGGCGGCGACCGCCTCGTTGAGCAGCTGCCCCAATGCCGTGTCGATCTCGACCGCCCCGGATCCGCCACGCCCAGAATCCGGGTTCTGGATCTTCAAGATGGCGGCACGCACGTCAGTGAACAGGCGCACATCGTTGCGGATCGCTGCCGCCTCGTCGCGCGCTCCAGCCAGAGCGAACGCCTTGGCCAGTGCGAGCACCTGATCGTTGAAGCGCTTGGTGCGGTCGGGGTCAGCCATGACGAAGTCGAGCACCCTGGCGTACTCCGTCAGGCGCTGGGAGGCGGTGAGCGAGGGCGAGGAATCGTAATCGACGCCGTGCAGCAGTCCCCGGACGATGTCGTGCTTCTCCAACATGACGGCGACCATCTCGTCGATCGGTACGCCTGCCTGGTCACGGTCGGAGGGTGAGTACTCCTGGAGGGCCGCCTGGAGGTTCGAGAACACGCCGATGTAGTCGACGATGAGGCCGCCGGGCTTGTCCCGGAAGGTGCGGTTGACTCGAGCGATGGCCTGCATGAGCCCTGCACCCTGCATGGTCTTGTCGACGTACATCGTGTGCATGCTGGGCGCATCGAAGCCGGTCAGCCACATGTCACGGACGATCACCAGCTCGAGTTCGTCGTCGGGGTTCTTCGCCCGGAGCTTTAGATCTTTGCGGACGTCCTTGGAGTAGATGTGCGGCTGGAACTCGGCCGGATCCGCTGCCGAGCCGGTCATGACGACCTTAATCTTGCCCTTAGCGGGATCGTCCGAATGCCAGTCCGGGCGAAGCGCGATGATCTTCTCGTAGAGCCGCACCGCGATCCGGCGGCTCATCGTGACGATCATGCCCTTACCGAACAGCGCCTCACGCCGCTTCTCCCAGTGCTCGACGATGTCCCGGGCAATGAGGTCGAGGCGCGAGTCAGCGCCGACGATGGCTTCCAGGCGCGACCAGCGAGACTTCGCCGCCGTGGCGGCATCTTCTTCGACGGTCTCGGTGATCTCGTCCGCCAGCTCGTCGAGCGCGGCAAGGTCGTCGTCGGACAGATCGATCTTCGCCAGACGCGATTCGTAGAAGATCTTCACCGTCGCGCCGTCCTCGACCGCACGAGTGAGGTCGTAGACGTCGATGTAGTCACCGAACACCGAGCGCGTGGACTTGTCGTTCGACTCGATCGGTGTACCGGTGAAGCCGAGATAGGTGGCACCGGGCAAAGCATCTCGCATGTGCTTCGCCAGACCTGCGCGCAAGCGTCCGTGACGATCCAGCGTCTCTCCGAAGCCGTACTGGCTGCGATGCGCTTCGTCGGCCACGACGACGACGTTGCGCCGGTCGGTCAGCACCGGGTTGGCATCGCCATCCTCACCGGGAGCGAACTTCTGCAACGTCGTAAAGACGATGCCGCCCGAAGCGCGCTTCAACTTCGAGCGCAGGTCAGTACGCGTTGTGGCCTGCACCGGTGTCTCCGGCAAGATGCGTGCCGGGGCGAAGGTCTCCCCGAACAGCTGGTCGTCGAGGTCGTTGCGATCAGTGATGAATACCAGCGTCGGGTTTACCATCCGAGGATCGCGCATGATCTTTGCGGCGTAGAACACCATCTCGAAGCTCTTGCCCGAGCCCTGGGTGTGCCAGACCACACCACCACGACGGTCACCATCAGGCCGAGACGCCTGCACGGTCGACTCGACAGCCGCGTTCACCGCCCAGTACTGGTGGTACTTCGCCACCCGCTTGACCAGCACCCGTGTCGGCTGCCCAGTGGCCTTGTCGGTGGCGGTCTCGTCGCTGAAGACGATGAAGTTTTGCAGCAAATCAAGGAACCGCTTCGGCTCGAACACTCCCTTGATCAGCACTTCAAGAGCCGGGCTGTCACTGACCACCTCGCGGCCCTCGATGGTCTTCCACGGCGCATAGTGTTCGAACGCTCCGGCGTAGCTGCTCATCGCCGCCGACGTGCCATCCGAGATGACCGTCACGGCATTGGGCACGAACACGGACGGGATGTCCTGCCGGTACGTCTGTACCTGGTTCCACGCCGACTTCAGCGTGGCGTGCTCGGCAGTCGGGTTCTTCAACTCCAGCAGCGCCAACGGCATTCCATTGACGAGCACCAGCACGTCAGGCCGGCGGTTCTTGCCGTTCTCGACGATCGTGAACTGGTTAATCGCCACCCAGTCGTTGTTCTCCGGCTGCTCGAAGTCGACCAGCCACAACCTGGTCGTCCGCAGCGCACCGTCAGCATCCCGACGCTCAACAGGCACGCCCTCCGTGATGAGCTGATGCAGTCGATAGTTCTCATCGATTGGGCTCTGCGACTCCGCACGCCGCACGCGCTTGATCGCCTCGTCGATCAGGGCAGGGGAAGTCCCGGGATTGATCCGCCTGATCGCATCACGCAGCCGGCCCCAGAGGAACACCTCCTCATAGGAGTCACGCTCCGCGCCCGGCTCGCCCGGTGCGATGTCCGGGCCGTGCAGGGTGTGGTAGCCCAGCTCCGCGAAGTACTCCAGCGCAGCCAGCTCGACGGTGTTCTCGTTGAACGCGCTCACGATGCAACCGCCAACGTCGATTCATCCACCCATCGCGCCAACACACTGAGCGCCGCTAAGTACTCCAGCGCTTCCTGCTCTGGCATCTCCTGGTCAGCGGCTCTGTTGCAAAGATTGGCGGCAGTCAGAGGTAGGCTGTCGCTCTGCGCCGATCAGGCGGCTGCTGCGAAATGGTGGTTGAGCATGCCCATGGCCTCCGTCAGCGCCGAGGGCCCAATGCCAAAA